>NZ_JBHYPS010000058.1:0-36053 GCF_042746075.1 Streptomyces sp. NPDC058758 | reverse complement strand
CCTTAACACACCCTCTGCCAATAGTCCATACTTTTTGGTTTGTTGTGTGTGTTTTTTCTAACTCTCCCGGGCCGCCCCCCCCCCCCCCCCCCGGCCCCCCCCCCCCCCCCCCCCGGGCCGGGTGTCGGCGGGCCGCGCACCCCACCCGGCCGTGCGCGGCCCGCGAGCGGCTTCCGCGGTTGTGCCCGACGCCGAGGATGATGCAGGGTGATGAGATGACCGAGGTGCAGGAAAGTCCGCACGTGTCCCGTCCGGCGGGCGAGCTGGTGCGCCGGTGGCGGGAGCAGCGGGGCTACAGCCAGCTCGCCCTGGCCACCCGGGCCGAGATCTCCGCCCGTCATCTCAGCTTCCTGGAGACCGGACGCTCCAAGCCCAGCCGGGACATGGTGCTGCGGCTGGGCCGCCACCTCGGCCTGGCCCTGCGCGAGCAGAACCAGCTGCTGCTGGCGGCCGGCTACGCGCCCGCCTACACGGACTCCCCTCTGGACGTGGCCGATATGCTTCCCGTGCGTGACGCGCTCCGCCAGATCCTGACGGGCCACGAGCCCTTCCCCGCGCTCGTGGTGGACCGCAACTGGAACGTCGTGCTCAGCAACAGCGGCTTCCGGCTCTTCGCCGAAGGCGCCGCGCCCGAGCTGCTGCGGCCCCCCGTCAACGCGCTCCGGCTGGCCCTGCACCCCGAGGGCATGCAGCCGAGGATCGTCAACTTCCCCGAGTGGCGCGACCAGTTGCTCCAGCGGCTCCAGCGGCGCGTCGAGCTGACCGCCGAGCCGGGGCTGACCGAGCTGTACCGGGAGCTGACCGGCTACGCGAGCGGCACCGAGCCGGCCCCTCGCCCCCGCACCGACCACACCGACCTCACGCTGCCGCTGCGACTGCGCTACCGGGACGCGGAGCTCTCGCTCATCTGCACCATCGCCACCTTCGGCATGCCGCTGGACGTGACCGTCGCGGAGCTGGCCGTGGAGGCGTTCCTGCCGGCGGACAACGCCACCGGCGAGCTGCTCAAGGGCCTGCACGCCGCCGCTCCCGCCGGACAGGATCCGGCGGGAGCGGCGTAGGACGCGGGGCGGGGACGGGCGGTCAGTCCGTCCCGCCGGGGGCCGGCACGACGTAGGTCGGCGGGGTGTCGAAGTACTGGTGGTCGGAGAGGATCCGGCCGTGCTCGTCGAGCGTGACGAAGTCGAAGCCGACGGCCTCCAGGGCGCCGGTCTCCCGGGAGACCATCACCCAGTTGAACCGCAGGGTGTCGTGCTGGCCGCGGGCGTTTCCGCAGGAGCGGAAGGTGAAGCCGCCGGTGGCGTAGGCGTCGTGGGCGTACCCCACCTGGGTGGCGATGGCCTCGTGGCCGGTGACGACGGCGACGGCGTTGGCGTAGACGCCCTCGGGCGCCCACAGCTCCTCGACGGCCTTGCGCCGTGCGGCCGGGTCGGTCTCGGTCCAGACCGCGACGTAGCGGTCGGCGAAGGCGTTGGGTTCGGTCGTGGACACGCGGGCTCCTTCGGTACGGGTGTGGTCCTGCGGGTTCAGTGGGCCGGCCGGGCCGCGGCGGCCCGGCCGAGCAGCAGCCGGACGAAGTCGGCGGTGATCGAAGTGGTCTGCTCGTGGACGAAGAAGTGGCCGCCGCGGAAGAGGCGGTTGCCGAGGTACGTCCGGGTCCGGGGCGCCCAGGAGGCCATGGACTCCGGGTCGACCAGCGGGTCCTTGTCGGCGCTGTAGGTGACGACGGGACAGGGCACCTCGGCGTCGTCGTCCCGGTAGCTGGCGCAGACCTCCAGGTCGGCGCGCATGGCGGGCATCATCATGCCGAGGGCCTCGGAGTCGGCGAGGACGGCCTCGGGCAGCGACCCCAGGCCGCGGGCCCAGTCGACGAGCTCGTCCTGCGGGACCCGGAGCTGCTCGGGGGGCGGGGTGCGGAAGCCCTTGGGGGCCCACGCGGAGGCGCCCAGCAGCACCGGCGGCCGCTCGCCGCGCTCGTGCAGCTCGACGGCCACGCGGTAGCCGACGAGGGCGCCCATGCAGTGGCCGAAGACCGCGTACGGGCGGTCGTCGAGTTCGGCGGCGAAGGCGTCGGCGAGGATCCGCACCAGCGGTTCGATGTCGGTGAACATCGCCTCCCCGTACCGTTCCTGACGGCCCGGCAGCTGGACGCACTGGACGGAGACGTCGGCGGGGATCTGCGCCGGCCAGTCGTGGTAGATGGAGGCGCCGCTGCCCGCGTAGTGCAGCAGGAAGATCCGGGTTCCGGCGTCGGGCGCGCTTTCCGGCTGGAACCAACGGTCCGCGAGGGCGGCGACCGGCTCGCTCATCGTGCTCCTTCAGGTGGTGGGGACCGGGGCCCGGCCGCCGTCGGCCGGGCCCGGGGGAGGGACCGTCCGGCGGCGGCCGGCGTGCGGGACGGGAAGGGCCGGTCAGCCCGCGGCGGCGTACCGCTGCCGCAGTTCGCGGCGCAGCACCTTGCCGGTGGGGTTGCGCGGCAGGACGTCCAGGAACTCGTAGCTGGTGGGGATCTTGAAGTCGGCGAGCCGGCCGCGCAGGAAGAGCATCAGACGGCGGCCGCTGGTCTCGGTGCCGGGCGCGAGGACCACGCAGGCCCGGACGGTCTCGCCCCAGCGGGCGTCGGGCACCCCCACCACGGCCACGTCGGCGACGGCGGGGTGGGCGCGCAGGGCGTTCTCCACCTCGACCGGGTAGATGTTCTGGCCGGCGACGATGATCGTGTCGTTGATCCGGTCGCAGAGGAAGAGGTACCCGTCCTCGTCGAGGTAGCCGGCGTCGCCGAGCCTGAGCCAGCCGTCCTCCAGGGTGCGCGCGGTGGCCTCGGGCTTGCGGAAGTACTCGACGAAGTGGGCCGGCGTCCGGACGGTCACCTGGCCGATGCCGCCGGCGGGCAGCTCCTTGCCGTCGTCGTCGAGGATCCGGACCTCGTTGCCGGGGCAGACCCGGCCGGCGGAGGTCAGCCGGGCGTTGTCCCGCGTGTGGTCGGCCGGGGTGAGGCAGGTGACGACGCTGCCGGTCTCGGCGGCGGCGTACATCTGGGCCAGCTCGCAGCCGAAGACGGTGAGGCAGCGCTCCAGCTGGGACGGCGAGATGGGCGCTCCGCCGTAGACGACCTTGCGGAGCGAGGCGAAGGTCCCGGGGCCGGCCGCCGGCTCGGCCGTCATCATGTCGAGCATGGCGGGGGCGGCCCAGACGGTGGTGACGCGGTGCTCGGGGACGAGCCGGACGGCCTCGTCGGCCATGAACATGCTCATGATCACCGAGGTGGCGCCGACGTTGAAGGCGTGCATGAACCAGGCCATGCCGGCCGAGTGCAGCCCGGGGAAGCAGATCAGCGTGCGGTCCTCGGGCCGCCAGTCGATCCAGTCGCAGTCGGCCCGCCGCATGTTCTCGATGAAGGTGAAGAAGGTGCGGTGGGCCAGGACCACGCCCTTGGGCAGGCCGCTGGTGCCGCTGGTGTACATCTGCACCATCGGGTCGTCGGGGCCGACCGCCACGGGGACGTCGGTCTCCGGGGCCCCGCCCTTCCAGGCGAGGAAGCCCTCTGCGGGGTGGTCGTCGCCGTCGAAGCGGAGGACGTCCCGCAGCTGCGGCAGCCCCTCGCGGACCCGCTCGACGGCGGGCAGGAACTCGCCCTGGGCGAAGACCGCGCGGGCACCGGAGTCGCGCAGGATGTGGTCCACCTCGTCGGCGGTCAGCCGCCAGTTGATGGGCACCAGCACCACGCCGGTCTTGGCGCAGCCCAGGACGAGGTCGTAGTAGTGCTCGTCCTCCCGGCCCAGGTAGGCGACGCGGTCGCCGCGGCCGAGGCCGGCGGCGGCGAGGGCGTGGGCGGTGCGGTTGCTCGCCCGGTGCAGCGCGGCGTACGTGACGTGCCGGCCGTCGCAGATGACCGCCGTGTGGTCCGGCCGGCGGGCCGCGTGCAGCGAGGAGCGGGCGCTGATGGTGTCCGTGCTCGGTCCGGCCACGGAGGCCTCCTTTTCGGTGTGCCGGGGTCAGGGGGTGGGGGACGGGCGGCGTGCCCGGGCCGCGGCGGCCCGGGCACGCCGCGGGTCAGGCCGCGGCTTCGGCGGTTCCGGTGAGCTGCCGCTCCAGGAAGGCCGCGAGCAGGGCCGGCGACGGGTGGTCGAAGGCCAGCTGGGGCGGGAGCGGCAGACGCAGCGCCGCCTCCAGCGTGTTCTTCAGTTCCACCGCCACCAGGGAGTCCAGCCCCAGCTGGACGAACTCGGCGTAGGAGTCGATGGAGTCGGGGTCGTCCAGGTGGAGCACGCCGGCCGTCTTCACGCGGACGAACTCGTCGAGCACGGCGAGCCGTTCGGCCTCGGTCTGCCGGCGCAGGCCGTCCAGGTCGAGGGTGAGCGACGCCCCGCCGCCGGGCTGGACGAGCCGCTCGTAGAGCGCGTTGCGCACCGGCTTGGCGGCGGTGAACCGGTCCCAGTCCGCCTCGCCGACCACGATCTGGCTCAGCGGGCGGCCGAGCACCGAGGCGAGGGCGCGGGCGCCGCGGCCGGGCGAGAAGAGCTTGATGCCCTCGTCCTCCCAGCGGCGGATCAGCGCCTCGCCCAGCCGGGCCGACATGCCGACCTCGGCCCACGGGCCCCAGTTGACCGACAGGGCGGGCAGGCCCTGGGCCGACCGCCAGGCCATCAGCGTGTCCAGGAAGGCGTTGGCGGCGGCGTAGTTGGACTGGCCGGGGGCGCCGACCACCGGGGCGGCCGACGAGAAGCCGACGAAGAACTCCAGCTCAGGGAAGGCGGCGGTCGCCTCGTGCAGCAGCCAGGAGCCGTAGACCTTCGCCCGGAAGACGGTGTCGAGGGTCTCCCAGGTCTGGTCGGCGACGGGCTGGTCGGCGGTGGTGCCCGCCGCGTGGACGACGCCTCCGACCGGGGTGTCGGAGCGGAGCAGCTCGGCGGTGATCCGGCCGAGGTCCGCCGGGTCGGAGACGTCGCCGGTCAGGACGGTGACCTCGGCCCGCTCCCGTAGCCGTTCCAGCAGGTGGGCGACGTCGGGAGCGGGCTCGGCGCGCCGCCCGACCAGGGCCAGCCTGCGGGCGCCGAGGTCGACCAGCTTCTCCGCCGCGACCAGTCCGAGGCCGCCGAGGCCGCCGGTGATCAGGTAGACGCGTTCGGGCCGGATGCCGACGACGCGCGGCTCGGCGGCCGACGGGTCGTCGAACTCGATGACCAGCTTGCCGACGTTGGCGCCGCGGCTGAGGACGCCGAACGCCTCCTCGACCTCGTCGAGGGTGTACGCGGTGACGGGCAGCGGCGGCAGGTCGCCCTTCTCCACCAGCTCCACGATCACCCGCATGATCTCCTGGTTGAGCGGGATCAGGCGGTCCTGCGGGAGCTCGCTGAGGTCGAAGTTGAAGTACGACACGTCGGGCCGCTCGGCGGCGACCCGCTCGGGCGTCCAGGCGCCGACCTTGCCCAGCTCGACGAACCGGCCGCCTCGGCCCAGGGACTTCATCCCGGCGGGGATGAAGTCCTTGTTGAGGCTGTTGAGGACGATGTCGACGCCCTGCCCGCCGGTGATCCGCTCGATCTCCTCGGCGAAGTCCAGCGTGCGGGAGTTCATCACGTGCTCGACGCCCTGCTCGCGCAGGAGCGGCCACTTGTGGGGGCTGGCGGTGGCGAAGACCTCCGCCCCCGCGAGCCGGGCGAGGTGGGTGGCGGCCTGGCCCACACCGCCGGCCGCCGCGTGCACCAGGACGCGGTCGCCGGCCTTCATGCCGGCCAGCCGGTGCAGGGCGTAGTAGGCGGTGACGTACACCGAGACGAGGCCGGCGGCCTGGGCGGCGTCCAGCCCGGCGGGCTTGCGCACGGCGACCGCCGAGGGCACGGTGACCCGCCGCCGCATCAGGCCGAGGTAGTTGACGATCACCTCGTCGCCGGGGGCGAAGGCGGCGTCCGGGCCGGCCGCGACGACCGTGCCGGAGCACTCGAAGCCGAGCGGCTGCTCGCCGAACTCCTTCATCATGCCCAGGGCGTTGAGCACGTCCTTGAAGTTGAGGCCGACGGCCGCCACCTGGACCTGGATCTCGTCGCCGGTGGGCGCGGTCTCCTCGACCCGCTCGGGCCGGATGCCGGAGAAGGCGCCGTACTCCTTGACGGCGAGCCCGAACGCGTTGTCCCGCCGGAGCCGGGCGTCGTCGGCGACCAGCCGCCGGACGTGGCGGTGACCGCCCCGGTACGCCACCTGGAAGTCGCCGGTCTCGCGCGAGGTCAGCTCCGCGACGAGGGCGTCCGGACCGGTGCCGTCGGCGGGCAGGTCGACGAGGGTGGTCCGGTAGGAGGGGTACTCGTTGAGCATGACCGCGCCGAAGCCCCACAGGGAGCTGCCGCCGAGCCGGACCCGGGCCGGGTCGTCCCCGCGCAGCACCTGGGACTCCTCGGTGACCAGCCACAGCCGCTGATCGCGGCCGAAGCCCCGCCGGTCGAGCTCGGCGAGCAGGGCCAGCAGGCGGCCGTAGTTCCGCTCCGCCTCCGCCCGCAGGGCGTCGGCGCCGCCGGTGTCCGGGCCGGAGCGCCAGAACCAGCAGACGTCGGTGATGCGCTCCCGGGCGAGCACGGTGCCGGCCTCGGCGGCGTCGTCGGCGAAGAGCAGCCGCCCGCCGTCCCCGGCGATCCGGGCCGCGGCCTGCCGGAAGTCCTCGGCGGACCGCCCCACCAGCAGGACGCGGCGGTCGGCGGCGCCGTCGGGGCCGGCCGCCGAGCGCTTGGTCCAGCGCAGCTGGTGGAAGAAGCTCCGCCGGGACGCTCCCGGCGTCTCGGCGAGCTGCTTGAGGCCGAGGCCGCGCAGCTCCATGACCGGCTCGTCCCCCTCCAGCACCAGGACGTCGGCGCAGATGTCGACGTCCGGCGAGTCGGCCGGGACGAGCCGCAGCAGGGTGCGCAGCGACGCGGCGCGCGGCTTCCGGAAGAGGGTGAAACCGCCGAAGCGGACCGGCAGGTAGGAGTTGCCGTCGTCGGCGAGGGCGCCCATGTTGTGCATGGCCGCGTCGAGGAGGGCCGGCGGGACGTGCTCCAGCGGACCGGCGGTCACCCCGCCCAGGTCGCCGACGGTCAGCCCGCTCGGGAAGCGGGTGACGGAGCGCATCAGCCGGAAGGCGGGGCCGTAGTCGAGACCGGCGCCTGCGTAGGCGGCGTACACGTCGTCGGCGCGCAGGTGGTCCTCGGGCCGCTCGTCCTGTCCGGCGAGGGCGAGCAGGGCGCGGCCGGCCTCGCCGGGGCCGTCCTGCGCCTCGTCGGCGGCCGGGAGGACGGCCGTCGCGTGGAGCCGTTCGACCTCGTCGTCACCGCTGCCGGTGAGGCTGACCACCTCGACGACCGAGGTGCCGTCCCCGGCGGGGAGCAGCCGGGTGCGCAGCCGGGTCGGGGCGCCCTCGTCGAGCAGCAGCGCCTCGCGGAGGGCGACGTCCCGGACGGCCCGGCGGGTGTGGCCGAGCACGGCGTCCTGGAGGGCGAGGACGATCTCGAGGTAGCCGGTGCCGGGGAAGACGACCTTGCCCATCGCCACGTGGTCGGCGAGGTAGCCCGGCCGGTCGGCGGCGATCACGGTGGAGAACTCGCGCACGCCGGCGGCGCGCTGTTCGTCGCTGCTGGTCTCCGCGCCGAGCAGCGGGTGGTGGACACCGCTGGTGTCGGCGACGCGGGCGCCCAGACCGTGCCGGTGGGGGCCGGTCGGCAGCCAGTACCGCTTGCGGTCGAAGGCGTAGCCGGGCAGGGAGACGGTGCGGCGCTCGCGGCCGGCGTGGAAGCCGGTCCAGGAGAGGGAGAAGTTGGCCGTGTAGAGCTGGGCCACGGCGTTGCGCACGGTCCGGCCGTCGGTGTCCCGCGGGTGCAGGCTGGCCACCCACAGGTGGTCCTGGGCCGTGACGCACTGCTTGGCCGGGGCGCTCAGGCCCAGCGAGGGGCCGATCTCGACCATGGCGTGCCGGCCCCGGCGCTCCACCGTGCGCATGCCCTTGGCGAACTCGACGGGGGCGCCGATGTGCCGCACCCAGTAGTCGGGGTTGCCGATGTCGCGGAAGCGGGCGATCTCGCCGGTGACGTTGGAGATCAGGGTCAGCTCGGGGTCGCGGAAGGCGATGCCCGCGATCTCGGCGCGGAAGGCCTCGTACACCTCCTCCATCAGCGGGGAGTGGAAGGCGTGCGACACGGTGAGCCGCTTGACGCGCAGGCCGCGGCCCGCGAAGGCGTCGACGGCTTCGCGCAGCGACTCCTCACCGCCGGATATCACCGTCTGCTCCGGCGAGTTGACGCCCGCGACGGCCAGATCCGGGTACTTCTCCAGGAGCGGGGCGACCTCGTCCACGGGCGCGCCGACGGCGGCCATGCCGCCCGGCGCGGTGACGGACTGCATCAGCCGGGCCCGGGCGGCCACCAGGGTGGTCGCGTCCTCCAGGTCGAACAGGCCGGCGACGGCGGCGGCGGTGACCTCGCCGATGCTGTGGCCGATCAGGACGTTGGGCCGCAGACCCCACGACATCCACAGCTTGGCCAGGGCGTATTCCAGGGTGAAGAGGGCGGGCTGCGCGTAGAGGGTCCGGTTCAGCTCCTCGGAGGCCCGCTCCCCGGTGGCGAACATCAGCGCGCGCACCGAGCGGCCCAGCTTGGCCGCGAACAGCTCGTCGCAGGCGTCGACGTGGGCGGCGAAGACCGGGAACCGGCGGTAGAGCGCGGCGCCCATGCCGGCGTACTGCGAGCCCTGGCCGGCGAAGAGGAACGCGGTCTTGCGGACGGCGTCGCGGCGGCCGGCCGCTTCGGCGGTCTCGGCGTGCCGGGCCAGCAGCGCGGTCAGCGAGGCGTGGTCGGTGACGACGCCGCCGATCCGGTGGGTGAAGTGGCTGCGGCCGACGTTGGCGGTGTAGCAGAGGTCGCCGAGGTCGAGCTCCGGGTCGTTCGCCAGGTGCTGCCGGTAGCGCTCGATCTGCAGGGCGAGCGAGCGGCGCGACTTGGCGGACAGGGTGAAGACGTGCCCGCCGTCGTCGGCGGTGTCCGTGCTGGAGCCGTCCCGCGGCCCGGCGCCGGGGGCGGCGGGCGGTTCCTCGATGACGGCGGCGGCGATGCTGCCGGCGAAGCCGAAGCTGTTGACGACGGCCCGCCGGGTGCCGTCGGCCTTCCAGGGACGGGGCCCGGTCGGCACCGTGACCGGGATGTTGTCCCACGGGATGCGCCCGGAGGGGGTGCTGAAGTTGACGTGGGGGAAGATGGTGCCGTCCTGGAGCTGGAGGACGGTCTTGATCACGCCCGCGATGCCGGCGACCGGCTCCGTGTGGCCGATGTTGGTCTTCACCGAGGCGACCGTGACCGGCCGCTCCCTGGTGTGCGAGTCGGCGAAGACGTCGCTGATGGCGCCCATCTCGATCGGGTCGCCGAGCGGGGTGCCGGTGCCGTGCGCCTCGACGTACTGGATGTCGGAGGGAGCGAGGCCGCCGTTGCGGAGCGCGGCCCGGATCACGGTCTCCTGGGCGGTGCCGTTGGGCACGGTCAGGCCGGCGCTCTCGCCGTCCTCGCCGATGGCGGTGCCCCGGATGAGGGCGAGGATCCGGTCGCCGTCGCGCTGGGCGTCCGACAGCCGCTTGAGGACCAGGACGGCGCAGCCCTCGGCGCGCACGTACCCGTCGGCGTCCTCGTCGAAGGTCTTGCAGCGCCCGTCCGGCGCCAGCATGTTGGCGTGCGAGAACATCACGAAGATGCGGGGGTGGTGGAGGCAGTTCACGGCACCGGCCAGCGCGATGTCGCACGCGCCGCTGCGCAGCCCCTCCACGGCCAGGTGGGTGGCGGTGAGCGAGGAGGCGCACGCGGTGTCCACGGTGAGGCTCGGGCCGCGCAGCCCGAAGAAGTACGAGAGCCGCCCGGAGAGCGGGAAGAGCGTGATGCCCGCCGCGAGGTGGCCGTCCAGCTCCTCGTAGGGCAGGCCCTCCATCTCCAGTGCGTAGTCGATGGAGCTGGCGCCGATGTAGACGCCGCCGTTGCCGTGCCGCAGGGTGGCCGGGTTGATGTTGGCCTGCTCCAGCGCCTGCCAGGCCGTCTCCAGCAGCAGCCGCTGCTGGGGGTCGACGAAGGCGGCCTCCTTGGGCGAGATGTTGAAGAACTGGGCGTCGAACTCGTCTATGCGGTCGAGGAATCCGGCACCGGTCGTCCTGACCTTGCCCCGCTCCCGTTCGCCGTCCGGGCCGGTGTCGGCCTCGTCCGGGCGCGGGGTGAGCGCGGCCACGTTCCAGCGGTCCTCCGGGACGGGGCGGATGCCGTTGCCTCCCGCCCGCAGGAACTCGGTGAAGTCCTCGGGGGACTCGTTGCCGCCCGGCAGGCGGAAACCCATGCCGACGAGCGCGATCGGTTCGTGCTGCGGGCCGGCGGTCGCCGCCGCGCCGGTACCGCTGTTCTCGGACGCCGCAGTGCTCGACGTTTTCGACATGACGCTCTTCCCTCTTCTCGATGGCCCACAGCGGTCACGGCATGAGGTCGCCGAGCACCTCGTCCGTCAGGTACTCGATGAGATCCTCGATGGTCGGCTTGTTGAACAGGACGTTCGTGTTCAGGGTGCATCCGAGTGCCTTCTCCAGCCGGGCCTTCACCTCCATGAGCCGCAAGGAGGTGAAACCCAGGGAGAAGTAGCTCTGATCGGTGGGGAACATTTCGTCGCCGTCCATGAGGAGGACGTCCCTGAACTCCGCGACGACAATGCTCTCGAGGAATTCCGACCGCTCGGACCGGGGAAGCGAGGAGAGTTGCTCCACCGCCGGGGCCTGTTCGATCATCGCATGCTCCGTAGTACGGAAAGACGGGCAGGAAAAGTCGGTCGGGGGCTGGACGGGACGATCGAATCAGCCCGTCCTGACGTCCTCCTGACCGACGGCTGATACCGGCCGGACCCGTGCACGCGGACGGGCCGGACGGGCCGGCCTCCCTCGATCCGCCCGAGGTGCCGGCCCGCCCGGCCCGGTCAGGGGGGCGCGCCACTGCGCGGAGAGGGCAGGATTCGAACCTGCGCGGGCCCGAAGACCCGACCGTCAGACGGTCCCCGTTAAGCCGCTCCGGGCACCTCTCCTTGAACTGCGCGGAGAGGGCAGGATTCGAACCTGCGCGGGCCCGAAGACCCGACCGTCAGACGGTCCCCGTTAAGCCACTCCGGGCACCTCTCCTTGAACTGCGCGGAGAGGGCAGGATTCGAACCTGCGCGGGCCCGAAGACCCGACCGTCAGACGGTCCCCGATAAACCACTCCGGGCACCTCTCCCTGTGTTCGTTCCGGTTTCCCGTCCCGCTCACAGGAATAAATGTGCCAGGCCCCGCTGACACCGCGCTGACGCTTCCCTGACACCGCTCCGCGGATTCGTTCCGCTCCACCGGCGCTCTATTCGGCGGTGCTCTACTTCCCGGCACGAGTCGCGCCGCCTAGGAAGGACCACCGTGTCGACGACAAGCGCAACGAGCCTTGACGAGCACACCCTGCGGGCCATCAGGACGCACACGCAGGCCGACAATCCGAGCTCGTTCCTGGCGCTCAACACCGGGAACGACCTCTTCACCCTCCCCGGCGTCGACGGTGTGGCCGTCCACCGCCGGACCGGGCGGCACCTGGTGCAGTTCGGCGGCCCCTTCGCCGCCCCCGACGCCTACGGCGAGCTGCTCGCCGGCCTCCGGGCGCACGCCCGGGCGGAGGAGCTGGAGCTGGTGGCCGTGCAGCTCCAGCGGGCCGACGCCGAGCTGTACCGGGAGGCCGGCTTCACGGTCAACCAGATCGGCGCCTCCTGGGCGGTGCACCTGCCCGAGTTCACCCTGCGGGGCACCCGCTTCATGCAGCTCCGCAACAAGATCTCGCGCGCGCTGCGCAGCGGCCTGGTGGTCAAGGAGGTGCCCGCCTCCGAGTGCGAGGAGGCGCTCCGCGCGATCGACCGGGCCTGGCTGAGCTCGAAGGGCGAGCACGCACGGCCGCTGGAGTTCCTGGTCGGCCAGGTGGGCGGTCCCGCGCAGGAGCTGCGCCGGCTCTTCGTCGGCAGCATCGACGGCGAACCGGTGAGCTACATCTCGTACTCACCCGTCTACGGCGGCCGGAGCGGCTGGATGCACGATCTCAGCCGCCGGGTCCCGGGCGGCTCGCCCGGACTGATGGAGGCCATCAACGCCGCGGCCGTCGAGACCTTCGTCGGCGAGGGCGTGGAGTGGCTGCACTTCGGCTTCACCCCCTTCACCGGCCTCGCCGAGGAGAACGAACTCCCCGGTCACAGCCCGGGGTTCCAGTGGCTCATGCACTTCCTGTGGGCCGAAGGCGCCGCGCTGTACCCGGCGCAGACCCAGCTGGACTACAAGGAGAAGTGGGCCCCGCACGAGGCGCTGCCCGAGTACGTGGCGTTCGACGGACCCGCGTCCCCCGCCGGCTTCATCCACATCTTCCGTGCCTGCAACGCCTTCTGACGCTCCATCGGAAAACCCGCCAAGGAAGACGACCGAGGAGGACCACATGACGATCGCTGCCCGGGACCCCCGCTCCACCGACGAACTCAGGAAGGCCCTGGTGGAGTCGCTGATGGCGATGATCGGAGCCCCCGACGACGTGCCCACGGCCGAGGAGGCCGCCGCCACCCTGCGCGCCCTCGACGGGCGGCTGGCCGACGGGGCGGGCCCCCGCTGACCGCGGGCGGTCGCGTCCGGTAGGCACGACGGGGCGGCGGCCCCGGGGCACTGCCCCCGTGGCCGCCGCCCCGCTCCGTTCGCCGGCGCCCGTCTCAGACCGCCGAGCGCAGTGCCTGCCCGGCCTGCGACGGCACGCCCGGAAGCGACGGCACGCCCGGAAGGAGGCCGGGCGCCACGTCAGGGGAGACGTCGGCCGCGACCATCGACTCGTACAGCCGCCGCACGGGGACGCTCGGCTCGATGCCGAGTTCCACGCCCAGCGTGTGCCGCAGCCGCTGGTAGGTCTGGAGCGCCTGCCAGACCCGGCCCGACGTGTACTGCGCCGCCATGTACTGCGCGTGCAGCCCCTCGTGCAGGGGATGCTGCGCCGAGAGCGCGGCCAGCTCGCTGAGCACCCCGCCGTGCCGCCCCAGCCGCAGGTCGGCGGCGATGCGGCTCTCCAGCGCGGTCATCCGGGCCTCCTCCAGCCGCAGCACCTCGATCTCCAGCACCCGGCCGGTCCGGACGTCGACCAGGGCCGGGCCCCGCCACAGGGCGAGCGCCTGACCCAGCAGGGTGGAGGCGGCGGCGAAGTCCCCGGCGGCGAAGGCCGCCTGGCCGATCTCCTGGAGCCGTTCGAACTCCCGGGCGTCGACCACGTCGGGCTCGATGGCCAGCTGGTACCCGCCGTGGCGGGTGACGAGCACCTCCTTCGCGTGCGGCCGGTCGGCCGTTCCGGTGGGCCGGGGGCCGCCCGGCGCGGTCAGCGCCTGCTCCAGCAGCCGCCGTAACTTCAGGACGTACGTCTGGAGCGTGGTCGGCGCGCTGCGCGGCGGCCGGTCCCCCCAGACCTCTTCCATCAGCGTCGCCGCGGTGACGACGCCGCCCGCGCGCAGCGCGAGCAGGGCGAGGATCTGCCGCGGCTTGGCGGCGCTGGGGACGATGGAGCCGTGGTGTTCCTGTGCGACGAACGGACCGAGGAGCTTGACCTGCACCGCTGATCCGCCTCCCTCCGTTGACTGGTCACGCGTGGCGGGGCGACCGGCCCGTGGTGAACCGCGGCACCGGCCGGAGCACGTTCAGCCTGGGAGGCACCGCCGTCTCGCGCCAGTGAGAGCGTCTCCACTCGGGCGGGAGAATCACCCCCGGAAGACGTGAGGAACGCACGCCCGGCCCGTGACGGATTCCCCTTCCGGTTCGCCCCCGGGGCGAGGAGGCCCCGGCGGGGCAGGCCGAAAACGCCCCGTCGAAAAGAAGGCCTTTCTCCGGTGCGCGGAGGCGTACGTATGCTGTCCGCGACGGTCTGTTCGCCTTGTGACGGGGGAGTTACGATGGGTGATTCGGGAAAGTCCGCGAGCGAGGGCCAACAGACGGGAACGGCTGGTTCCGAACCCGGTGCGAGAGTGCCGTCACCCCGCCTCGCCACCTGTCTCCTTTATGCGGTACTGGCCGGATCCCTCGCCCAAGTGGCCGTCGGGGCCTGGACGTCCGGCGCCCACCCGGCCCGCATGTCCCTGTGCGTCTCGTGCTTCGCCCTGCTCTGCGCGCTGCAGGCCCTCCACGCGCGGCCGCGGTCGGGCGGCTGCAGATGGCTGTCCCGGACCGTCACGCTGCCGGTGCAGGTCCTGCTCACCTACGGGCCGTTACCCTGGCTGGGAAGCCCCTGGGAGACGGCCGGCGACCTGCTCGGCGCGTCGGTCCTCCTCCTGCTGCCGCGGTGGCTGAAATGGCACGCCTTCTCGGCGGTGCTGACGGGGCACCTGATGATCGTCGGCGCCCGGCACGGCGGCCCCCTGCTCCTGGTCTCCGCCGCCTCGTCGGCACTCGTCACCAGCCTCGTGGTCTACGCCGTCAGCCGGATGGCCTGGCTGACGTCCGAACTCCGCCGGGCGCGGGCGCGGCTGGACGGCGCGGTTTTCCAGGAGCGCCAGCGGTTCGCCCGCGACCTGCACGACCTGCTCGGCCACAGCCTCTCGGCGATCACCCTCAAGACCGAGGTGGCGCTGCGGCACATCCCGCCCCGGCACGAGCGGGTCCACGAGGAGCTGACGTCGATCCTCGCGACCTCCCGCAGCGCCCTCGCCGACGTGCGGCGCGCGGCGTACGACTACCAGTCGCTGTCGCTCGCCGCCGAACTGGAGGTGTGCGTGGACACCCTCCGCTCCGCCTCGCTCAAGGTGGACGTACGCGTCTCGGCGGCGCCGCCGGAGGGCCGGGCCGGCACCGTCCTCTCCATCGTGCTGCGCGAGGCGGTGACCAACATGCTCCAGCACAGCAGGGCCCGGCACTGCGCGATCGACCTGGAGCGCGCGGACCGCCGGGTACGGCTGCGGATCGTCAACGACGGCGTGGACCCGGACGGCTCCGCCCTTCCGGCGGCGGGTTTCCCCGGCGGCTGCGGCCTGGTGAACCTGGAGGCCCGGCTGTCCGCCGTCGGCGGCGTCCTCACCGTCGCCCGCGGTGACGGCGACCGCTTCGAGGTGACGGCCGAGATCCCGGACGCCCGCGACGACCGCCCGGCCCCCGCCGTCGGCGGGGGCCGGCCGCGTTCCGGCCTGACCCAGGACGGCCCGCCGCGGGACGACCGGACCGTCCGGGACGGGCGGGACGGGGCGGAGCCCGCGTCGGACGGGCGGGCCGGTGAACGCCGTGCCGGGGACGGGCCGCGGGGGGCGCGGCGGGCCGGAGCGTACGACAGGCGGGGACACCGGCCGGAACGGGAGGCGCGGCGGGGCGAGCCGGGAGGACGGGCGCGGGCCGGTACCGCCGCGCCGTGAGACCGGCCCCGCGGCAGGGAGGAGCCGGGCCGGATTCCGGCCCCGGCCACCGCCCGCCGGGCGGTGGCGGGCGCGACGACGAGGACCGTCGGCGCGGGCGGCTCAGAGGAGCCAGCCCGCCTCCTGCGCGATCCGGATGGCGTCGACCCGGTTGCGCGCGTTGAGCTTGCTGACGATCGTCGTGAGGTAGTTGCGGACGGTCCCGGAGGAGAGGGACAGGGCCCGGGCGACCTCGCTCACCTGCGCGCCCTGCGCGGCGAGTCGCAGCACTTCCGCCTCGCGGTTCGTCAGCGGGCTCTGCGTGTGGTCCCAGGCCGAGAGCACCAGTTCGGGATCGACGACCCGCTCTCCCGCCGCCACCTTCCGGATGGCGCCCGCGAGTTGGTCCGGCGGAGCGTCCTTCAGGAGGAATCCGGACACCCTCATGAGGAGGGCCTGCTTGAGCATGCCGGGCCTGCCGAGACTCGTGAGCATGAGCGTGCCGCACGACGGCAGGAGTTCGTGGAGCGCGCCGGCGGCGGCCAGACCGTCCGTACCGGGCAGGTTGACGTCGAGGACGGCGATGTCGGGCCGGTGCTCCAGCGCCGCCGGAACCACCTGGTCCCCGTCGTCGACTTCGGCCACCACCGTGATGTCCGGCTCCAGCTGCAACAGGGCGACCAGTGCGCCGCGCACCATGTGCATGTCCTCAGCGAGCAGCACGCGGATCATGCGTCCCCTTCGGCCAGATGCCGAGCCCCCACGACCCCCCGGCGATGCGCAATCATATCTTCCCGGCCAATGAACAGGTAGTTCGCGCCCCCGGCGGCGGGCGCCCCGGAACCGGTGGCGCGGCCCTCCGGCGGAGCGGCCCCGGAGCGCCGGTCCGGACCGTCGGCGATCACCCTCGGTTACTATGCTTCCTTCGTGCCGGAAACCGGCAGCAAAGGGGCGCGGCACCCTCGACGGCCTGCCGGGGGAGCGGGAGGACCGGCCCGCCGGGACTCCCCGGATTCTCCCCGGACCGGTCGCCCGGCGGTCGCCGCTTCCAGGCCCCGGAGAAGCATTCCGTGGATGACAAGGCTGAGAAGATGGGTGGCCAGGGAAAGTGCTGGAAGAGGTCGTAGCGACCCGTTATGTCACGCCCCTGCGTGAGGGCGGCTCGCTCCCCGGGATCGTCGAGGCCGACGACCTGGGCACGTACGTCATGAAGTTCACCGGCGCCGGGCAGGGCCGCAAGACGCTGGTGGCCGAGGTGATCTGCGGACAGCTCGCCCGTCGGCTCGGGCTGCGCGTCCCCGAGCTGGTCACCATCCAGCTCGATCCGGTCATCGGGCTCTCCGAACCCGACCAGGAGGTGCAGGAGCTGCTCAAGGCCAGTGGCGGGCTCAACCTGGGCATGGACTTCCTGCCCGGCTCGCTGGGCTTCGACCCGCTCGCGTACGAGGTCGATCCGGCGGAGGCCGGGAAGGTCGTCTGGTTCGACGCCGTGATCAACAACGTCGACCGGTCCTGGCGGAACCCGAACATGCTCGTCTGGCACGGCGACCTCTGGCTCATCGACCACGGCGCCACCATGATCTGGCACCACAACTGGCCCGGTGCCGCCGCCTCGGCCGCCAAGCCGTACGACGCCTCCGACCACGCCCTCGCGCCCTTCGGCCCGGACGTCGCCGCGGCGGCCGCCGAGCTCGCCCCGCTCGTCACCCGCGAGCTGCTCGACGAGGTCGTCGCCGACGTGCCCGACGAGTGGCTGGTGGACGAGCCCGGCTTCGACTCCGCCGACGCCGTGCGCGACGCGTACGCCGGGGCCCTGCTGCCGCGCGCCGCCACGATCCACGAGCGGATCACCCTGGGTCCGCGCACCGAGCGCCGCCCGCAGCAGCCGCCCGGCTGGCTCGCCGAGCGCCTCGCCCCCCGCCCCGCCGAGAAGGACGCCACCCCGTGACCGACCGCGATGTCTTCGAGTACGCGCTGCTGCGCGTGGTGCCCCGCGTCGAGCGCGGCGAGTGCTTCAACGCGGGCGTGGTCGTCTACTGCCGTGCCCGGTCCTTCGTCGCCGCCCGCACCCACCTCGACGAGGCCAAGCTGGCCGCGCTCGACCCGGCGGCCGACGTGACCGGCGTCCGCGCGGCCCTGCGGGCCGTCGAGGGCGTCTGCCTGGGCGGGGACGCGGCAGGGCAGGCCGCCCGGGACGACGCGGGGCGGCGCTTCCGGTGGCTGATCGCGCCGCGCTCCACGGTGGTCCAGCCGGGGCCGGTGCACACCGGCCTCACCGGGGACCCCGAGGCCGAGGTGGAACGCCTGCTCGACCTCCTGGTGCGGTGACGCGCCGCCTCCCGCGCGGCGCGTGACGGCGGAGTGACGGGGTGCACCCGGTGGGCCGTTGACACCGGGTGCCAGGGCTTCTAGCGTCTCGTCCAGCGGTCGATACTAAGCGGTCGCTCATGTCCCGGGGGAGAGCCCGGGAACCCCTGAGGGCGAGGAGAAGCAAGCATGTCCACCACCGAGCAGCGCGTAGCCGTCGTCACCGGTGCCGCACGGGGCATCGGCGCCGCCACCGCGATCCGCCTGGCGGCCGAGGGCCGCGCCGTCGCCGTCCTCGACCTGGACGAGGCGGCCTGCAAGGACACCGTCGAGAAGATCACCGCCGCGGGCGGCCGCGCCCTCGCGGTCGGCTGCGACGTCTCCGACGGCGCCCAGGTGGAGGCCGCGGTCGCCCGGGTCGCCGAGGAGCTGGGCGCCCCCACGATCCTCGTCAACAACGCCGGCGTCCTCCGCGACAATCTCCTCTTCAAGATGTCCGAGGCCGACTGGGACCTCGTCATGAACGTGCACCTCAAGGGCGCGTTCCTGATGGCGAAGGCCTGTCAGAAGCACATGGTGGACGCGGGCTTCGGCCGGATCGTCTCGCTCTCCTCCTCCTCGGCGCTCGGCAACCGCGGCCAGGCCAACTACGCGGCCGTCAAGGCGGGCCTCCAGGGCTTCACCAAGACGCTGGCCAAGGAGCTGGGCAAGTTCGGCATCACCGCCAACGCGGTCGCCCCCGGCTTCATCGTCACCGAGATGACCGCCCAGACCGCGGAGCGCGTCGGCATGGGCTTCGAGGACTTCCAGGCCGCCGCCGCCTCCATGATCCCGGTCCAGCGCGTCGGCCGCCCCGAGGACGTCGCCAACGCCATCGCCTTCTTCGCGGGCGACGACGCCGGCTTCGTCTCCGGCCAGGTCATGTACGTGGCCGGCGGCCCGCTCAACTGACCCCGGCACGGCGAGAGGAGGAGAGAGGCATGACCGCACAGCAGCCGCCGGAGCTCTCCGGCAGGGTCGCGCTCGTCACCGGCGCCAGCCGGGGCATCGGCTTCGGCATCGCGGAGGCGCTCGTCGCCCGCGGCGACCGGGTCGTCATCACGGGACGCGGCGAGGACGCCCTCAAGGAGGCCGTGGAGCGCCTGGGCGCCGACCGGGCCGTCGGCGTCGCGGGCAAGGCCCACGACACCGCGCACCAGGCCGCCGCCGTCGAGGCCGCGATGGACGCCTTCGGCCGCGTCGACCACCTGGTGAACAACGCCGGCACGAATCCGGTCTTCGGCCCCATCGCGGACCTGGACCTGGACGTGGCCCGAAAGGTCTTCGAGACGAATGTGGTCTCGGCGCTCGGTTTCGCGCAGCGGACCTGGCACGCCTGGCAGAAGGAGAACGGCGGGACGATCGTGAACATCGCCTCCGTCGCCGGAATCTCCGCCTCCCCCTTCATCGGGGCGTACGGCGTGAGCAAGGCCGCCATGATCAACCTCACCCAGCAGCTGGCGCACGAATTCGCTCCGGTCGTCCGGGTCAACGCCATCGCCCCGGCCGTCGTGAAGACGAAATTCGCCCAGGCGCTCTACGAGGGCCGCGAGGCCGAGGCCGCCGCGGCCTACCCGATGGGCAGGCTCGGCGTGCCGGAGGACATCGGCGGCGCCGCGGCCTTCCTGACCTCGGACCAGTCGGGGTGGATCACCGGACAGACGCTGGTCGTCGACGGCGGCATTTTCCTGAACGCCGGAGTCGGGTGACCGATAACCGGACACTTTCCGGATTTCCTGTCCGGATTGGCCCCGGTTGCCACTCGATCGTCTCAAGTGCCCCGTCGGGCTCGCCCATTGACCTGGCGGGGTACTGCGGTATCGTCGGCCGACCCCAGGCTGAACGAGGAGCGTGCACGTGTTCAACCGGACGAGTCTGCAGGCCGCTGCAGCCCTTGCGTCCATATCCCTGGTATCCGGATGCGGTGTTTTCTCGGATACCGAATCCGCCGGGGAGCAGAGGATCACCATCGGGACGACGAGTTCCCCCTCCACGCTCGATCCGGCGGCTTCCTGGGACAATTCCTGGGAGCTTTTCAGGAACGTCTACCAGACCCTGGTGAGTTTCCCGACCGGAACGACCACGCCGAAGCCCGACGCGGCCGAATGCAAATTCACGGACGAGTCCAGCCGGGTCTTCGAGTGCACGCTCCTCGAAGGGCTGAAGTTCTCCAACGGCCACAAGCTCGACGCCAAGGCCGTGCAGCACTCGATCGAGCGCATCCGCACGATCGACGCCGAGGGCGGCCCCAACGGCATGCTGGGCTCGCTCGACTCCATCGAGACGGTCGGGGACCGGCAGATCGTCTTCAAGCTGAACAAGGCCGACGCGACCTTCCCCTTCGTCCTCGCCACCCCGGCGATGTCGATCGTCGACCCGGCCGAGTACCCGGCGGACCGGCTCCGCAAGGACGGCAAGATCGCCGGCTCCGGCCCGTACGTCCTGGACGGGTACCAGGAGCGCAAGCAGGCCGAGCTGACCCGCAACCCGAACTACAAGGGCTTCGCCGACCGCAAGAACGGCGGCGTGACCATCAAGTACTTCGACGACTCGGAGGCGATGGTCAAGGCGCTGCGCGCCGAGGAGATCGACGCCACCTACCGCGGCCTCACCGCGGAGGAGGTGACCTCCCTGCAGGAGGACAAGGACGAGAACAAGGGCCTCCAGCTCGTCGAGTCCACCGGCGCCGACATCCGCTACCTGGTCTTCAACACGGAGGACGAGTCCGTCGCCGACCCGGCCGTCCGCCGGGCCATCGCCCAGCTCGTCGACCGCGACGCGCTGGTCAGCAAGGTCTACCGCGGCACCGCCGAACCGCTCTACTCCATGGTGCCCAAGGGGATCGCCGCCCACACCACCAAGTTCTTCGACACCTACGGCCACCCCGACAAGGCCAAGGCCAAGCAGATCCTGCGCAAGGCCGGCATCAAGGACAAGGTCGAGCTCAGCTTCTGGTACACGACCGACCGGTACGGCTCCTCGACCGCCGCCGAGTTCGCCGAGCTGAAGCGCCAGCTGGAGGAGTCCGGCCTCTTCAAGGTCGCCGTCCAGGGCAAGCCGTGGACCGAGTACCAGGCCGCCTACCAGCAGGGCGAGTACCCGGTCTTCGGCCGTGGCTGGTTCCCGGACTTCCCGGACCCGGACAACTTCATCGCCCCCTTCCTCGGCAAGAAGAACGTGCTCGGCACCCCCTACCTGAGCCCGCGCATCACCGACGAGCTGCTGCCCAAGTCCCGCCGCGAGAGCGACCGCGGGGCCGTCTCGGACGAGTTCGAGGAGGCGCAGTCGATCATGGTCGAGGACGTCCGGCTGCTGCCGCTGTGGCAGGGCAAGCTGTACATCGCGGCCCGTGAGGACATCGGCGGCGGCGAGCGCGCGCTCGACCCGCAGACCGTCATGCAGCTGTGGGAGCTGCACCGCCGGGCCAGCTGGTAGCAGCGGTGCGGAGGGCCGCCGGGGCCCGTTGTCAGTGGGCCCCGGTAGGTTCCGTACCAGGAACTGCCGAACCACCGGAGGTTGTGGACCGTGTCCGACATCACCATGCTGCCCGAGTCCTGGCGGGGCGTCCTCGGCGAGGAGCTGGACAAGCCCTACTTCGCCGAGCTCGTCGAGTTCGTCGAGCAGGAGCGGGCCGCCGGGCCGGTCTACCCGCCCAAGGACGAGGTCTTCGCGGCCCTGGCCGCCACCCCGTACGACAAGGTGAAGGTCCTGATCCTCGGTCAGGACCCCTACCACGGCGAGGGCCAGGGCCACGGCCTCTGCTTCTCCGTCCGCCCCGGCGTGAAGACCCCGCCGTCGCTGCGGAACATCTACAAGGAGATGCAGGCCGAGCTGGGTCACCCCATCCCGGACAACGGCTACCTGATGCCGTGGGCCGAGCAGGGCGTCCTGCTGCTCAACGCGGTCCTCACCGTCCGCGCCGGCGAGGCGAACTCGCACAAGAACAAGGGCTGGGAGAAGTTCACCGACGCCGTCATCAAGGCCGTCGCCTCCCGGCCGGACCCCGCCGTCTTCGTCCTGTGGGGCAACTACGCGCAGAAGAAGCTGCCCCTCATCGACGAGGAGCGGCACATCGTGGTGAAGGGCGCCCACCCCTCGCCGCTGTCGGCGAAGAAGTTCTTCGGATCCCGGCCGTTCACCCAGATCGACGAGGCCGTCGCCGCCCAGGGGCACGAGCCGATCGACTGGCGCATCCCCGACCTCGGCTGAGCCTCGGCGCGATCGGGGCCGCGGCCGGTTAGCGTCGGACCTCCACGCAGTGCGAGCGCCGGGAGGCCGCGGTGACCGAGCAGCAGCGGACGTCGGACGAGGGGGTCCTGACCAGGATCGGGCAGGCCAGGATGCTGCTCCACGGCGGTGACCGGGAGGAGGCGCGCAACCGCCTCGGCGTCCTGTGGCAGCAGCTCGGCCCCGACGGGGACCCCCTGCACCGCTGCACCCTCGCCCACTACCTGGCGGACGCCCAGGACGACCCGGACACCGAGCTGGCCTGGGACCTGCGCGCCCTGAGCGCCGCGGAGGGCCTGGAGGACGGGCGGCTCGCCGCGCACGACTCGGCCGCCGCCCTGCGGGCCCTCTACCCCTCGCTCCACCTCAACCTCGCCGCCGACTACGCCAAGCTGAGCCGGCCCGACGCGGCCCGGTCCCACCTGGAGCGGGCCCGGGCCGCCTCGGAGGCCCTCGACGACGACCGGTACGGCACGGGGGTCCGGGACGCGATCGAGCGGCTGGACCGGCGGCTGCGCGAAGGCTGAGCGCCGCGCTCAGCGCCCGTACGCGCCCCGGCACAGTCCGGCCTGCACGCTCGCGGGGTCCCAGCCGCCGTACCTCTCGCCCAGCTCGCACACGTCCTTTCCGGTGACCGGCGGGGCCTGCCGCAGCTGCTCCGCCAGTCGCTCCGGATCCGGGACGTCCGGCGGGGCGGGAGGCGGCGACACCCGGGCGGCCGCGGACGGGGCGGGGGGCCGCCCGGCGGCGGGGGAGGAGGGCTTCGGCGCGACGGTGGGGTGCGGGGCCGCGTGGCCGGTGGCGCGGCGGGTCTCGCCGCGCGGCGGCGCGGCGGTGGCGGTGGGCGCGGGCGACGGAAGGGCCGCTTCGAGCGCCTCCCGCGCCGGGCCCCGGAGGACGATCTGCGGCTCCGCGCCGTGGGCGGGTCGTACGGGATCGGTGGCGGGCGCGGGGGTCGGTACGGGCGCCGGGGGCGGCCCGTCGACGGCCACGCACCCGGTCAGGGCGGCGGCGACGGCCGCTCCGACCAGGAGCTGCGCGGGGGTTCGGGTTCCTTGCACCCGCGCCACTCTGCTGGTCCGGCGCCGCTCTTCGAACCCCTACCGGCGGGGAATGCCCCGCACGGGTGAGCGCCCGGTCACCCTCCTTGACCCGACGCGGGGGCGTCAGAGGCCGGCGCTGCCGTCGATGCGCTCGCGCAGGAGGTCGGCGTGGCCGTTGTGCCGCGCGTACTCCTCGATCATGTGGAGGTAGATCCAGCGCAGGTTGATGAGGTCGCCGGTGCGGTGGTGGGCGCCCGCGCCGAGGTCGTCGAGGGCGTGCTCGGCGGCCAGCGCGCGGGCGTGGGCGATCTCGGCCTGCCAGGTGGCGTACGCCTCCTCGTAGGTGTCGCCCTCGGTGGTGTGGATGTCCCGGTCGTCGTCCTCGTCGGTGGCGTAGAGCCACTGGGTCTCCTCGCCCGCGAGGACCTTGCGGAACCAGCCGCGCTCGACCTCGGCCATGTGGCGGACCAGGCCGAGCAGGTTGAGGTCGGAGGGCGGGGCGGAGGGGGTGCGGAGCTGTTCGTCGGAGAGGCCGGCGCACTTCATCGCGAGGGTGGTGCGATGGAACTCCAGCCACTGCTCCAGGGCCTGGCGCTCGCCGGTCGTCGTGGCCGGGTGGACGCGCTCGGGTACGGCGATGTGATCGGTGGTCATACGGGGCATCGTGGCGGACGGCCGGGGCGGGCGCCAGCGGTTTGCCGTGACGCTCCGGTGAGCGTTCCGCGCAGCAACTCGTCGAATCCGGTCGGCGGTTCCGCCCGGCTCGGCACGGCCGCGTGAAAGGAGCCGGCGGCACAGGGGAACACCAGCCCCTCGCACCGGACGACGCCCACGCCATGGCCGCCGCACCCGCCGGCACCCACGCCCCCGACGACGAACGGGCCGAACTCCTCCCGCTCTTCGGCGACTGGCACCACCCCGTCCCCGAGATCCTCGCCGCGGCCGACCCCGACCGGCTGCCCCGCACCACCGCCCCCGTCCGCAAGGCGGCCCGCACCGGAGCCCTCACCCTCGTCTCGGCCCGCCCCGCCGTCGCCCTGCGCGACGCCCTCGTCCGGACCGCCTCGCGCCTCGGCCCCGGCTTCGTCCTGCGCGACGCCCTCGTCCGGACCGCCTCGCGCCTCGGCTCCGGCTTCGTTCTGCGCGGCTTCGACGGCATCGCGGACCGGCGCCCTCCGACGGCCCCGGACTCCGCACGCGTAAGCTGACCGGCGCGAACGGCCCCCGTGCCACGGGCCGTCGGACCACCGCAGAGGGAGAGACCCCGTGAAGATCGGCTGCATCGGACTCGGCGACATCGCCCAGAAGGCGTACCTGCCCGTCCTCGCCACCCTCCCCGGGGTCGAGCTCCACCTCCAGACCCGCACCCCCGCCACCCTCGACCGGGTCGCCGACACCCTCCACCTGCCGCCCGCCCGCCGCCACCGCGACCTCGACTCCCTGCTCGCCGCGGGACTCGACGCGGCCTTCGTGCACGCCTCCACCGCCGCCCACGCCGAGATCGCCACCCGCCTCCTCGACGCCGGCGTGCCCACCTACGTCGACAAGCCGCTCGCCTACGAGTACGCCGACTCCGAGCGGATCGTCGAACTCGCCGAGAAGCGGGGCGTCCCGCTCGCCGTCGGCTTCAACCGGCGGCTCGCCCCCGGCTACGCCCAGTGCCTCGACCACCCGCGCGACCTGATCGTGCTCCAGAAGAACCGCATCGGCCTCCCCGAGGACCCGCGCACCTTCGTCCTCGACGACTTCATCCACGTCGTCGACACCCTCCGCTTCCTCCTCCCCGGCGAGGCCGACCACGTCGACGTCCGCGCCCGGATCCGCGACGGCCTGATGCACCACGTGGTGCTCCAGCTCTCCGGCGACGGCTTCACCGCCCTCGGCATCATGAACCGGATGAACGGCTCCACCGAGGAGGTCCTGGAGGTCTCCGGCCAGGACACCAAACGCCAGGTCCTCAACCTCTCCGAGATCATCGACCACAAGGGCCAGCCGAGCGTCCGCCGGCGCGGCGACTGGGTTCCGGTGGCCCGGCAGCGCGGCATCGAACAGGCCGTGCTCGCCTTCCTCGACGCCGTCCGCGACGGCACGCTCCTCAGCGCCCGCGACGCCCTGCTCACCCACGCCCTGTGCGAGCGCGTCGTCCGCGACGCCCTGGAGCAGGCCTCCTGAGCGCACCGGCGCCCGCGGCCGCGCACACCGCGCCGACCACCCCGCAGGCGACGTACGGAGGCCAGTCGCCCCAGCGGGCGTAGACCGTCGTCGCCTCCGAGAGCGGCAGCTCCCGGACGACGGCCGCGCTCGCGTCCGTGCCGACGGGCGGCCCCACCCGCCGGCCGTCGGGGCCGTACGCGGCGCTGACCCCGGTCAGCGTCACGTGCGCGACCGGGCGCCCGGTCTCCGCCGCCCGCAGCGCCGCCAGCGAGGCGTGTTGTGCGGGTGCCCAACTGCGCTGGAACGTACTGGTCGCGGACTGGACCACGATCAGGTCCGCCCTGTCCCCGACCAGGCGCCGGCCCATGTCGGGGAAGGCGGACTCGAAGCAGACCAGCGGCCCCACCCTCAGCCCCGGCGCTCCGTCGGGCAGACGCATCACCACCGGCTCGGTGCCCCGGCGCCGGTCCTCCTCGGCGGCCCTGCCCACGGACGTCGCCCAGCCGAGCAGACCACGGGCCGGCACGTACTCGCCGAAGGGCACGAGCCGCATCTTGTCGTACCGGTCGCCGGTCGGTCCGTCCGGGCCGAACAGCAGCGCGCTCTTGTAGATGCCGGGGCGGTCGGCCCGGCGGGCGTCCACGTTCACCAGGAGCGGGGCGTCGACCGTCCGCGCCAGCGCGGTCAGCCGCGCGGTGAGCGCGGGGTCGCCCGCCGGATCCCGGCCCACCCCGCTCTCGCCCCACACCACCAGGTCCGGCCGCTGCCCCGCCAGGCCCCGGGTCAGCTCCACGGCCCGGTCGAGCCGCCGCTCGGCGCCCTCCGGCCCGTCGTGCACCCCCGGCTGCACCATCGCCACCCGCACCGAACCCGCCGGACGCGGCACCCCGACGCCCCACGCCGCCGTCCCCGCCACCAGCGCGCACGCGGCCAGCCCCGCCACACCGACCGACCGCACCCCCCGGGCGGCGAGCAGCAGCGCGACGGCCGTGTTCGCCGCCACCACCAGCAGGCTCACCAGCCACACGCCGCCCACCGAAGCGAGCCGCAGCGCCACCGGCACGTCCCACTGACTCGCGCCCAGCAGCCCCCACGGCCCGCCCAGGCCCTCCCACGACCGCGCCCACTCGATCAGCAGCCACCCCGACGCCACCGCGACCGGCGCGGCCGCGGCCCGCCGCGGACTCGGCGCCCCGCCCAGCAGCGCCCGTACGAGCACGCCCCACGGCAGCCAGAGCAACCCCAGCAGCACCGCCATCACCAGCAGGAAGACATGGACGCTCGGCAGCAGCCAGTGGTGCACGGCCAGCAGGAAGCCGACGCCCCCGCACCATCCGTCCAGCGCGGCCCGGCGCGCCCCCGGGGCCGTACGCACCAGCAGCAGCCAGGGCACGAGGCACACGTACGCCCACCACCACAGCCCGGGCGCGGGGAACGCGAGCGCGGGCAGCGCGCCGCACCCGACGGCCAGCAGCGACCGCGGCACCCCGGACACGCGGAGCGGAACCAGGCCCCGGCGCGGAGCGGCGCCCGCACCGCGCCCCGGTGCCCGTCCGGGATCCGGTGCCCGTCCGGGATCCGCGCCCGAGGGGTTCCGCATGACGTGCCTCCCGCCCGTCGCCTCCAGTTTGCGCCCGCCCCCGGCGGCGGGGCCCGGTCAGGGGAGCCGGCGCCAGCGTTCCTCCACGACGACCGAGCGCAGCCGCCAGCCGTCGGCGGTGCGGCGGGCGGCGAAGGCGTACCGGCCTCCGCAGACGAAGTCGTCTCCGGAGGCCATCCGCATCGGGTTGACGTAGTCGGCGCGGACGTCGGCCGCGTCGCCGGTCTCGGCGTAGCCGCCGGGACGGTGCAGGGTCACCCGGCGGTTGACGATCAGGTGCTGGCGCACCGGGAAGAGCGCCATCGTCCGCGCCAGCCAGTCGGCGACCTCGGCCGCGGGCCCCTCGACGCCGCCGGAGCCGGAGTAGTCGGCCCGGCCGTCGGCGGTGAACAGGGCCCGGTAGGAGGTCCAGTCGGCGTCGTCCACGGCCGCCGCGTAACCGGTGATCAGGTCGTCGATGGCGAGCCGGTCCATCACGTTCGCGAGGTCCACGCGCTGCGTCATCGCCTCAGTGTCGGGCAGCGGGGGCGCGGCGCCAAGAGGCGTGCGCCCCCTGTCGCCCCCGACGCCCGCACGGGCCGCATACTGGCCGGATGCGCATCGACGTCGACCCCGCCCTGACCGACCCCGCCTCCGTCTACCGGCTGCTGACGGCGACCGTCGTCCCCCGGCCGATCGCCTGGGTGTCCACGCGTTCGGCCGACGGCACGGACAACCTCGCCCCGCACTCCTTCTTCACCATCGCCTCGGTGGCCCCGCCGGTCGTGCAGTTCACCTCCGTCGGGCGGAAGGACTCGCTGCGCAACGTGGAGGAGACCGGCGAGTTCGTGGTGAACCTCGCCCCCGAGGGCCTCTTCGAGCAGATCAACGCCACGGCGACGGACTTCCCGCGCGGGACGAGCGAGTTCGACGCGTGCGCCGTGGAGCGCGAGCCGGGCCGCCGCGTGAAGGTGCCGCGGGTGGCGGCGTCCCCGGTGGCGCTGGAGTGCGAACTGCACAGCACCCTCCGGATCGGTGACTCGACCGTGGTCTTCGGCCGGGTCGTGCACGTCGCCGTCGACGAGGAGTACCTGACGGACGGACACCCCGAGATCACGCGGATGCGCCCGCTGGCCCGGCTGGGGAAGAACGAGTGGGGCACCCTCGGCGGCGTCCGGGAACTCGCGCGCGTCCCCTACCGGGGCTGAGAACGCCCCGGGGGCGGGTCCCGGTGCCGCGGGACCCGCCCCCGAGGGGCGCCCGGCGTGGTGCCGCGCGGGCGGTGTGCGGTGTGGGGTGGGGTGCGAGGGGCGGTCAGCCGCCGGACTCGCCCGCGTGGGGGCTGAGGACCCCGGCGCCGACCAGCACGAACAGCAGGATGCCGAGCGCGATGCGGTAGATCACGAACGGCATGAACGACTTCGTGGTGATGAACTTCATGAACCAGGCGATCACCGCGTAGCCGACCGCGAAGGCGACGATCGTCGCGAAGATCGTCGGGCCCCACGAGACGTGTCCCCCCTCGCCCGCGTCCTTCAGCTCGAACACGCCGGAGGCGAGGACGGCGGGGATCGCCAGGAGGAACGAGTACCGGGCGGCGGACTCGCGGGTGTAGCCCATGAGCAGGCCGCCGGAGATGGTGGCGCCGGAGCGGGAGACGCCCGGGATGAGGGCCATCGCCTGGCAGAAGCCGTAGATCAGGCCGTCACGGACGCCGAGGTCCTTGAGCGTCTTGCGCTCGCGGACCACCCGGTGCCGGCCGCCGATCTCGTCGCGGGCGGCGAGCCGGTCGGCGACGCCGAGGACGACGCCCATCACGATGAGGGTGGTGGCGATGAGCCGCAGGTCGCGGAAGGGCCCTTCGATCTGGTCCTTGAGCGTGATGCCGAGGACGCCGATCGGGATGGAGCCGACGATCACCAGCCAGCCCATCTGGGCGTCGTGGTCGGAGCGCATCGACTTGTCCGCCAGGGAGCGGAACCACGCCGTGACGATCCTGCCGATGTCCTTGCGGAAGTAGATCAGGACGGCGGTCTCCGTGCCGATCTGCGTGATCGCCGTGAAGGCCGCGCCCGGGTCCTCCCAGCCGGCGAAGGCGGCGGTGAGCCGGAGGTGTGCGCTGGAGGAGATGGGAAGGAACTCCGTCAGCCCCTGGACGAGTCCGAGGATGAACGATTCGAACCAACTCATGGGGCTTGGGCCGTCCCGGTATGTACGTGTGCGGTCAGAAGGTCGAGCGCAGCGTACCGCCCCAAGGTGACGTGTTCGTGATCAGGCCGAGTCGGCGGCGGGGCCCACCGGGGACGGGCGCGTTCGGGCCGCGCCGGCCGGGGCCGCGCCCGGTGGGGCGTCACGGCCGCCGGACGAGGGGAGAGGGGTTGAGGGCGAGGGACGAGGGGGCCGGGGGGCTCGCCCGCGCGGTGCGCGCCGAAGCGGTCTAGCCGGCCACGGCCCGGGACGCCGGCACCTGCACCGTCACCGGCGCCGGTTCCGGTGCGGTCGCGGGCGGGGCCGTGAGCGGAGCGGCGAGCGGGGCCGCGGGCGCCGGGGCGGACGGCCGGCGCAGCGCGTGCCGCTTGCGCCAGGCCACGACCGCGGCGGCGAGCCCCGACAGCACGATGAACCCCGCGGAGAACAGGAAGGCGGGGGAGCCCGGATCGCCCGCCCGGGCCCCGGCCACCACGTACGCGGCCGTGTTCGGCACCGTGCCGATCGCCGTCGCCAGCAGGAACGGCACGTACCCCATCCGGGAGACCGCCGCGCAGTAGTTGGCGGCGGCGAACGGCACGCCGGGGAAGAGCCGGATCGCCAGCATCGAGCGGAAGCCGTGCCGGCTCAGCTGACCGTCCGCCGCCCGGAGCCACCGGCCCCTGAGAAGCGGCCGCAGCGCGTCCTGGCCCAGCACCCGGCCCAGCGTGAAGGAGATCCCCGCGCCCAGCACCGTCCCCGCGACCGCCGCCGTCAGCCCGTACGCGGAGCCGAAGAGCGCCCCCGCCGCCAGGTTCAGCACCGGCCGCGGCACGAAGGCCGCCGTGCACAGCCCGTACGCCAGCCCGAACAGCAGCACCGCGCCCGCGCCGCCCGTCCGCGGCCACCCCGAGGCGAGCAGGCGCTGCGGCTCGTACAGCACCACCAGCGTGGCGGCGGTCAGCAGGACGAGCGCGAGCAGCGAGAGCCGCGACCGGGGCGAGAGCAGGGCCCGGGAGCAGCGGGCGGCGAACGGCGCCGTCGGCCGGGGCACGGGAGCGAGCATCCCGGGAGAGTAACGGAGACCTCCGTATGATCGCCGTAATGTGCGCCATGTCCGACCCCGGTCACCCGCCCCCCGATGGCCCCGGCCCGCTTCCGCACGCCGTCCCCGACAGCGAGCTCGCCGACACCGTCATGGGCCGGCTCACCACGCTCTACCCCGCCGCGGGCAACCCCTTCCGGGCGCAGGAGATGGTCGCGTACATGAAGGGCGTGGCCCCCTTCCTCGGCATCCGGTCGCCGGAGCGCCGCGCCCTCTCCCGCACCGTCCTCGACGGCACGCCCCGCCCCTCCGAGGACGACTGCACGGCCGTGGCGCTGCGCTGTTTCGCCCTTCCCGAGCGCGAGTACCACTACTTCGCCGTCGACTACCTGCGCCGGCACGTGAAGCGCTGCTCGTCGGACTTCCTGCCCGTCGCCCGCCGTCTGGTGCGGACCGTCTCCTGGTGGGACACGGTCGACCACCTCGCCGCCCACGTCGTCGGCGGGCTCGTCGAGGCCGACCCGGCCCTCGGCGCCGAGATGGACCGGTGGATCGACGACGCGGACCCGTGGATTGCCCGCACGGCCCTCCTCCACCAGCTGCGGTTCAAGGAGGACACGGACGCCGACCGGCTCTTCGCGTACTGCCTGCGGCGCGCCGCGGACACCGACTTCTTCCTCCGGAAGGCGATCGGCTGGAGCCTGCGCGAGTACGCCAAGACCGCCCCCGGCGAGGTGCGGGCCTTCGTCGCGGACAACCGCTCCCTCTTCTCCCCGCTCTCCGTCCGCGAGGCGCTCAAGCACCTGTGAGGGCCACCCCGCCGCGACCGCCCGCGGGCGGCTGCGCCAGACTCGGGCCATGAGCGACACGACGGGCGGGACGGGGAACGGCAGGACGGCACTCGTGCTCGGAGCGGGCGGGCTGGTCGGCGCCGCGTGGGAGACGGGCGTCCTCCACGGGCTCGCCGAGGCCGGCGTGGACCTCTCCGACGCCGACCTGGTCGTCGGCAGCTCCGCCGGCGCCGTCGTCGGTGCCCTCCTGACCTCCGGCACCACCAGCCTCGCCGAGCTGTACGCACGCCGGCTCGACGGCGCGGACGACGAGCTGGCCGTCCGCTTCGGCGCCGGCACCCTCCTCCGCTACACCCTCGCCGTGCTCACCTCCCGCACCCCCGAGGCGTACGGACGCAAGCTCGGCCGGCTCGCGCTGCGCGCCCGCACCGTCGACGAGGCCACCCGGCGGGCCGCCGTGGCGCGGCGCCTCGGCGACCTCGCCGACTGGCCCGGGGGCGGACGTCTGCGCCTGACGGCCGTCGACGCGGAGACCGGGGCGCTCGGCGTCTTCGACGGCAGTCCCGAGGGCCACGGTGAGGGCGGGCTCGGCGAGGTCGGGCTCGTCGACGCGGTGACCGCCAGTTGTGCGATCCCCGGGGCCTGGCCGCCCGCGAGTCTCGCGGGCCGGCGCTGGATCGACGGCGGCATCCACTCCACCGCCAACGCGCACCTCGCGGCCGGCTGGGAACGGGTGGTCGTCGTCGCGCCCAGCGCGCTGGGCAGCAGGGCCGTGCGGTCCCCGGCCCGCCAGGCCGCCGACCTCGCCGCCGCCGGCGCGCGCGTCGAGGTGATCACGCCCGACGCGGACGCGAAGGCCGTGATCGGCGCCCGCGCGCTCGACCCCGCCCGGCAGGGCGCCGCCGCCCGTGCCGGACGCGCCCAGGCCGCCGCGCACGCGAAGGCCGTCGCCGCCGTGTGGAGGGGCTGACGCGGGCTGCGGCGCGCGGGGCGGGCGCGAGCGGGTCCTGTGCGGTTGCACAATGAAGGGGTGAACGAGCAGATCCCCGTCCTGCGCGAGGTCGACCACGGCACCGCGCGTCTCATGCCCGACGTGGACCGGGAGCGGGCCTGGCTCCTCACGGTCGACGGCGCGCCGCAGTCGTACGTCGACCTCGACGCCCCCGACCACCTGGAGTTCGAGTACGCCCGCCGGCTCGGGCACGTCGTCGACGGCGCCGCCGAGGAGGGCGCGCCGCTGGACGTGCTGCACCTCGGCGGGGGAGGGCTCTCGCTGCCCCGGTACGTCTCCGCCACCCGGCCCGGTTCGCGCCAGGACGTCGTCGAGGCGGACGGCGGACTCGTCGAGCTGGTCGCCGCGCACCTGCCGCTGCCGGAGGGCTCCGGTGTGACCGTGCACACCGCCGACGCGCGCGCCTGGCTGGAGGCGGCGCCCGCCGCCTCGGCCGACCTGGTCGTCGGCGACGTCTTCGGCGGCTCGCGCGTCCCGGCACACCTCACCTCCCTCGCGTACGCGCGCGAGGTGCGGCGCGTGCTGCGCCCGGGCGGGGTCTACGCGGCCAACCTGGCCGACGGGGCGCCTTTCGGCTTCCTCCGCGGCCAGCTCGCCACCTTCGGCGCGGTCTTCCCCCAGCTGGCGCTGGTGGCGGAACCGGCGGTGCTGCGCGGCCGCCGGTTCGGGAACGCGATCCTGGTCGCCTCCGACGCGCCCCTCGACCTCGCGGGCCTCACCCGACGCGCCGCCGGGGACGCCTTCCCCGCGCGCGTGGAGCACGGGGAGGCGCTGGCCCGGTTCACCGGGGACGCGGCTCCGGTCGACGACGCGGAGGCGGTGGGGTCACCCGTTCCGCCCGAGGGCGCCTTCGGCATCGGCTGACGCGCCCTGCGCGGGCACGGTGCCGTCCTTCGCCACCGTCGCGCCGTGGGGGCGCCGGGTCATGTTGCGTACGTCGGGCACGAGCAGGACGAGCGCGGTGACGAGGGTCATCAGGGCCGCCGCGCCCCACAGGGACGCCGTGCGGCCGAACGCGGTCTCGGCCGGGCCCGCGAGGGCGGTCGACAGGGGCAGCAGCGCGGTGGAGCCGAACCAGTCGTAGGCCGAGACCCGGGACAGCTTCTCCTCCGGGATCTCCTGGTGCATCGTCGTCATCCAGGAGACGCCGAAGATCTCCATCGCCACGCCGCTGGCGAACATCACCAGCGTGAGGCCGGCCGCGTGCAGCGGGACGGCGAGCGCCGCCGAGGGCAGCGCGATGGGGAAGACGCCGAGGGTGCCGACGAGGAGCAGCCGGCGCGGCTTCCACCGGGTCATCAGGACGGCGCCGGCGACCGTGCCCACGCCGTAGCCGGCGAGCGCGATGCCCCAGGGGGTGGCGCCGCCGAGCTCGTCCCGGGCGACCAGCGGCCCGTACACCGCCTCGACCGCGCCGATGAGGGCGACCACGACGGAGAACTGGGCGACGATCGACCACAGCCACGGGCGGCCGACGAACTCCTGCCAGCCCTCGCGCAGATCGGCGAAGAGCCCGCCGCCGGGCTTGCGGTCCGGGATGCCGCTGACGTCGAGGAAGGCCCGCAGGGCGCCCGCCACGGCGAAGGCGGCGGCGTCGACGGCGAGGACCCAGCCGGGGCCGACGAAGGCGACGAGCGCGCCGCCGAGCGCTGCCCCGCCGATGCCCGCGCCGTGCATCGCCATCCGGTAGAAGGCGAAGGCGCGGCTCGCCTGCTCGCCCGTGACGCTGGACAGGAGCATGCCCTCGGCCGCCGGGTTGAAGAAGGCCTGACCGGTGCCGCAGAGCCCGGTGAGCACCATCATCTGCCAGATCTCGGCGGTGCCGGAGAGGACGAGGGCGGCGAAGACCGCCTGGGAGGCGAAGTTGAGAGCGTTGGCCGCGACCATCACCCGGTGCCGGGGGATGCGGTCCGCCACCGCGCCGCCTATGAGCAGGAAGAGGACGAGCGGCAGGAAGCGCGCCATCGCGACGAGGCCCACGTCGCCCGCGTCGCCGCCGGACTCGAAGACGGCCCAAGTGGTGGCGATGAGGGCGCCGTGGGCGCCGAGGCCGGTCACGATCGTGGCGGCGGTGAGCAGCACGTAGTTGCGCCCGGCCCACTCGGGGCGGCGGCCGGCACGGGGGGAGGCGGAGCGATTCGTCACTCCGGGACTATCCCCGCCGCCTCCCCTTCCTGCCAAACCGAATACCGGACGGATCCCGGACGCGTCCGTCCCGCGTCCGGTCCCTCGTCCCGTCCCGGACGCGGTCCGGACGCGGCCCGGGATGCGGGACGGGACGAGGGACGGGTCCCGGGGCGGGCCGGCGTACCGGTGGGTCAGGAGCTCTTGCTGAGCCGGACCGTGGACAGGATCTTCTTGATCGTCTCGTCCGGCAGCTCGTCCTTCACGCCGTCGGCCGCGTAGAGCACGAAGGTCGAGAAGTCGTTCTCGGCGTTGAGGAAGGTGAAGGCGATCGACTTGCCGTCGGTGTCGCACTTGTTGCGCTTCTTCACCCCCGGCGCGGTGGCCGTGGCCATGCTGCCCTTGAGGCCGGACGCGGTGGTGTACGGGACGGCCTTGTCGATCTTGATGGTCTTCTCCGGCATGTGCTGGGCGAACGCGGCCCACACCCACATGCCCGCCTGGCCGCGCGCGGCGGAGGCGGTGTCCTTCGCGCCCTGGTTGCCCTTGGTGCCCGCGCCGGCCAGTCCCGAGTACTCGGGACTGCCGTTCTTGTCGGTGTCGACGGCGCACCACTTGCTCTTGAGGTCGGCGGGCCCGGACATGACGACGAGGGGGCTGCCGTCGCCCTTCGCGGCGTCCTCGAAGCCGACGCTCATGGTGGGCTTGCCGACCTCCCACTCCGGCGGGACGTCGAAGAGGGTGCCGTACTTCGGGTTGTGGACGACCTTCCAGCCCGGGATCGTCGGCTCGAACTCCTGGCTCTCGCGCGGGTTGTCGAGCTCGGTGGTCGGGGCATCCGACGGTTCGCCGGACTCCGACTGCGACGCGGACGCGTCGGGGCCGGGGGCCGAGGAGCTGGTGGCCGGCTTGTTCGCGACGTCCTTCTTGTCGTCGTCCTCGCCCAGGACGAGGAAGGCGGTCACGCCGCCCGCCACGACCACGGCCGTGGCGGCCACGATCGCGATGAGCGTCGTCCGCTTCCGGCCGCCGCCGTCCGGTCCCTGCGGCGGGGTGCCGGGCACCTGGTACTGCGGCACGGTCGGCTGCTGGTACGGGTTCGGCTGCGCGTATCCCTGCTGCGGCCAGCCCTGCGGGGGCCGGCCGGGCGCCTGCGGGTAGCCGCCCTGCTGCGGGAACGCCGGCTGCGTCGGCTGCTGGTACGGGTTCGGCTGCTGGTACCCCGGCTGCTGGTACGGGTTCTGGTTCTGGTTCTGCGGGTTCTGCTCGCCCCCGGGCGGCTGCTGTCCTGGCCACATGGGCCGTAACGATAGAGGGGCGGCGCCGACCGGGCCATGCCCGGCCCCGGTGCCGGGCCGTGCCCGGCCCCGCCGACCCGGTCGCGCCCGGCCCTGTTGTCCGGTCGTGACGGGTCCTGCCGTCCGGCCGCGTCCGGGCCCGCCGTCCGGCCGTGCCCGGTCCCGCCGTCCGGCCGTGCCCGGTCCCGCCGTCCGGCCCGGCCGGTCCCGACGTGGGGGGTGGAGGCGGCCTGTCCGCAAGGCATGGCCAATAGTTCTACTCGCGGGTAACATCACGGCACATGAGCGCAGACACCAAGTCCGTCGGCGAGATGCTCGCCGCCACGGTCCCCATGGCCGGAACCCTCAACCTGGAGTTCCTGGAGACCACCGCCGAGCGCGCCGTCGTGCGCCTGCCCGACCAGCCCGCGTACCACAACCACGTGGGCGGCCCGCACGCCGGCGCCATGTTCACCCTGGCCGAGTCCGCCAGCGGCGCCATCGTCCTCGCCGCCTTCGGCGACCAGCTCGGCCGTGCCGTGCCGCTCGCCGTCAACGCCGAGATCGCGTACAAGAAGCTCGCCATGGGCGTCGTCACCGCGACCGCCACCCTCGGCCGCCCCGTCGCCGACGTCGTCGCCGAGCTCGACGCCGGGCAGCGCCCCGAGTTCCCGGTCCGCATCGACATCACCCGCGAGGACGGCGCCGTCACCGGCGAGATGACCGTCCTGTGGACCCTGAGGCCCAACGACTTCGGCAAGTGAGCCCTCGACCGGTTCGCCGGGGCCGCGCGCGGGGCCCGCGCACCCCGTGCCGGGGCGGGGCCCGGCGCCGCGCCAGCGCCGGCCCCCCCCCAAGACCCAGCGGGGGACCAGGGGGGTATAAAAAAAAGA
>NZ_JBHYPS010000057.1:0-36314 GCF_042746075.1 Streptomyces sp. NPDC058758 | reverse complement strand
CATCAGGCACAAGATCATCCGACACCTGCAGAACTCTGCCGCCCACCAGCCCAACTGCCAAGCCCCCGAACCAAACTCATTCTGAAATGATCAGTAAGCGGGAGCGGCGGGCGACGGCCGTACTGGAGTGGATGGCCGGCTTCGGCGAGCGGCGCCGCGGCTGGATGACCGAGCAGGCCGCGATCGCCGGATGCGACGTGGAAGCACACCTCCCGCCGGCCGAACCGGACACGCCGGGCCGCGACTACCTCGGACACGTCATGGCCCCGCAGCCCCGGCTCACGCGCCAGAGCGTGGAGGAGCTGCTCCCCGACTACGTCCTGGCGTCGGCTTCCGTCCGCCACCTGCAGGTGGAGCGTGCGGGCGACCGCCTGACCGCCTTCCTCCAGCTGGTCGCCGACCGCACGTTCGCTGTCGACGGGCCGGCGCCGCCCGCGCTGCTCAACATGTGGCTGGACGACGTCACCGACGTCGCCTTCGACCTTTCCGATGCGCGGGGAGTGACCTTGGACGCCGGAGCGCGGGAGGTCGGGATTTCCCTGGGGCCGAGTGGCCGGCTCCGCGCCGCCGGCGGCGAGTACCACCTGGACGACCGTTCCTGGCACCTGTCGGCCGCCGGCCGACGCGCGGACGCGGTCACCCCGCCCCGTGACAGTGGGGCGATCCGTCGGCTCCGGCCGCCGGGCGGAGAACTCGGACCCGGTGCGCGCGCCGCTGCCGCGCTGCTGCGCCACGCCATGTGGGAGCTCCGCTCGGTGCGTTACGCGGTCCGCGCCGATCGGGTTCCTGTCCTGAAGCTGTGCGGAGCCTTCTCGGGAGCGGGCGGAGCGATCCTGGCCGCCGGGTCACAACGAGGCGGTCGTCGCCGTGAGGCGGCGTTCCGCGACGTGATCCGCACCTGGGCCGACCGGGGCGGCCCGGACCTGAGCCGCTGGTTCTCCACCGTCCTCGGGGAAGAAGCGGGCTGCTCGGACATCGTCGCGCCACCGTCCACTCCCGAACGAACACCTCTTCCCCTCGCCGACGGTTCGCCCGCATCCGACGTCCCTTCGCAGGCCGCCCTCGTCATGGCCGCCTGGACGGCGGCGCACACGGACCACCAGAAAGAGCGTCCGGCCACCGCGCAGCTCCAACTCGCCCTGCCGCCCCGCACCCACGAGGACTCATCGGGGCCTTGGCGACTGCGCACGGTCAGTTGCGCCGAGCCGGATTCCTTCCGCCTCTCCACCGACGCGTTCCGAGGGGCCGGCCCGTTCGTCCAGGTGGGGAAGCCCACCGCCGCCTGCGGTTTCGACCTGCACCGGGGCGCCCTGCTCGCTGCGGCCCGAGACGGCTGGAGCGCGTCCGTGACCTGACTCGCACGCGGCCGCCCTCCGCCACGGCGAACAGCGCCTTCACCGGCGAGACGGGCGAGACCGGAGAGACGGGCGAGACCGGCGAGGCGCGCACGTACGGGACGCGTCGTGCGCGGGAAGCGGGAGGGAGCGAGGGCCTGACCGTCGTCACGGGGCGGACGGTGTTCTTCTCGCCGCAGCAGGACGGGCCGCCGGTCTGTCCGCACTGCGCGGCGACGTACGAGGACGGACACCGCGAGGCGTTCTCGCCGGTCATGGACGCGTGGTGGAACACCGGCAGGGGCGAGGTGCCGTGTCCGGCTTGCGGGCACACGGTACCGCTGGCCGCGTGGGAGTGGGACGGGGACGGGCTCGCCTTCGCGTACCTGGGGTTCGAGTTCTGGCGGGGGCCCGCACTGCTGCCGGAGTTCGTCGCCGAGCTGGGACGGGTGCTCGGGCACCGGACCCGGCTCGTCCGGGGACGGATCTGAGGGCCGCCCTTTCAGAGCGGCAGCCTTCAGGCTGCTGGCGGGAATCGGCACCTGCGGAAGGCGGCGGCCGCGGCTCTCCGCCACGCGCAGCGCCTGCCCCATGCCTTCGTGCGGTCCGGTGAGGGAGCACGCAGGTCTTCCGTGCCGGCCTCCGCCGGGTTCAGCACCCCGCCCTCCGCAGCAGCCCGTCACGCCGGGTCGGCCAGGTCAGGGCCCGGACCAGGCCGTTGGTCACGACCCAGTACCCCGGGTGCACCCAGCCCTCTTCCTTCGACAGGAGCCCCGGACCCTCGTCGCGGCACAGGTGCCGCATCAGGCGCTCGTACGCCGGACCGCCGGCCACCAGCAGCAGGGGCGCGGTGAGAGCCGCACCGACCCAGACACCGCACCGAAGGGCCACCTGAGCATGTCCGTCTATGCGCACGCGACGAGTATGGCGCCTACGGCCGAGATCGCTTTCGATCGTCGAGGATGCTCTCCATGGACGCCCGGCAGGTGGAAGCTTTGATCACGGTCACGGTCACGGGCTCAACCGCGAGCACGGGCGCTCCTGACTCTGTCCGCTGCTCCCTCCTGCGCCCCGACCCCGCCCAGAGCGGCCGCCGGGTGGAGATCCGCGACAACCTCCTCGACCGGATCGACCGGATCGACTCCGCGCCCGGCAGCGTGGCGATCAACCTCGGCACGTCGCGCAAGGTCCCGGCTCACCCCACGCAGAAGGAGGGAGCAGGGTCGCTGAGACAATCGCGGGATGACCAGCATGGAGATCCGGTTCGATTGCCAGCATCGTGGCGACGGGGGGCCGCTCGTGGTCGTCCCTCACATCGACGGAGCACCACTCACCGAGCTGATCGATGCGTACGAGATCGCGGCCGGGATGCAGCCTGCGGGTGATGCCTACGGCGGTCTGATTCCGGAGTTCTTCCGGTTCGGCCCGATGCGGGACCACTTCCTCGGACTGTCCACTAGCGCGATGGGGCCGAAGACCCCCGTCCTCGGTTGTGAATGCGGTGAGTGGGGGTGCTGGCCGCTCATGGCCCGCATCACCGCGACAGCGGACCTCGTCACCTGGGACGCCTTCGAGCAACCCCACCGCAAGACCCGCGACTACGCGGCATTCGGTCCGTTCCAGTTCGACCGCCACCGATACGATGACGCCTTGCAGGCCCTGAGCGCGGTGATCGGCTCCGCCGACGACGACACGCGCGCATGAACACCGCCGTCGGTCCGTCTTGCCGCACATGAAGACCAGGGGCGGCGGCCGGCGGCGGGGTACTCGTCCTCACCCGTCGGCGACGGGCAGGTTGTGCCACCAGTGACCGCATCCGCCGGAGCAGAAGCGTTCGCGGCGCCGTTCGTCTGCGACCGCGAGGACCTCGACCAGTAGCCGGAACGCCTTGCGCCGTTCGTCGACAGGGGTGAGGCCGGCGATCTTCCCCAATTGCTGGTCGATCGGGCCACAGGTGATCAAGACCGCCGGGGTGTGCGTCGGGCGCAGCCCGGCACGTCGGATGCTCTCCGGTCCGTCTTCGGTGACGGCGCGCGCCTGCACGCAGTGGTGGCTCAGGAACAGGAGTATCCCGGCCTGCTCCTCCGGGCTGTGGGTGTCGAACCACTCGATGCCCTGTGACATCGGGCGCAGTCCTTGGGCGAGTTCGTTGAGGATGATGTCCCGCTCGGTCATGATCGGCTCCCACAGGTCAGCGAGGCGAAGACCTCAGCGGTCTCGTCGACGAAAGCGCACAGTTGCCGCACGGCCCGCCGACAGTCATGCGGGTCGAGAGCCGGCACGGCCCGGACTTCGAGCCATCGGTCCCAGGGACCGGCCGGAGCAAGGAACCGTGTCGTGTACGCGGAGCCGAGGATCTCATCGAGGTACAGAAGCGTCCCGAGGACGACTGCCTGGTCGTAGTCGAGGTCGGGACGCGACAAGTAGTGATCAAGGTATGCGCTGAGCAGTTCGGCATCCGCTGCAGTACCGAACGTCGCAAGGGCGACGCAGTACGCCGCGCCCGCATACGGCCCCTCGCTGGCCAGCAGGAGCCGGCCCATGAGCTCGTGGAACTCGGACCTGTGGGCCACGGCGACCAGCCAGGCGGCAGTCTTGCGCTCGCGCCACCCACCCTCGAAGAGGACGCCGAGTTCCGCCGGAGTGATTTCGTACGCAGCCTGAGCCAGATCCCGCACAAACGCGGAGCGCTCGACCGGGCTCAACCGGAAAACGCTCCCGCCCAACCGAAGGTATCGCCGATCAGGCGTGACGAACCGCCGAACCAGATCCTGCAACTCGGGATCGCTCCGAACATCACGCATAGCCGCATCCTGGCCCGGGACGGTACTCACGTTCCACAGGTTTGCCGACTGCCTCAGCGGACCGGGGTCACTGGTTCAGAGAAACCTGTATCCGCTGCTCGGTGCTCCAGGTCTATCCCAAGGTGCTGCCCCGCCTCCCGGAGAGGGAGAAGGGCCCCCTCACCAGGCGGTCGTGCTCGACCATGACCGGCTGGTCGACTACATTTCCATGGCTTTCTTCAGGAAGCGAGCCGCCTGCATACCTCGGCAGCCAGCGCGTCAGCGTCATCGAGCACGGTGGACAGAACGTCCGGGTTCACGCTGGGCCTGGCGAACAACCCGTGAGCCCGCGCCGCGAAGTCCGCAGGAGCAGCCGGGAGTTGCCCGGCAGCCTGAACAGCTCCCTTTTCGTTCAACACCCAGCGACCCGCGTGAGCATGCAGGCCCTGCACGAGAAGTCCCACGGCGCGGAAGAGGCAGCCGGCGACGTAGAAGGCGTCTCCGCGAGCCGCTCCCTTGCGGGCGTTGGCCAGGGTGAAGGGAGCCTCCCACTGCGCGTGGGCGATCAGCGCCTCGCGCAACGGCTCCGGATAACGGCGAGTCTTCTGTTGCAGGGCCCGCAGCTCGCCGTGGGGATCAACGAGAACGCGTCCGACGGCCACCTCGCCGACATAGGCATGGGAGTACACCCCAAGCGGGTGACCAGCCTGAACGCCTACTTCGAAGTTCCCCGCCCGGCACTCTTCCCAGATCCGGTGAACGCGGTCCAGATCGCGGTAGATCCAGTCGACGCGGCAGCCGTCGACGGTCAGCCATGCTCCACCGTCCACCCACGGCCCCCAGCCGCCCGGTTCCGTCACGTCGACCGAATCGCCAGTCAGCTCGGACGCGAGGAGACGCAAGGCACCGGTGTCCAGCGGCGGCCGGTAGTACAGACCCAGATCGAAATCGGAGTCGGGTTGGTGGGTTCCGCTCGCTCGGCTGCCGCCCAGACACACACCGACCACTCCGCCGATGTCGATCAACCGATCCGCAATCTCCACCAAACGATCCACAGCCCAGAGTCTGCAGAACCGGATCACTCTCCGCGACCACATTCTCAGCACCCTCCGCCCTCAAGCCCGCCCGTCGGGGTGAAGTGCGGAGAAGCTCGGCGAAATGCATGAGGTGCGTAGGGCCGGCAAACGGCGTGCAGGCGTTGACGGCTGGGGCGGCCATCGGGCCTCGGCGGGTGGGTGCCGTCATGCAGGACGCGCTCTTCGGCTTGCCGGCGGCACCTCCTGAACACGCCGTGATGGCTTGCTTTCAGCGGGGAGGCGACGATCTCGGTGAACTTGATCAGTGGCCACTGGTCTTCGGGGCCGGGCGGTCCAGCGGGGCCGCGGTCGCAGGTGCGGGTGCCGTGCCCCCGCGACGGCCGGGTTCCACCCGGGTGAGGGGGCCGGGATATCCGCGTGCCTCCAGTGCGGTGACTGTGACAGCCTGCCGACATGCCATGGGAGCCGCGAGAACACGCTGGTCGTCGCTATGTCGGTTTGTTCCACTGCGCCTTGTTCGAGCAGGGCGACTGAGGGCATCACCTCGATGGCGGAACCGAGACGGACCCCGACGCGGAACCCCACACAGGCACAGGCGCAGGAGCCGGTGCCGACCGCGAGTCGCCGGCGGCGTTGGCGCGGGTTGCCGGCGAACCGTGACTTCATGATCGTCTGGGGCGGGTTCGCCGTCTCGTCGGTGGGTACGGCGCTGTCCAACCTGGCCGTGCCGGTCCTCGCGCTCGGCCTGTCCGGATCCCCTGCCGTGGCCGGCCTCGTGGGGGCGGCCCGGCTCGCCCCCTACCTGCTGCTGACCCTCCTGGCCGGTGTGTTCGTCGACCGCTGGGACCGCCGCCGCGTCATGCTCGTCGCCGACCTCGGCCGGTTCGCCGCGCTGGCGACGATCCCGGTCGCCTACGCCTTCGGCGTCCTGACGGTCACGCACCTGGCCGTGGTGGCCTTCCTGGAGGGCGTCGGACACGTCTTCTCGGCCGTCTCCCACCTCTCCGCCCTGCCGAAGCTGGTCCCCGAGGAGCAGCTGGCCTCTGCCAACGCCCTCAACGAGGTGGCCGACTCGGCGGCCGGTGTCGGCGGGTCCGCCCTCTCCGGCGCCCTGATCGGCCTCGCCAGGAACTCCACGCTCGGCGCCGTCTACAGCTACGCCGTCGACGCCGTCACCTACCTGCTCTCGGGAGCCTCGCTGCTCCTCGTGCGCACGTCGTTCCAGGAACAGCGGCCGGCCGGCGAACGGCGCTCCGTGACGGCCGACCTCAAGGAGGGGATGGCGTTCCTCCGGCGGCAGCGCCTGCTGCGCCTGCTCGTGGTGATGGTCACCCTGGTCAACTTCCTTCAGGCGCCGCTCCACCTGGCCACCCTCGTGCTGGCCACCGAGGACCTCGGCGTCAACGCCGGTCTGATCGGCCTCGTCCTCGCCGCGGTGGGCCTCGGCTCGGTGGGGAGCGCGTTCGCCGCCTCATGGCTGCGCGAGCGCATCGGCCTGCGCACCCTCGCGCTCGGCTCCGTCGCCGTGTGGACCGTCGCGGCGGCCGTGATGGCCACCGCACCGTCGCTCGTCCTCCTCGCCGCCGGCGTCCTGCTCACGAACCTGCTGTGGCCGATCTTCGCGGTGTCCCTGGTGACCTACCGGCTGTCGGCCACACCGGACCACCTCCAGGGCCGCGTCAACAGCGCCTTCCGGACGCTGTCGTTCGGCGTGGAGCCGCTGGGGCTGGCCATCGGCGGTGTCCTGATCGCCTCCCAGGGCCCACGCTTCCTGTTCTGGACCGCTGCGGCGGGCCAGTTCGTCATCCTCGTGGGCGGTACCGCGGCGTGGCGGAGGAAGCGGATGCCGGGAACGGGCGGAGTCGCCCCGCTCAAGGACACCTCAGGGCGCCCGAGGACCCCTGAGGATCCCTGAGGGCGCCTGAGGGATCGAAGAGCCTGCCGCTGGAGGCCTTGAGCCGCGGCCGCCCGCGGCGGAGAACGTAAATGCGTCGACAGGGCCCTTCGGCGCCCGGCAGAGTGGCCGCCCATGACGAGCAGCGAACTGTGGAGCCGTGCGACCGCCGAGCGCTACGACGCCGAGGAGGCCGAATCCTCCTCGGCCGCCGCCCTCGGACCCGCTCTCGCCTTCCTCGCCGAACTCGCCGGAGACGGCCGGGCGCTGGAGTTCGCCATCGGAACCGGACGCGTGGGAATCCCGCTCCGGGAACGCGGCGTGCCGGTAGCGGGCATCGAACTGTCCGAGCACATGGCGGCGGTGCTGCGGCGCAAGGTCGACGAGGACACCCTTCCGGTGGTCATCGGGGACATGGCCACCACCGTCGTCCCCGGCGGGTTCACCCTGGTCTACCTCGTCTACAACACCATCACGAACCTGCTCACCCAGGACGAGCAGGTCGAGTGCTTCCGCAACGCCGCGCGGCATCTGGAGCCCGGCGGCCGGTTCGTCATCGAGCTGCTCGTGCCGCCGCTGCGGTCGCTGCCGCCCGGTCAGGTCGCCGTGCCGTTCGACGTCTCCGAGCGGCATCTCGGCTTCGACACCTTCGACCTGGTCGAGCAGATGCTCGTCTCGCACCACTTCACCCGCGACGGCGACGACGGCCGCTACCGCCGCGGCAACTCCCGTCACCGGTACGCCTGGCCCGCGGAACTCGACCTGATGGCACGGATCGCCGGACTCGAGCTGGAACGCCGCGTCGCGGACTGGGACGGTTCCCCGTTCACCCAGGACTCCGTGAAGCACGTCTCCGTGTGGCGCAAACCGGTCTGAGGCCACCCACCGGACCGTCGACACGGGCCGCGCCTGACCGGAACCCCACCCCCGTCCGAAGACCGTGCGTCGCAGGAGGGCCGTCCCGTGCATGATGACGGAGGACTTCTCTCCTTGGGGGCGAGAGTGGGGCGACAGGAAGACGCGGACGCGCTGGACGCCGAGCTGCTGAAGCGGCCGCTGCCGGCGACCGCGGTGCGTGCCATGGGCGCGTGGTTGGCCGGGGGCGGGGCTCGGTACGCCACCGGCGCGGGCGCTCATGCCGTGGAGTACGTACCCGCGCGCTGGTCGGGCGTCGAGCCGTGGCCGGGCCCGTTCGCCGAACGGTCGCACGCAGGGGCCGCGACGGTCACCCGTGCTCAGGCGGCGGCGGCCGTACGGGAGGCGGTGGAGCGCTCCCGCTGGTGCGAGGCTCTCGTCGCCTCGTACGTGTGGGGGCAGGGCCGAACCGGCTACGGCCCGCACCGCCTCCAGGAGATCCTGGCCGAGCCGGGTGCCGCCGACGTGCTGGCCGCGTCCGGCTCGGCCCTCCGGGAGGAGGGAGCGGTCGCGGCGTACCGCGTGCTGTACAAGAGGCTGAGAGGGCTGGGGCCGGCGTTCTTCACCAAGTTCCTCTACTTCCTCGACCTGGCGAGGGACGACCCCGCCGCCCCTCGTGCGCTCGTCCTCGATCAGAGGGTCGCGCGTGTCGTCCGCGCGCACGCCACCCGGGTCGGGCTGGAGAGCGGACTGGCAGCGGCGCCGGACGCAGCCGCCTGGACCTGGTCGGACGGCGGCTGGACGCCCCACCGCTACGGGGTGTACCTGCGCTGGGCGGAAGCCGCCGCCGGTCAGCTCGCCTCCGCCGGCATCGGGTGGCCTGAGGCGAGCCCCGATCTGCTCGAACTCGCCCTGTTCGACGCCGTCTGGGATCCGGCGGCCTGACTTCCGGGTGAGGCAGGCTTCCGCTCCGCCTCCCGGCGGCAGGGAAGCCGACCGCTCCGTACGACGAGCCCTGCCGGTGCTGGCACCGGAGGCTCAGGCCATGATCGCACGGACGGGCATGGCCACGTAGAGGGCGAGGAGGCCGGCGCCGGCCACGAACAGGGGCGCGCCACCGCCGGTGAACGTCCCGGAGAGGTAGGGCAGGGCGAGCAGGACGAAGCCGGTCACCGCCGTGGCGTGGACGGTCTGGGCGAGTGGCGACCACGCCTGCTCCTGGAGGCAGTCCGCCTCCGCGGCGATCGCCGTGGGAAGCATGCACGTCAGCACGAGGAGCAGCGGCAGCAGCGCGAAGGCCGTACCGGAGAGGGTGAGCCCCCAGTCGCGGTCCAGGTAGCGCTCCATGTCCCTGCCCTCCTCGACCAGGCCGCCCAGCTCGGGCGCGGAGGGGGCCCAGAGGACCTCGACCCGGCTTCCGGGCTCCGGCCTCCCGCCGGTGAAGGCGCCTTCCACCCGCACGCGCCCGTCCCCCCGCGCGGCCAGGACCAGGGTGGAGTGGTAACCCGTGATCGCGTCCTCGTCGTCGCGCCGCTCGCGCACCTTCTCCGCCTCCACCACCGTGGCCGTGGCGTGCACCGCTCCCGCCCGCAGGAGGGAGCGGACGTGCTGGGAGGTGTGGGCCCTGCCGAGGACGCTCAGCGCCACCACGGCGAGCACGACCAGCAGCCAGACGAGGGACTGGCGCAGGAACACCCACGGCACGCCGTCGTACGCGTACGAGGCCAGGCGCCGGAACAAGCCGGGCCGTTCCCGGCGAGGGCGAGCAGGGCCCTTCTCCAGTGAGACCGCCGACGGCCTCGCCGGCGTCCCGTCGTCGCCGCGCCGCGGGAACCAGCCGTAGTGGTCGTCGGCCCACCAGAGCAGGAGCGCGAGCACACGCAGCCAGACCAGACCGACCAGAACCCAGGCCAGCGGGACCAGCCCCGGGACGGGGAGGGGGACACCTGCCGGAAGCCCGGTCGTCCACACGGCGAGGACCGCCGCCGTCACGTAGACGAACACCCCTGCTATGCGGACGAACCATGCCGACACGCTCTCTCCCCCGGTGACGTACGACGAACGCGGTGACGCGCGAGTATCGCAGCCGGGCGAGCCGGGGTGAGCCGGGCGGTGTGCGGAGGAGGAGCAGGCCCCTCGGGGGCCTGCTCCTCCTCCCGCCGCGCCCGGGGCGCCCGCGCCGGACCGAGGGCTCCGGGAGAACGGCTCAGACGGCGACCCTGCCGAACAGGTGGTTGGCGGGGGCGCCGGGGTCGTCGCCGTAGAAGAACTCCTTGAGCGCCTGGTGGAATTCGGCGCGGTCCAGCGCGCCGGATCCGTCCCGGTCCAAGGCGGCGAAGACCATCGCGCAGTCGTCGCCGGGAACGCCGGCGACCGCGTCGAACATCTGCCGGAACTCCGCCTGGTCGATCGTGCCGTCCCCGTTGAGGTCGACGAGGTCGAAGAAGCAGTCGGTGACCTGCTCGACCTGCTGCGGGTACAGGGCGGGGTCGGTCAGGACCCGCCGGAACCCTTCGGTCATCTCCCGCAGGTCGACCCTTCCGTCGCCGTCCTGGTCCATCGGGGCGATCACGTTCCTCCAGAACCCGTCCATCCCTTCGGTGAGCAGGCGGGCGGACGCGGAGTCCGGCGCGGCCCCGCGCGCGGAAATGTAGCGCTCGCTCATCATGCGGACGTCGTCCTGCGTGATGAAGCCGTCGCCGTCGACGTCGGCGCCCTTGAACCACTGGGCGTACTTGAGGTTTTGAAGTGCAGTCACGATTGCGCACCGTATTCATGCCGCCACTCGTGCGCAAATGGTGATACGGGCGGATTTCCAGTGTTCGTGTCAGTGCTCGAAGGGGGGTGGAGCGAAGGCCAGCACGTCGGGAAGGGGCCTGTCGTAGGGCTCGACGTCGACCAGCGCGCTGAGGGCGCTCGGCCCCTGGGACAGGCGCGAGCACGGCCGATCGGCCGTGAGGACGTTCGGATTGCCGTGGCGGTCCAGCGTTCCGCTCTGCCCGGGGCTTACGGGATCCCACCACGCGCCGGTGGCCAGCTGCACGACACCGGGCATGAGGTCGTCCGACAGCAACGCGCCCGCGAGGCAGCTGCCCCGGTCGTTGTGGACGCGCACGATCATGCCGTTCTCGATGCCGCGTGCCGCGGCGTCCGCCGGGTTCATCGTCACGGGCTCACGGCCGTGGACCTTCGCGTCGCGGCTGTGGCCACCGTTGTCGTACTGGCTGTGCAGGCGGGTGGCGGGCTGGTTCGAGATCAGGTGCAACGGGAACCGGTCCGCCAGGTCGCCGCCCAGCCACTCGGCCGGTTCGAACCACATCGGATGCCCGGCGCAGTCGTCGTAGCCGAACGAGCCGATCCTCGAGGAGAAGATCTCGATCCGGCCCGACGGGGTCGGCAGGGGGAACCGCCGGGGATCCGAGCGGAGCGCTTCGAAGCTTCCGGGGAAGGGCCCCGTCGACGGCGGCAGTTCGGCGGCGGAAATCCGCCAGAAGTCGTCGAAGGCCGGCAGTTCGGCGGCGTCGCCGAGTTCGGCCTTCGTGCGCTCGTAGAGGTGGCGGACCCATGCGGCCTCGGAGCGCGACTCCGTGAACTCCCGCTCGTATCCGAGCCGGGAGGCCAGGGCGGTGAAGACGTGGTGGTCGGTGCGCGACTCGCCCGCCGGCTCGCGGACCTTCGGCATCGCGATGAGGTGGGGATCCGAGAACCCTGCGGCGAAGTCGTCGCGTTCCAGACCGGTGGCCACGGGAAGGACGATGTCCGCGAACTTGGCCGTGGTGTTCCACCAGGCTTCGTGAACCACCACCGTGTCGGGAATCTGCCAGGCGCGGGTCAGCCGGTGGAGATCCTGGTGGTGATGGAACGGGTTCCCTCCGCACCAGTAGATCAGGCGGAGCTCGGGCAGGGTGAGACGCCGGCCGTCGTAGTCGATCGTCCTGCCCGGATGCGCCAGGGTGTCGGCGATCCTCGCGACGGGGATGAAGTCCGGAACGGGATTGGGGACGGTGGGGAACCCCGCCACGGGGGCACGGCCCCGGGCGACGCCGGTCGCGTCCATCGTCGCGTAGCCCGCGCCCCAGCCGCAGCCGGCCCGGCCCATCGAGCCCGACATGGCGGCCAGCACGACGGACATCCAGATCGGCTGTTCGCCGTGGTCCGCCCGCTGCACCGCGTAGTTGACCATGACGAGGGACCGCTGGGCGGTGAGACGGCGGGCGAGGTCGATGATCGCGTCGCGGCTGATGCCCGTGATCCCCGACGCCCAGGCGGCGTCCTTGGGCACGCCGTCGGACTCGCCCACCAGGTAGGAGGCGAAGCGGTCGAACCCGACGCAGCACCGGTGGAGGAAGTCCTCGTCGTGCCACCCGTTGACCAGCATCGTATGGGCGATGCCGAGCATCGCGGCGGTGTCGGTGTTGGGGACGACGGGCAGCCACTCCGCATCGAGGAAGCCGGCGGTGTCACTGCGGAGGGGGCTGACGTTCACGAACCGCACCCCGGCCTCACGGCACCGGCGCTGCAGGTCACGCGTCTGGTGCCTGGCCAGCCCGCCGGGGTTGACCTGGCTGTTCTTGAGGGCCAGCCCTCCGAACGCCACCACGAACCGGCAGTTCTCGGCGATCTCGTCCCACATCGGCATCCTGGACTGGTAGCTCCACGGATGCCCGCCGATCACATGAGGGAGGACGACCTCCAGGGCCGCGGTGCTGTACGTGTTGCGGGAGTCGGTGTACCCCCCGCCCAACGCCAGGAACCGATGGAGCTGGGCCTGCGCGTTGTGGAAGGCCCCCGCGCTCGCCCAGCCGTAGGACCCTCCGAACACCGCGCTGTCCCCGTGCTGTGAACGGACTCGCCGCAGTTCGTCGCTCACCAGCGTGATCGCGTCGTCCCAGCTCACCTCCACGAAGGCGTCCGTACCCCTGGCCGTGTCGTGGACGCGCGGCAGGCCGTCCAGCCAGCCCTTGCGCACCGCGGGGCGCAGCACGCGAGCGCCGTCCTCGGCGGCCGTCACCATTCCGGGGCCGATGGAGGACGGCGCGGGGTCGTCCCTCCTCGGCTCGATCCGCAGCAACCGGCCGGAATCGACCACCGCGATGAAACTGCCCCAGTGCGTCACCACCGGCATGCGTCGTTCCACCGGGCACCCACTCCATCCCCGAAGCGAAGGTTCCGCTGTTCTCGGACAACGGTCGGTCGACGGTCCGCAGCACGGAGGCTTCCCCCGCGGCCTCCCGCCCAACCCCGCCGGTGGACACGATCGCCGCCGAGCGGCTGCGGCCTACGTGAGTTCCTTCCGCATCAGCGTGCACATCGTCTCGTAGCGGCGCACCGAACCATCGGGAGCCTGCTCGTCCCACGAGTCCGGCCGGCGGTCGTACGCGACATAGCCCAGCCTCTCGTAGAGGGCCCGTGCCCGGGGGTTGCTCTCCTCCACGCCGAGTTCGGCCTGCCGCAGGCCACGGTTCCTGATGCGCAGCTCCGCGGCTTCGACGAGGAAGGTGCCGATCCCGCACGACTGCAAGGCGGGATGGACCGCCAGCTGCCACAACGTGCCGACCCCCTCCTTGACCCGGTAATCGACGCCCCCTTTCGCCACGGGGATGTCCGTCACGGGGCAGACCGCGAGATAGTCGACCTCGCCGGTCCGTACGCGTTCCAACTGCGCGGCGACCCCGGCCAGGTGGTGGTCGGACCCCGCCCACCCGCACGACGCCAGGTCCGCGTGCGTCAAATCACGGGCCGACAACTCCAACAGGACATGCACCATCTTCAGCACCTCCGGCGAGCCAGCATCCCCGCCGACCCCACGGGGCGCAAAGCCGTTTTCCCGGCCCCCAGGGGTCACCGCCAGGGCGTCAGCGACGCCGGCACCGTCTCCCCGACGTCGTACCCGAGTTGCCGGCACTGTGCGATCGGTTCCGGGAGGGCGGGAAGCCGACAGGGGGGCGGCGTGCGGTTCACCACCAGTAGGCGGGGTACTTCGGTGCCGCGCGTCGGACGCGGGAGGCGGCGTACGCGGTCAGGACGAGCAGGACGCTGGAGCCGAACAGCAGGGGGACGAACCTGGTCGGCGCGGGTTCCTGGAGGACGATGACGACGGCGGTGGCGCAGGCGGGCGAGTGCGGGGTCCGGGCCAGTGTCGTCAGGGCCAGGGCGGCACCGGCGGCGAGGGCGGCGGCCCACGCGCTGCCGTTCGCCGCGAGGGCCACCGCGTATCCGGCGGCGGCGCCGAGGAGGTGGCCGACGACCACGCTCCGCGGCTGGGCCAGGGGCAGCGCGGGGGCGCAGTGGACCAGTGCGGCGCTGGCGGCGAGCGGGGGTATGAGCACCGGCTCGTGGAGGGCGGCGCCGATCGCGACCAGCGCGAGGAGGGCCGCCGTGGCGGCGCTGACGTTGTGGGCGGCGGCCGCGGGCGTCGGCCGTGCGGGGGCGCGGCCCGCCATCCGGGCCAGGCGCGGGCGCCGCCCGCCCGGGCCGGTGGCGGAGCCGGTCACGGCCGGGGCGGGGTCGGGGTGCGGGGCGATGTCGGTACTCATGTGATGCGGGGTTTCCGGGGCAGGCGGCCGTGGGCCGGACGAGACGGAGCGGGGCGGTCGGTCGCCCGGACCCTGTGGTCGACAGCAGGCCCGGTCTCGCGCCCGACCCTGGTGCGGCGGCGCGGCCTCGCACCACTCTAACCAGCGGGTTCTCCGCCGGACGGCCGGGGGCGAGGCCGGGGCGCGGCCGGGCCTTCGGCGTAGGATGGGTGGAATGAACCCAGTCCGATACGAGCTGGTGTTCTCCGACGACACGGGTTCGGCCCAGGACGTCGCGATCGTCGAGCGCACCTCTTTCAAGGGACCCGGCGGCCATCCGGTCTACGCCGACCCCACCGGCATCATCCGGGCGGAGATCAGCGACCGGGACGAGGTACGGGTCCTCGCCTCGGGCGGCCACCAGGATCCGGCCCAGCACGTCCTGGCCCGCCGCCTCGCCGACCCCGATCCGGAAGATCCGGCCGGTCCCTCCGCCTCTGCGGCCTGACCGCCGCCTGACCGCCGACCGACCGCTGCGCGAGTCGGCCGGGTCGCCGCCGAGTGCACTCCGCCACCTGCCCGCGCAGGGACTCCTCTGTGCCCTTGCGGGCGACCACGGCGAGGCCTGCGCCGAGCCGGTCGGGTCGATCCAGCCGGTCACCGGCCGCGGTGAGCGGCCCGAAGCCGTTCTGCGGAACGCCGTGCCGGGAATTCTCCTCGGATGAGCCCGGCGGTCGGATCGAGGAGTGTGAGCCGGGAAAGCGGGGGTACGCGCGGAGTGAGCGCATGGGACTGCACTCGATCGCGAGCCGGTGGCACCCCCCCCGCCGCCGGTCGCGAGACGACGGCCCCGCACCCTCCTTTCCGGTGCGGGGCCGTCGCCCTGCGTGGACGGATGTGTACGGATCCTCACCCGTGCCTGTCCCCGCGCCAGTGCCTGTGCCCGTACCCGTGCCGGTGCCCGTGCCCGCGCGCCTTTTCCTTCGCCCGGTTTCTCCGCCCCGGGGTGAGTACGGGCGGGGCGCGGGGGCAGACGCCCGGTGAGCGCAGTGACTGCGCTCGCCCGCTCGTCGGCGGCTTTCCCCTCCCGCCGCCGGCCCGCGGTGCGGCCGTCCCGCACGCCCCCCCTCGTGCGGGACGGTCCCCGTCCGCCGGCAGTCGCCCCCGTCAGCCGCCCGCTCAGTCGATCGCCTGGTACAGCGTGGTCCAGAAGTCGTGGATGAGCCGTGCCGAGTCAGGCGTGGACATGCCGACCTGGGTGAGCAGGATCCCGACGAGCCCGTTCTCCGGGTCGGCGTACGCGGTGGTGCCGGTGCCGCCGTCCCAGCCGAACTGGCCGAGGGGCGCGTAGTCGACGCGCTGGGTGCGCACCGCCATCCCGAACCCCCAGCCGCCGTGCTGCGCCTGGCCGGCCGCGAGGTGGGCCATGTCGCGGAACATCGAGGTCCGGGCGGCGAGCTGGACGGGCGTCAGGCGGTTGGTGGTCATCAGCTCGACGGCGGTCCGGGACAGGATCCGCTCGCCGCCCAGCGTGCCGCCGGCGAGCAGCATGCGGAAGTAGGCGTGGTAGTCGTCCACCGTGGAGACGAGTCCTCCGCCGGCGCCCTGGAACGCCGGGGGACGGCTGGACCGGCCGCCCACCGCCTCGTCCCAGACGAGGAACTCCCCGGTCCGCGGGTCGGGCCCGTAGAGCGTCGGCAGCCGGTCGATCTTCTCCTCGGGCACGTGGAAGCCCGTGTCCCGCATCCCCAGCGGGCCGAGGACGCGCTCGCGCAGGAACGTCTCCAGCGGCACGCCCGCCACCCGGGAGACCAGGACGCCGACGACCTCGTTGCTCAGGTCGTACTGCCAGCGCTCGCCGGGCTGGTACGACAGCGGGAGCTCGCCCAGCCGCCGCATCCACTCGTCCGGTTCGGGCGCGGGTCCGGACACGATGCTGTAGTCGGTGCGCTCGAAGAGCGCTTTCCGGATCGGCGCGTCCATCAGCTCGAAGTCCGTCCCCAGCCCGAACGTCGAGGTCAGCAGGTCCCGCACGGTGATCGGCCGCCGTGCGGGCACGGTGTCGTCGAGGGGGCCGTCGGGTCGCTTCAGCACGCGCCGGTCGGCGAGTTCGGGCAGCCACGGGTCGACCGGGTCGTCCAGGCGCAGCCGGCACTCGTCGAGCAGGACCATCGCCGCGGCCATCGTCACCGGCTTGGAGGCGGACGCCATGCGGAAGACGGTGTCCCGCCGCATGGGCGGCCCCCCGTCGCGGTGCATCGTCCCCATCGCCTCGACGTGGGTGTGCCCGCCGCGGCCGACCAGGGCGACGAGCCCGGGGATCCTCTTCGACTCGACGTGCCGGGCCAGCACCTCGCGGAGCCGCCCCAGTCCCGCCTCCGAGAAGCCGTCGCCGTTCCGTGCCGTCATGGCTCTCTCCTTCGTTCGGGGCCGCGAGGGGCCCGGATCCGGTCGGTACGGCCGCCGTGCGGAGGCCGTACGAAGAGCCTGCGGCCTTGACCCAGGGTCAAGGTCAAGCCCGGCCCCGGAGATGGCCGCCGACGCCGAAGCCGACGCCGATGAGGGGAAGGCGCGCTACCCTCGGCCGTGCGAACGGCCGAACGCGCGAACGCGCGAGCGAGTAAATGTGCGAACGTGCGTGCGTGCGCGTCCGGGCATCCGGACGCGGGGGAGAGGAGACCGGCGCCCGCGGCCAGGGCCCGCCCGGGGAGCCGGAGCCGTCGGCGGTCGGGCGACACGGAGGGGGTACCGATCCGATGGCAGGCGGACTCACGATCGGCCAGGCGGCCGGGTTCATCGGCGTCACCATCAAGACCGTCCGGCACTACCACCGGCTCGGCCTGGTGGCGGAACCGGACCGCGACGGCTCCGGCTACCGCCGCTACGGATCGGCCGACCTGTTCCGCCTGCTGCGCGTGCGGACCCTCGCCGAAGCCGGCGTGCCGCTGGCCGAGATCGGCGGCCTCCTCGACGCGGGCCCCGAACGCTTCGCCGCCACCCTCGACGACGTCCACCGCCGCCTCACCGACCAGATCGAGGCCCTGACCGCCCGCCGCGACCGGCTGCACCGACTCGACCACGGCGACCGCGCCCTGCTGCCCGACCGGGCCTGCGCCGTCCTGGAGCGGCTCACCGCCCTCGGCTTCGACCCCGACTACGTCGCCGGGCAGCGGGAAGCCCTCGTCCTCGCCCGGGCCGGCGTCCCGGAGATCTTCGACCGCTTCCTGACCCTGCTCGAACGCTCCCTGGACGACCCGGAGTCCGTCGCCCTGACCCGCCGCGGACTCGAAGCGGCCTCCTGGGACCCCGACGACCCCCGCATCCCCGAACTGGCCCGCGTCTGGGCCGCCAAGCTCCTGGCCGACCCCGCCCTGCTGGAGGCCCCGCCGGAGTTCCGCACCCGGCCCGACGCCGCCTCCCGCTACGACCTGGTCAACCACCACCGGGAGGCCCCCGCCCTCGCCCGCCTCAACGAGCTGATCGAGGCGAACCTGCACGCCGCCGGCGTCGACGTCCCCCACCGCTGACCGGCCCCGGAGGCGCGCGTTCAGGCGCGGTCCTCCGGCGGGTCGGGGTGCAGGCCGGGACCGGGGTGCGCGCCCGCCAGGGGAGTGGGGGAGAGGTCGGAGGGCTGCTCACCGGCCTCCAGCAGGGTGTCGGCGGCGCCGACCACGAGGGGGTCGGGGCGGCCCACCGCCTCCTCGTCCTTGCTGGCGTAGTCGACGCGCCACAGCAGGCTGCGCATGGCCTCCAGCCGCCCCCGCCGCTTGTCGTTGCTCTTGACCACCGTCCACGGCGCGGCCTCGGTGTCGGTGGCCCGGAACATCTCCACCTTCGCGCTCGTGTACGCGTCCCACAGGTCCAGCGAGGCGAGGTCGGTGGGCGACAGCTTCCACTGCCGCACCGGATCGACCTGACGGATCGCGAAACGGGTCCGCTGCTCGGCCCGGGACACCGAGAACCAGAACTTCACCAGCAGGATCCCGTCCTCCACGAGCATCGCCTCGAACTCGGGGCACTGCCGCAGGAACAGCGCGTACTGCTCGGGGGTGCAGAACCCCATCACCTTCTCCACGCCCGCCCGGTTGTACCAGGACCGGTCGAAGAAGACGATCTCGCCGGCCGCCGGCAGGTGGGCGACGTACCGCTGGAAGTACCACTGCCCCGCCTCCCGCTCGGTCGGCTTGTCCAGGGCCACGATCCGCGCCCCGCGCGGATTGAGCCGCTCGGTGAACCGCTGGATCGTGCCGCCCTTGCCCGCAGCGTCCCGGCCCTCGCAGATCACCACCAGCCGCGCGCCGGTCTCCTTCACCCAGCGCTGGAGCTTGAGCAGCTCGATCTGCAGGATGCGCTTGGTCCGCTCGTACTCCGCACGGCGCAGCTTGCGCGCGTACGGGTAGTTCTCCCGCCACGTGCGGATCGGCTTCCCGGCGGAGTCCAGCAGGACCGGCTGCTCCGGCCGCCGGTCGTCCACGCTCAGCCCCGCCAGCAGGTCCTCGGCCTCGGGCCGCGATGATTCCTGATCGTCCACACCCCACGCCTACCCCCGGATCCGCTCCTCCATGGCCGCCGTCCGGGGCCTGCGCCGTCGGGCCCCGCCCGCCCCGCTCCTCACCCCAGCAGGTCCGGTGCCCGCAGCAGCTTCGGAGGGACGCCCCAGGCGTCGACCAGGTCGACGGCGAGCGGACGGACCTCGCGGCACAGGCCGTTCACCTCCCGGCTGATCGCCTTGGAGCGCTGCACCGTCAGCCGGCCGTGCTCCATGAACCAGGCCCGGTCCGCCTCGATCGTCGACAGGGCGTGCAGGTCGCACAGCAGGCCCAGCGCGACCTTGGCGCCGCCCTCGGGGAGGGCCGCGCACGCGTCGACGAACGATTCGAGCACCAGCCGTTCCACGTGCGCGTGGGCGAGCGCGATCACGTGGTCCTGCACCGAGGAGAACACCGCCCCGGCATCGCGCCCCCGGTCGACGCCGGCCTTCAGCCGCCGGGCCAGGCCGCCGAGCATGTGCTCCTCGCGGAAGCGCAGCATGGCCAGCTGGTACTCGGAGTCCCGCAGCCCGGCCTCCCGGTCCCACGCGTCGCCGCCGGGCAGCAGGTCGCGGACCCGCTCCAGGAGCTTGTGGGCCGAGGTCTTCTCGATGACGGTCTCGACCGCGAGCCCGGCGACGTGACGGACCACGCCGAGCTGGTCCAGGTCCTCGAACTCGCCCGCGTGGTCGGTGAGCAGGCCCTTCGCCACGAGCTGCAGCAGGACGTGGTTGTCGCCCTCGAAGGTGGTGAAGACGTCGCTGTCGGCCTTGAGGGCGGCGAAGCGGTTCACCGCCAGGTAACCGGCGCCGCCGCACGCCTCGCGGCACTCCTGCACGGTCCGCGTGGCGTGCCAGGTGCCGAGCGCCTTCATGCCGGCGGCCCGCGACTCCAGGCGCCGGCGCGCCCGCGGGGAGTCGTCGAGGCCGGAGAACACGTCGTGGAGCTGCCCGCGCACGGTGTCCTGCGCGAAGTGGAGGGCGTACGTCCGGGCGAGCAGCGGCAGCAGCCGGCGCTGGTGCAGCCCGTAGTCCAGCAGCAGCTGCTCCCCGGCGCCCGGCGACGCCTCGAACTGGCGCCTGCGCACCGCGTACTTGACGGCGAGGGTGAGCGCGACCTTCGCCACGCCCACTCCGGCGCCGCCGACGCAGACCCGGCCCTGCACGAGCGTGCCGAGCATGGTGAAGAAGCGGCGGTGGGGGTCGTCGATGGAGCTGACGTACGCGCCCTCGGGCGTGACGTCGGCGAAGCGGTTGAGGAGCGCCTCGCGCGGGACGCGGACGCCGCGGAAGCGGATGCGGCCGTTGTCGACGCCGTTGAGCCCCATCTTGAGGCCGTCGTCCTCGATCTCCACGCCCGCCACGACCTCGCCGCCGGAGCGCAGCGGCACGACCAGGGCGTGCACGCCCCGGGCCTCGCCGCCGACCTCCAGCTGGGCGAAGACGACGGCGAGTTCGGCGTGGCGGGCGGCGTTCCCGATGTAGTCCTTGCGGGCCGCGTCGCCCTCGGTCGTGATCACGAACTCCCCGGCGGCGGCGTCGTAGCGGGCGACCGTGCCGAGCGCCTGCACGTGGGAGCCGTGTCCGGTCTCGGTCATCGCGAAGCAGCCCAGGAGCCGGCCGGCCACCAGGTCCGCCAGGTAGGCGTCGTGGTGGCGGGCGGTGCCGAGCTGGAGGATCGCGCCGCCGAACAGGCCGAACTGCACCCCCACCTTGACCAGCACCGACAGGTCGCCGAAGGCGAGGGTCTCGAAGGCCGCGACCGAGGCGCCGATGTCGTCACCGCCGCCGTACGCCGCCGGGAAGCCCATCCCGGTCTGCCCGGTCGCCGCCATCTCGACGGCGACGTCCCGCACCCGCTCGCGGAACGCGTCCCTGTCGAGCCGCTCGGCGTCCTCCAGGACGGAGGAATGGGCGACCAGATTGGTCCGGACGAGGTCGCGGACCCCGGCGTACTCCCCGTCGAGGAGCCGCGCCAGGGCCTCGACGTCGATCTCGGGCCGTACGGAGCCGCTCGCGGCGGCGGAAGCGTCGTCGGATGCCATGGGCGTCCGTTACCCCGCCGCGCCCGGGTCATACCGGACGCGCTCACGCGCGGGAGCGGTGCGGGCTCCCTGTTCGCGGCGCCGTTTTCGCTACCGTACGGGTGAGGGCCCGCTCCGTTCGAAGGGCCGTGGTGGGCGCGTCGGCGCCTGTACGGGTGGCGGAAGGGGAAACGTGATGGCCTGTCTGAGGCTGGGGCCGCTGGTGCGGTACGTCGACTGGGAGACGGGCACGAGCGCCACCGTGTGGGTGGAGACCGACCGGGCGTGCACGGTCGGGGTCGCGTGCGCCGGCGGCGGCGGGGGCACGGCCCGCACCTTCCTCGTCGCAGGCCACCACTACGCGCTGGTCGTCGTCACCGGCCTGACCCCCGGGTCAGCCGTGGAGTACGAGGTGGTCCTCGACGGCGAGCGGGCGTGGCCCCCGGCGGACTCGCCCCTGCCGCCCGGCACCCTGCGCACGCCGCCGGTCCCGGCCACGGGCGCGGTGGTCGCCTTCGGCTCCTGCCGCTGGGCGGCGCCCACCGAGGGCGCGGCCGACCCGGTCGGCCCCGACGTCCTCGACACGCTCGCCGCCCGCCTGGCAGCCGACCCCGCCGGAGACCGCCCGGACGTCCTGCTCCTCCTGGGCGACCAGGTGTACGCCGACGAGACGTCCGCCGCCACCCGCGCGTGGATCGCCCGGCACCGGCGGGAGACGGGCACCGGCACCGACGCCCCGCCCGACCAGGTCGCCGACTACGAGGAGTACACCCGCCTCTACGACGAATCCTGGGGCGACCCCGACCTGCGCCAGCTCCTGTCGACCGTGCCCACCTGCATGATCTTCGACGACCACGACGTCATCGACGACTGGAACACCAGCGCCGCCTGGGTCGCCGAGATGCGGGCCACGCCCTGGTGGCACGAGCGGATCATCGGCGGCCTGATGTCGTACTGGGTCTACCAGCACATCGGGAACCTCTCCCCGGCCGAACTCGCCGAGGACGAGCTGTACGCGGCGGTCCTCGCCGCCGACGACGGCACCGAGGCGCTGCGCGCCTTCGCGGAGCGGGCCGAGGCCGATCCGGCGACGGTGCGCTGGAGCTACCGCAGGGACTTCGGCCGCACCCGGCTGCTGATGGTCGACACCCGGGCCGCGCGGGTCCTGGAGGAGCGGCACCGGGCGATGCTCGACGCCGAGGAGGCCGACTGGCTGCGCGAACAGGCCTTCGACGACCCCGGCGGCGTCGACCACCTGCTGGTGGGGACCTCGCTGCCGTGGCTGCTGCCGCCGATGGTCCACTTCGCGGAGGGCTGGCACGCGGCCCTGTGCCGGGGCGAACGCGGCCCGCGCTGGGCGAGGTTCGGGGAGTGGCTGCGACGGCGCGCGGACCTGGAGCACTGGGCGGCGTTCACCACCTCGTTCCACCGGCTGACGGACACGATCGCCGAGGTGGGCCGGCAGGACGCCGCCCCGGCGACCGTGAGCGTGCTGTCGGGCGACGTCCACCACGCGTACGTGGCCGAGCCCGCCTGGCCCGCCCGGCAGCGGCCGCGCTCCCGCGTCTTCCAGCTGACCTGCTCCCCGCTGCACAACGCGGTGCCCCTGGTGATGCGGATGAGCTTCCGCTTCGGCTGGAGCCGCTTCGCCAAGGCCGCCGGCCACCTCCTGGCCCGCCACGGCCGCGTCGCCCGCCCCGCGATCCGGTGGGAACGCGCCGGCGGCCCCTGGTTCGGCAACCAGCTGATGACCCTGACGCTGCGCGGCCGCACGGCCCGCCTGCGCCTGGAGAAGGCCGACGCGGGCGCCGGGCGGCCCCGCCGGGACACGGACCGGGAGGGGGCCCGTCTGGTGCGGGTCATGGAAAGGGACCTGACGGAAGGGGCGTGAGGGAGGGAGCGAGCGGGGAAGGAGGGAGCGGCTCGGAACGAGCGGAGGCGCGCGGAGCCCGACGTCCGCCCCGGCGGCCCCCGCCCCGTCCCCGCCGCCGTGACAGCATCGTCGCGCCCCACCCGGACGACCCCTCCGATCCGTCCCTGTCCCTGGAGAGAGCACCGATGCAGTCCCGGCACCCCGAGGAGATCGGCTACGGCCACGTGGTCGAGAGCTACGTGACGAGGATGTACGGGGGCCTCCCGCGCTACCTCGTGCTGGGCGGACAGCGGTTCCTGAGCCCCCGGTGGTGGCACACCACACGCTTCACCCGGCAGCTCGTCGACGACGCCACCGCGATCACCGACGAGGAGCTGGAAGCCCTCCTCGGATACGAATGGCGCTCGCGCCTCACCGCCGGCTGGCTGATAGGCGTCGACCGCCGCGAACGGTTCCGGACGCGCGTCGGCGACCTGCTCCTGGCCGCTGAGGCCGATTACTCCGCCAGCGCCTACTGCTTCGCCCTGGCCCGCTTCGGCACACCGGCCGACGCCGAGATCCTCACCTCCTGCCTCGACCGCCGCCTCCCCCGCACCGACCTGTACGCCGACCAGCCCGCCGCCCTGGGATCCCTCCTCCGCCTGGACGCCCGCCTCGGCACCCGCCACGCCGGCCGCTTCACGGAGCCGGGCGGCCCCTGGGACGCCTGGACCGAAGGCGTGGAACGCCTCGGCCACCCCCGTCACACCCCCGCCGAACTCCTGCGCCGGACGGACCTCCTCTGCGACTTCGCCGACGGATGGACCCGCCCCGCCCCGAAGCCGTTCTCCCGGCGCGCCCGCGCCAGGGGCGGGGCCGTGCGCGGGGGGCCTCGCAGGCCGGCGTAGCCCCGGGCCGGGCGGGGCGAGGCTTTCCGCCCCGGCCCGCCCTTCCGGGCGCCCCCGCCACCCGTCACGCACTTCTGGCGGAACGGTGCCGTCCATTCCGGCGGATTGGCCGAACTCCGCGTAGACCGGATAGGTGCCCGAGGCATGTAGTGGATGCGGCACCACCGCCGGAGCCCACGATCCGCCGTCTGCGAGGTTCTCGATGACGACCACGGAAGAAGCCGTCGCCTTTCCCCAGAGCCGGTCCTGCCCCTACCATCCCCCGGCCGCCTACGACCCCCTGCGCGAGGACCGCCCCCTGTCCCGGGTTACCCTGTGGGACGGCCGGGAGGTGTGGTTCGTCACCGGGCACCGGGCCGCGCGGGCCCTCCTGGCCGACCGGCGCCTCTCCACCGACTCCACCCACCCGGACTTCCCGATCCCCACGGAACGCGCCCAGGCCCTCCGCAGCCGCCGGCGCGCCGCGCTCCTCGGATGGGACGACCCCGAGCACAACGTCCAGCGCAGGATGCTGATCCCGAGCTTCTCGCTCAAGCGCACGGAGGCCCTGCGCCCCCGGATCCAGGCGACCGTGGACAGGCTGCTCGACGCCATGGAAGCGGCGGGCCCGACGGCCGAGCTGGTGAGCGCGTTCGCACTGCCGGTGCCCTCGATCGTCATCTGCGACCTGCTGGGCGTGCCGTACGAGGACCACGCCTTCTTCGAGGAGCAGTCCCGGCGGCTGCTCCGCGGCCCGACGGCCGAGGACATCGAGGACGCGCTGGCCCGGCTGGAGGGCTACCTCGGCGACCTCATCGACGGAAAGCGCGCCGAGCCCGGCGAAGGCGTCCTCGACGACCTGGTCGCACGCCAGGCGCACGAGGGCGGCCCCGACCGCGAGGAACTGGTGCAACTCGCGACCATCCTGCTCGTCGCGGGCCACGAGACCACCGCCAACATGATCTCCCTGGGGACGTACACGCTGCTGCGCCACCCCGAGAAGCTGGCCCGGCTCCGCGAGGATCCGAGCCTGCTGCCGGCGGCGGTGGAGGAACTCCTGCGGTTCCTGTCGATCGCGGACGGCATGCTGCGCGTGGCCCGCGAGGACCTGGAGATCGAAGGGACGGTCATCCGCGCCGGCGACGGGGTGGTGTTCTCCACCTCCCTCATCAACCGCGACGGCACGGTCTACGCCGACCCCGACGCACTCGACTGGGAACGCACGGCCCGGCACCACGTCGCCTTCGGCTTCGGCATCCACCAGTGCCTGGGCCAGAACCTGGCACGCGCGGAGCTGGAGATCGCCCTCGGCACCCTGCTGCGGCGGCTTCCGGGCCTGCGGCTGGCGGCGCCCGCCGAGGAGATCCCGTTCAAGCCGGGCGACACCATCCAGGGGATGCTGGAACTCCCCGTCGCCTGGTGAGCGCCCCGCCCCGCCCCGAAACCGGCCCCACGAGGAAGGAAAGCCCACCGGTGCGCATCTCCATCGACCCGGACCGCTGCATGGGAGCGGGCCAGTGCGCCCTGGTCTCTCCCGACGTCTTCACCCAGGACGACGACGGCTTCGGCACCGTCCTGCCCGGCCGCGAGGACGGAGCGGCCGGGACTCTGGTCCGCGAGGCCGCCCGTGCCTGCCCCGTCCAGGCCATCAGCCTGGGGGAGGCGCCGGACCGGTGAGACACGCCGCACCCGGCGGAGCACCTGCCGGCGCTGAGGGCCGGGCACTCGCCGTGGCGGCCAGGCCTGCGACGCCACCGACGGCGGTGGCGAAGCGCGTCGCGGTTCCCGTCGGTTGCCGGCGCGCTCGTCCTGGCGGGTGCGCTCCAGCGGGACGACGAGGTCGGGCATGGCGCGGACGGGGCCCACGGCGCCGCTCCCGCGCTCGACCACGATCGCCCGGGTCCCCTCCGGACCCGGTGAGGGCCCGCAGGGGAACAGCTTCCGTGGATCACCGCCCCCGGCAGGGCGAAGGGCTCGTGCGGCCGGCCTCCCGGAGGGCGCGGAAGCCGGCGCACCCCATCCGCTCCATGGATGAGAGCCATCGCCAACCCGGATGGCGGAGAGGGTGGGCACCACGCCCACCGGCACGCATAGTCGAGGACACCCCGCCCGATCGGCCGGTACGGTTCCCGCCGGCCGTTCGGACCGGACGCCGTCCCTCGTCCCTCCCCGCACTGGAGCGCAGTGATGCCCGCTTCCGTCCTACCGCCGTCCCCTGAGCACACCCACGAGCACGACCGGGACACGGCTCCGGCCAGCCGCCTTCCCGCGGTCGTGCTCATGGCCGGCAGCTGTCTGCCCATCCTCGGAGCGGTGCTCCTCGCCCCCGTGCTGCCCCGCATACAGGACCACTTCGCCGACGTGCCGGGAAGCGCGGCCCTGGTCCCCGTCATGCTCACCGTTCCCGCTCTCTCCCTCGCTCTGCTCGCCCCCTTCGCCGGGATGATCGTCGACCGGCTCGGCCGCAAACGCCTGCTCGTCGCCGCCACCGTCCTCTACGCCCTCTTCGGCACGGCCCCGCTGTGGCTGGACTCCCTCCACGCCATCCTGGTCAGCCGCGTCCTCGTGGGCATCGCCGAAGCGGCGATCATGACCGCCTGCACCACCCTCATCGGCGACTACTACAGCGGCGAACTCCGCGACCGCTACCTGGCCCTGCAGGCCATGTGCGCCTCCGTCTCCGCCACGGTCTTCTTCGTCCTCGGCGGAGCCCTCGGGGCCGCCGACTGGCGCGCCCCCTTCTGGCTCTACGCCGTGGGCCTGGCCCTCGCGCCCGTCATGGCCCGCGTCCTGCCGGCACCGCTCCCGCCCGAGCGCGGTGCGGACACCGCCGCGCGGGCCCCCCGCCGCGCGTTCCCGGTGCGCCGCATGGCGGGCACCTGCCTCCTGACGGTCTTCGGCGCCGTCGTCTTCTACACCGTTCCCGTCGAGATGGCCTACCTCCTGGACGACTTGGGAACCGACTCCACCGGCACGATCGGGGCCGTCACCGCGGGGGCCAGTGCGGCCACGGTCCTCGGCTCCGTCCTCTTCACCCGTCTCGCCCCGCACCGCCGCCACCGGCTGCCCGCCCTGTTCGCGCTGTGCGCGGCCGGCTTCCTCCTGATGGGCCTCGCCGACAGCCTCCCCCTGCTGGTCGCCGGAGCCGTCGTCAACTGCGTCGGCACCGGCCTGCTGCTGCCGTCGCTGGTCACCCGGGCCATGTCCCTCCTGGAGTTCGCCGACCGCGGTCGCGGCATGGGCCTGTGGACCGCCGCCTTCTTCCTCGGCGAGTTCCTCTGCCCGCTGGTCCTGCTGGCGGGCGAGGAGCCGGCGGGCAGCCTCGCCTCCGCCGTCGCGCTCCTGGGCGTGGTGACGGCGGCCCTCGCCGCGGCGCTCTTCGCGGTGACCCGCCGCCCCGCACTCGCGGGGCCGCCCGAAGGCGTACGGCGGTGACCAGGGCGAGGAACGGAAAGGGCACGCCCCAGGCGGACCCGCCCACGACCGGTCCGGGTGCCGACACCTCGTGAACGTGCCGCCCCGCCGCGTGAGGAGCCCGACTCCCGGGTACTCGTACCGTTGTTCGCGCTCGAAGGCACGAGACATGGGGGTGGGGAGTGCAGGCGCCCGGGACCGTCGTGCAGCTCGCCCTGCTCGTCCTTCTGGTGCTGCCCGGGGTCACCTACCAGTTCGTCAGGGAACGCCGCCGCGGACCGGTGCCCGGCGAGCGGGACCTGGGGGAGCGGGTGCTGCGGGCGATCGTCGCGTCGATCGCCCTGGACGCCCTGTACGCCGTGGTGGCGGGACCGGCCCTGATCCGCCTGGCCCGAGGGCGGGGAGCCGGCGGCTGGGAGGGCTTCGCGGAGCGGCCGCGCGCGGTCGGCTTCGTCGCGGTGGTGCTGTTCCTGGTCGTGCCGGCCGTGGCGGCCGTCGCCGTCTCCCTGGCGGACCGGCGGCGCAAGGCCCGCTTCCTGCCCACGCCCAGCGCCTGGGACCACGCGTTCCGCGACCGCGAAGCGTGCTTCGTGCGCGTGCGGCTCAAGGACGGCAACTGGGCGGGCGGCTGGTACGGCGACCGGTCGTACGCCTCCTCGTACCCCCACCCGGCCGAGCTGTACCTCGAATCGGCGCGCGTGATGGGCGCCGACGGGACGTTCGGCGCGCGCGTGCACGGCACGGGAGGCCTGCTGCTGCGGGCGGAGGACTTCGACGTCGTGGAGTTCGTCGAAGCCGGAGAACCGGCGACCGCGCCGGGGGAGGAGCGATGATGGCGAAGGAACCCGAACTCTCGCCCGAAGAGGCGGCACTGCTCCAGGAGTCCACGGAGCGCGGCTACACCCCGAAGCGGACGGTCGCCGAGCCGGACGAGGCGCCCGGCGGACCGGCCGGCACCTCGCACGGCACCGAGGACTGACGCGTGGACGGCGGGCCCGCGGACGACCCGGCCGAGCGGTTCCGGGAGGCGTTCCGCGTGGCCCGGCACAGCCCGGACCCCGCCTCGGTCGAGAAGGCGATCGACCTCGGCCGCGCCCTGCTGGCCACAGAGGAGGGCGCCGAGCGCCGCTCGGTCCTGTCCGACCTCGGAGGCCTGCTGCAGACCCGCTACCACCAGACCGGCGACTTCGCCTTCCTGCAGGAAGCCGTCGGGCTGGTCATCGAGGCCTACTTCCTGGCCCACGGAAGCCCGGAGGACTCGGCGAGCTGCGCCAACAACCTCGGCATGCTGCTGCACACCGCGTTCCAGGGGAACCGGAACCGGGAGACCCTCGCCGAGGCGCTCGACTGGAGCCGGGCGGCCGTCGACGAGGAACCGTCCACGAAGAAGGCGTTCTACCTGGGCAACCTCGTCGTCGCGCTGCGGACGGCGTTCACCGTGACGGGAGACCTCGCCGCCCTGGCGGAAGCGGCCGAGCACGCCCGGGCCGCCGTCGCGTGCTCCCCCGACGACGCGTCCACCGCCAGGAGCCTGCACTTCCTCGCCGTCATCCTGCGCGACTGGTCCCAGGAGACCGGGGAGACCGGCGTCGTGGCGGAAGCCGTCGACGCCGCGCGGCGGGCGGTGGAACTCACGCCCGCCGGATCGTCCGACGTGCTCGCCCGGCTGAAGAACCTCGCGTACCTCCTCGACGACCGCTACCGGGCCCGCGGAGCACGGGACGACCTGGCCGAACTGCTCCGGATCCGGCAGGCGCTGGTGGCCCACACCCCGGTCACCGACCCACTGCACGCGCAGAACCTGTCCGAACTGACCGCCACGGAACGGGACTGGGCCGCGCTCACCGGCGAGCGCCCGAGGACGCCGCGCCACGGCTGGGAGCGCGCGGACACCGAAGCCGAGATGTGCGGCCGGTACGCCGCGGAGTTCAAGCTGTCCCGGGACCCGTCCCTGCTCGACCGGGCGATCGCGCTCGGGCGTTCGGCGGCGGCGGCGACCCCCGCCGGACACCCCCGCCGGGGCGTGCGGCTGGACCACTTCGCCACGGCGCTGGCCACCCGCGGCGAAGAGCTCGGCGACCACGCCGCGCTCGCGGAGGCCGTCGGCGTCGAACGGGAGGCGGTCGCCTGCACGCCGGCGGGCGATCCGCTGCGGATCCGGTTCACGGGCAACCTCGTCGTCAACCTGAACGCGCTGTTCCACGCGACCGGAGACCTGACCCACCTCACGGACGCGATCGACGTCGCCCGCCGCGTCACCGAGGCCACCGCCGGGCAGGGCGACCACCCGCGCTCGCTCGGGCTCCTCGCCGTCGTGCTGCACAACCGCTTCCGGGTGACCGGCGAGCTGCGGGCGCTGTCGGAGGCGGTCGACCGCGCGCGGGAGTCCGTCCGCCTCGGCGCGCACCTGGTCGCCCAGCAGGCCCAGCGGCTCTCCAACCTCGGCGCCATGCTCTCCGACTGGTTCACCAGGACGGGCCGGGCGAGCGTGCTCGACGAGGCGATCGCCGCGCACCGCGAGGCCGTGGACGCGACGGCGGACGACGACCCGGACCGGGCCCTGCGGCTCGCCAACCTCGGCGGCGTGCTGGGGATGGCGTACGAGAAGTTCGGCGACCGGGACGCGCTGCGGGACGCGATCGCCGCGCGCCGCGCGTCCGTGGCCGCGACGCCGCAGGACAGCCCCGAATGGCCCGGCTACACCGCGAACCTGGCCGCCGCGCTCGGCGACTGGTGCACCGACCCCGCCGCACCCGCCGGCGCGCGACGGGAGCCGCCGGACCCGCGCCTCCTCGCCGAGGCGACCGGCCTGGCCCGGAGCGCGGCGCGGAGGGCCGGGCAGGACGCCTACTCCCGGGCGGGCCTGCTGACCCGCGTCGCCAACGTCCTGACGCTCGGCTTCCGGCACCTCGGCGACGGCGACGCGCTGACCGAGGCGCTCGGCCACTACCGGGAGGCCGCGGCCTCCACGGGATCGCCGACGGACAGCCGGGTGCAGGCGGCGGACCGGTGGGGCGATCTGGCCGCCGAGGCGGGGCGGTTCGACGTGGCCGCCGAGGGGTACGCCGCCGCGGTCCGGCTGCTGCCCCGGCTCGCCGGGCGCCGCCTGGGCCGCGAGGACGCCCAGTACTGGCTCGGCCGGTTCGCCGGGGTCGCCGCCGACGCCGCCGCGTGCGCGCTGGCCGTCGGCGACGAGGCGAGCGCGGTGACCCTGCTCGAATCCGGACGCTGCGTGCTCGCCGCCCAGGCACTCGACAGCCGCGGCGACCTCTCCGACCTGCGCGAGCGGGCGCCCGAACTGGCCGAACGCTTCCGGACCCTCACCGCCGAGTTCGAGACCGACACCACGACCGACCGCGTGGCCCTCGCCGAGGAACTCGACGCGGTGACCGAACGGATCCGCGCGCTGCCCGGCATGGAGCGGTTTCTGCGGCCCCCGCTGCTCACCGACCTCACCGCACAGGCGCACGAGGGCCCGGTCGTGTACGTCAACGTCAGCCGGCACCGGTGCGACGCGCTCGTCGTCACCCCGGACGGGGTCCGGTCGCGCGCCCTGGACCGGCTGAGCGAAGGGGCCGTGAGCCGGCGCGTACACGCTCTGCACACCGCGTTCGCGGAGGGACGGGCGGCCGCCGAGCGGACGGTCCACGACACGCTCGCGTGGCTGTGGGACGCCGTCGCGGGCCCGGTGCTCGACGAACTGGGACTGACGGCGGAACCGGCGGCGGACGGCCCGTGGCCACGGATCTGGTGGGCCCCGGTCGGGGCGCTCAGCCTGCTCCCCCTGCACGCGGCGGGCCACCACCGCGACGGCGGGCCCGTGCTCCTCGACCGCGTCGTCTCCTCGACGACGCCGACGATCCGCGCCCTGGCCCACGCCCGCGCCGCCCGCCGCACCGACCGGGACGAGCCGCGGCTGCTGGTGGTCGCGATGCCGCACACCCCGGACGCCCCGGACCTGCCCGGCGCACGGGCCGAAGCCGAGCACCTGGCCGCTCTCGTGCCCGGCGCCACGGTCCTGGCCGGCGCGGACGCGACGCGCGACGCCGTCCTCGACGCCTTGTCGGCCGGTGGCTGGGCGCACTTCGCCTGCCACGGGTACAGCGACCCGGACAACCCTTCGGACAGCCACCTCGTGCTGCACGACCACGACCGCGCGCCGTTCCGGGTGCGGGACCTCTCCCGGCTGCGCCTGCGGAACGCGGAGTTCGCGTTCCTGTCGGCCTGCGACACGGCCCGCACCACCGCGCGCCTGTCCGACGAGGCGATCCACCCCTTGGCGGCCTTCCAGACAGCCGGGTTCTCCCAGGTCGTCGGCACGCTCTGGCGCGTCGACGACGCGGTGGCACCGGCCTTCAGCCGGCAGATCTACGCCGAGCTGACCGCGGACCGGTCCGGCGCGCCCCGCGCGGCGGCGGCGGTCCACCGCACGGTCAGGCGGCTGAGGGCCACGTACCCGAACCTGCCGTCGGTGTGGGCCGCACACGTCCACGCGGGCGCCTGACGCAGAGGCGAAAGGGCACGGCGGCCCGGCGTCTACGCCTCGGCCGGTGCCCACCGCTTGACGACCCGGGGCTCGGAGTACGGCGCCGGCCACGCCTGGATCCGGACCTCCTCCCTCTCCTCGGGCTCGTCCTCGCAGTCGAGGTCGGCGGAGGAGGCGGCTTCGAGGTTCCGCCGCGAGGCCCGGACGCGGATCCAGCCGGCGGGCACGTCGAAGCGGGCCGCTTCGGGGAGGTGGTCGGTGCAGCCCAGCACGACGAGTCGTCCCGAGGCCAGGCGGAGGCTTGCCTCGACGACGTGGTCGAAGGCGTCGCCGTCGTCGACGGGCCGCTCCATCAGGACGTCGACGACGACCGCCACGGTGGAGTTGACGGCGGTGCCGATGGCCAGGGCGTCCTCGGTGACGCCGAGCCCGTCGGACACGGTCTGCTCGTTCCACACGTCACCGAGGTCGCCCTCGGACCCGTCGTCCAGGAGGTGGATCTGGAAGTAGTCCGCGAAGAGTTCGAAGTGGGTTGCCACGGGAGCATCATCGCCGCTTCGTCCGACGGGCACGGAGGCGGGGTGGCAGGGGGCCACGGGGAGAGGGCCGACCGGTGACGCGGCCGGGACGCCGCCCCGTCCGAAGAGGCCGCGGTCGGTGCCGTCCTCACGGAGGCGATCGCAGGATCGAAGGCGCGCCTGCGCCCCCACGTCTTCGAATCGGTGGCGAAAGAGGGTTCTCTGCCGCCTGCTCATCGGTTCGAAGGGGAAGGGACGCACCGTCGTCACAGACGCCTTCCGGCTCGGCCCCCGTCAGGGCCGGCCGTGCTCAGGCCCGGCGGGCGACCGCCGCCAGGGCGTCCTTGACCTCCCGGGCCACGCGGGCGGCGTCGTCGGCGTTGTGCACCACGTCCGTGCGGTTCATGTCGATGACGAGGACGTCGCTGGCCGAGTAGTGCCGGTGCACCCAGTCGTCGTAGCCGGACCACAGGGTCCGGTAGTACTCGACGAGGCTCTCGTCCTGCTCGAAGTCGCGTCCCCGCAGACCGATGCGGTGCAGCACCGTCTCGAAGTCCGCCTTGAGGTAGACCATGAGGTCGGGGGCCTTGCGGTAGGGCAGGCCGTCGATCTCGCGCATCATCTCGTCGAGCAGCCCCTCGTACACCTGCATCTCGAGGGAGCTGATCCGGCCCAGGTCGTGGTTGACCTTGGCGAAGTACCAGTCCTCGTAGATGGACCGGTCGAGCACGCTGTCGTCCTGCTTGTACGCCTCCTTGATCGCGGCGAAACGGGTCTGCAGGAAGTACAGCTGGAGGAGGAAGGGGTACCGCTTCGCCTGGATCTCCTCGGCGCTCGCCGAGTAGAAGAGGGGCAGGATCGGGTTGTCGTCGACGCTCTCGTAGAAGACCTCGGTGCCCAGCTCCTTGGCGAGCAGCTCGGCCACACTCGTCTTGCCGATCCCGATCATGCCTCCGACGCAGATCACCGGCATACCTCACTTCTCCCTGGGGTCTTCTGTCCGTGGACGGGGCCGTGTCTCCCGTACCACGGGGACGCACGCCGGCGGCCGGGCGATTCCCCGGATCTTCGTGATCGACGTCATGGGACCCGTCGGGACCGGAAGCCCTGCCCCCGCCCGCCCGGAGCGACAGGCCACAGCCCGCGGCCGCCTCGAATTTTAGATGACGATTCCCCCCGCCCCCGCCGGACCCCGGCGGGGGCGGAGGGCGCGGGAGGCGGCCGTGCGCGTCGCGATGAGTTCCGAGGGGTCCGGCGGTCTTACTGTCGGGACTGTCGAAGCCGGTACCGAGGAGGTTTTCGGATGCGCAGCGTGACCTATGCGATGGGTGTGTCGCTCGACGGGTACATCGTCGGGCCGGACGGCGGGTTCGACTGGACGGATCCCGACGACGAGGTCTTCCGGTTCTGGATCGACGAGATCCGGACGGTCGACGTGCACCTGCTCGGCCGGCGGCTGTACGAGACGATGCTGTACTGGGAGACGGCCGGCCAGGATCCCACGCTCGACGAGGCCACGCGCGAGTGGATCTCGCTCTGGAACCCGCTCCCGAAGGTGGTGTTCTCCCGCACCCTGTCCGCGGTGGAGGGGCAGGCCCGGCTCGCCTCCGGCGGCCTGGTGGAGGAGATCGAGCGGTTGCGGGCCGAGCCGGGGGAGGGACAGATCGCGATCGGCGGGGCGACGCTCGCCGTCCAGGCGGCCGGGGCGGGGCTGATCGACGAGTACCGGATGGTGGTCCACCCGGTACTCGTCGGCGGCGGGATCCCGTACTTCCCCCGGCACGAGCGCCGGGAGAACCTCGAACTCGTGGAGACCCGCACCTTCCCGTCGAACGTCGTCTACCTCCGCTACCGCGTGGCCCGGTAGCCGGCCGCCCCGCCGGCCCCGGGCGGGGCGGGATCAGAAGTTGCCGTAGTTGACCTGCCAGGTGGGGAGCCCCATGCGACGCCAGACCGCGACCACCCGGTCGCGGTCGTCGAGGGAGACCCGGACCGCGTAACGGTGACGGACGTGGGCGTCGAACAGCTCGGCCTTGACGATGTCGTCGGAGCGGCCGTCGCCGGAGGCCCGCATCCACAGCTCGTCGTAGGGGACCTCGTACCGTTCCAGCCACGCCTCCGTCAGGGCGCGGTGGTCCTCGCTGCGGCCGGACAGGAGCACCACGCGGTCCTGGTGGGAGCCGCGGAAGGCGCGCAGGGCGTCGCGGACCGGGACGTTGAGCAGGTCGAGGTCGCAGCGGGTGAAGTCGTACGGGCCGCGGTCGCCGCGCAGCGCGAGGGTGCCGTCGATGTCGCACAGGACGGCCGACGGCAGCGAGGGGTCGGGGACGTACGGGGTGACGGCGGGCCGTTCGCCCAGCCACTCGGCGGTGAGCCGCCAGCCGCCGCGGGTGGCCTTGGCGTGCTTCTCGGCGAGGATGCGGATGATCTCCTCGCCGACGGGCCGCTCGCGGGCCGCGTCGCGGCGGACGCACTCGTCGACGGGCACGCCGGTGAAGTCGTGCACGACGAAGGTGGCCTCGCAGCCGGTGAGGGCCGCCTTCAGCCGCCGCGGGACGTGCGGGGTGAGGTGGGTGTTGTCGACGACGACGTCGAACCCGTCCTCGACGGCGCCGCGCACGGCGACGTCCTGGATGCCCAGCACCGTCTGCTCGTGGGCGCGCGAGCGACGGTCGCCGCTCGGCAGGTCGAGCATGGTGCGCAGGTCGTCGAGGTTGACGCGGCGCATCCGGCCCTCGGAGCGCTCCTGGAGGGCGCGGGCCGCCGTCGTCTTGCCGGAGGCCGGCAGTCCGGTCATCACGTGGACCACGGGCACGGTCAGTTCTCCTCGTCGGTGGTGAAGGGGTCGGCGGTCTCCGGGCGCAGGCTGCGCCACACGAAGAGGTCGGTGGGACGGTTGTCGAGCCGCAGGAACAGGGCGGAGCGCAGCTGGGGGTCGGCCAGCCGCTTCACGGCGCGGGCGTACGCGGCCCGGTCGGCCGCGAGGGGCGCGAGCCGCTCGTACTCCTCGTCGATGGCGCGCTCGCGGGCCGCGAACGCGTCCTCCAGCCCCGTGATGACGGACCGGACCCAGGCGTCGAACTCGTCCGGCACCTGCTCCAGCAGCGCGTCCAGGGGACGGCCGCCCTTGGCGCGGATGCTCCCGAGCTCCGAGAGGGACAGGCCGAGGCCCTGGGCGAGGCGCTTGGCGGAGACGCCGGCGAAGCGCTGGACGCCGTGGCCGCGCCAGATGTCGCGCTCCGTGACGCCCGTGAGGACCTTGTGGAGGCGTACGTACTCGGCGAGCTTGGCCTTGGCCCGCACCCCGGACGCGAAGCGGAGCACGAAGCCCTCGGCGTCGGTGCCGGTGGCGGCGGCGCCGTCGGGCAGGGTGTTCGTCTCGGTCAGCTTCACGAGCGCTTCGAGCGGCATCGCCGGGTGCACGGTGACGACCGACCCGATGCCGTTCCACGCCGCCGCGGCCTCGGCGAGGCCGATCTCCGCGCCGTCGGGGCCGAAGGCGGCGAGCAGGACGAGGTCCCGCCGGTCGCCGTAGTCCACGACGATGCGGTTCTGCGGGTAGACGATCTCCGTCAGGTACGTCGTGCCGGGCACGAGCCGCGCGGTGTCCGCGGCGTCGAGCCGGCGCTGCGCCCAGGTCGCCTGGGTGCTGGTGAAGGAGCCCTTGGACGCGACCCGCCAGCGGCCCTCGTAGTGGAAGACCACGCCGAGGCTGCCGTCGACCTTCTCGTACACCTCGAACGGCTCGTCGGGCAGCGCGGGCGCGTAGGGGCGGTCGGACGCGTGCTCGGAGACGTTGAAGAACTTCGGCAGCGGCAGGGCGACGATCCGGCCGGTGCGGTCGTCGGCGACGAGGCCGCGGCAGCGGGTGGTGACGTCGTTCCAGATGCCTTCGTACTGACAGCTGCGCGTGTACGTGTAGAGGGACAGCGGCAGCTCGGGGTGCGACTTGCGAGTCACATGCCCGGCCTCGACCGCCGCGGCCAGCTCCTGGGGCGGCAGCAGTGCGTCGAGAGTCAGGTACGCCTGGCTCATGGGTTCCCTCCTGGGTCCGAGGTGTCCCATCCTTCCGTGCGGGCCGCGCCCCCCCCCCCCCCCCTATTGGGGAGGGGGGGGCGGGCGGGGCGGGGCCGGGGGGGGCGGCGCCGGTCGGGGCCGGGGGGGGCGCCCCCCCGAAGCCGGCGGGG
>NZ_JBHYPS010000056.1:0-38271 GCF_042746075.1 Streptomyces sp. NPDC058758 | reverse complement strand
TCCCCGCCCCCCCCGCGGGTGGCGGGGGGGGGGCGCGGCCGGGCGCGGGCGTCGGGGCTCCGCGCCCCGGGGGGGGGGGGGGGGCCCCCCCCCCCCCCGCCCCACCCGCCCCGCGCGCCCGTCGGACGCCCCCCAGGACGTCCGACGGGCGCGCGGGGCTCAGGCCGACTCCCGTACGACCAGGACCGGTTCGAAGACCTCCGAACCGGTCACCGGCGTGCCCGTGTCCAGGTGGGCGAGGAGCAGCCGGGTCATCGCCGAGGCCATCTCCTCCACCGGCTGCCGGACCGTCGTCAGCGGGGGAGCGGCCGTGCGGGCCGCCACCGAGTCGTCGAAGCCGATCACCGCCACCCGGTCCGGCACCGCCACGCCCCGTTCCGCGAGGTGGCGGCAGGCGCCCCGGGCCATCAGGTCGTTCGCCGCGAACACCGCGTCGATCCCCGGGTCCCGCTCCCACAGCCGGGCCATCGCCTCCCGGCCGCTCTCCTCGGTGAACCGGCCCCGCTCGACCGGCACGCGGGCCGCGCCCAGGGCCGTGAGCGCCGCCGTGAAGCCGTCCAGCCGCTCGCGGGCGGCCGGCGCCGTCGCAGGTGCCGCGACGGCCGCGGGACGGCGCCGCCCGGCCGCCCACAGGTGCTCGGCGGCGAGCCGGGCGCCCGCCGTGTTGTCCAGGTCCACCCAGCCGCAGCGCACGCCGCTCCGCGGGCGTCCGAAGAGCACCGTGGGCAGTCCGGCCCCGACCAGCATCCCGGGCAGCGGGTCGTCCTCGTCGAGCGGCACCACCAGCGCCCCGTCGGCCCCGCCGCGCCGCAGGTAATCGACCAGCTGCGCCCGGGCCGGCTCCGACTCCGCCACCAGCAGCACGGGCTGCACCGCGCGCTCGCGCAGCACCGGGAGCACCCCGTCGACGACCCGCCCGAAGAAGGGGTCGGAGAAGAGGCGCGCGGTGAAGGAGCCGCCGGTCGCCGACAGCACCAGGGCGACCGCGCCGGTGCGCCGGGTCACCAGGGAGCGGGCCGCCTGGTTCGGCGCGTAGCCGGTCCTGGCGACGGCCGCGAGGACCGTCCGCCGGATCTCCGGGGCCACGTTCCGCACGCCGTTGACCACGCGGGACACGGTCGCCCGCGACACCCCCGCCTCGCGTGCGACGTCCTCCAGCGTCGGTCCCCGATTCCCCATCCACGCACTTTATCGGTGCGGCGTGTCCGCTGGGTGGGCAGTCGGCGAGGCATGTGCCCGTTCGCCGATCGATGCTTAATGCAAGTCAAAAGAAAAGTCGTGTCACACGCCTTGACCGTCAACTCCGGCCCCGTGCAAGGTTTCGGAGAGCGCTCTCCCATGTGTCCGTCACGTATCACCGAGGAGATCCATGTCCTCCGTTGGGTCCCCGCCGCCGCGTCGGCGCCCCGCCCCCACACTCCGCCGCTCCACGGCCGGCGCCCTCGTCGCCGCCCTGGCCGGCACCCTGCTCGCGGTCGTCCCCACGACCGCCGCGCAGGCCGCCGAGACCCTGCTCTCGCAGGGCAGGACGGCCACCGCCTCCTCCACCGAGGGTGCCGCCTTCCCCGCCTCCGCCGCCGTCGACGGCGACCTCGGCACCCGCTGGGCCAGCCAGTGGCAGGACCCCCAGTGGCTCCAGGTCGACCTCGGCGCGAGCAAGCAGCTCAGCCGGGCCGTCCTCACCTGGGAGGCCGCCTACGGCAAGAGCTACGAGCTCCAGGCCTCCGAGAACGGCACCGACTGGCGCACCGTCACCGCCGTCTCCGCCGGCGACGGCGGCACCGACGAGGTCGCCCTCTCCGGCACCGGCCGCTACGTCCGCGTGAACGGCCTCACCCGCGGCACCGGATACGGCTACTCCCTCTGGGAGTTCCAGGTCTACGGCTCCACCGACGGCACCGGCCCGACGCTGCCCGGCGGCGGCGACCTCGGCCCCAACGTGCACGTCTACGACCCGTCCACGCCCGGCCTCCAGGCCAAGCTGGACGCCGTCTTCCAGGAGCAGGAGTCCGCCCAGTTCGGCGCGGGCCGCCACGCCTTCCTCCTCAAGCCCGGCACGTACAACGGCCTCAACGCCCAGCTCGGCTTCTACACCCAGATCGCCGGCCTCGGCGTCCGCCCCGACGACACCACCATCAACGGCGACGTCACCGTCGACGCCGGCTGGTTCAACGGCAACGCCACCCAGAACTTCTGGCGCGGCGCCGAGGGCCTCGCCCTCAACCCGGTGAACGGCACCGACCGCTGGGCCGTCTCCCAGGCCTCCTCCTTCCGCCGCATGCACGTCAAGGGCGGCCTCAACCTCGCCCCCAACGGCTACGGCTGGGCCTCCGGCGGCTACATCGCCGACTCCAAGATCGACGGCCAGGTCGGCAACTACTCGCAGCAGCAGTGGTACACCCGCGACAGCTCCATCGGCGGCTGGTCCAACAGCGTCTGGAACCAGACCTTCTCCGGCACCGAGGGCGCGCCCGCGACCTCCTTCCCCGAGCCGCGCTACACCACCCTCGACACCACCCCGATCTCGCGCGAGAAGCCCTATCTGATCTGGGAGGACAACCAGTACAAGGTCTTCTCCCCGGCCAAGCGGACCAACGCCCGCGGCACCACCTGGGCCAACGGCGCCCCGCAGGGCGAGAAGATCCCCCTCGGCCAGTTCTACGTCGTCAGGCCCGGCACCACCGCCGCGACCATGAACCAGGCCGTCCGGCAGGGCCTCCACCTGCTCATCACCCCCGGCGTCTACCACGTCGACCGGCCCATCGAGATCGACCGCGCGAACACCATCGTGCTCGGCCTCGGCCTCGCCACGATCATCCCGGACAACGGCGTCGCCGCCATGAAGGTCGCCGACGTCGACGGCGTCCGCCTCGCCGGCTTCCTCGTCGACGCCGGCCCGGTCAACTCCCCGGTCCTGCTGGAGCTCGGCCCGCAGAACTCCGCCGCCGACCACGCCGCCAACCCGACGACCGTCCAGGACGTCTACATCCGCATCGGCGGCGCCGGTCCCGGCAAGGCCACCACCAGCATGGTCGTCCACAGCGACGACGTCATCGTCGACCACACCTGGGTCTGGCGCGCCGACCACGGCGACGGCGTCGGCTGGGAGACCAACCGCGCCGACTACGGCGTCCGCGTGTACGGCGACGACGTCCTCGCCACCGGCCTCTTCGTCGAGCACTTCAACAAGTACGACGTCGAGTGGTACGGCGAGCGCGGCCGCACGATCTTCTACCAGAACGAGAAGGCGTACGACGCCCCGAACCAGGCCGCCATCCAGAACGGCACGACCAAGGGCTACGCCGCCTACCGGGTCGACGACTCGGTGAACACCCACGAGGCGTGGGGACTCGGCAGCTACTGCAACTACAACGTGGACCCGACCATCGTCCAGGACCACGGCTTCAAGGCGCCCGTCAAGCCCGGAGTGAAGTTCCACAGCCTCCTGGTGGTGTCCCTCGGCGGCATGGGCCACTACAACCACGTCATCAACGACACCGGGGCGTCCACCATCCCCGCCGGCACCTCGACCGTGCCCTCCACCGTCGTCAGCTTCCCGTGACGACCCGCCGGGGTGCGGCGCCCGACGCCGCGCCCCGGCCCTCCCACCCCTTCCGGGCGGCGATCCGTCCCGCCGCGCCGCCCGGAAGGCACCCCACTTCCCCCCTCGCGCCCGTAAGGGAGCCGCCATGCCCGCGCACACCGCCGCCGGACCCGTCCGGCCGATCCGCCCCCGTACCCGCACCGCCGCCTCGATCGTCTCGCTCGGGGCCCTGCTCGCCACCTCGCTGACCGCGCTCACCGCCGCGCCCGCCTCCGCCGCCGAGACCCTGCTCTCGCAGGGCAGGACGGCCACCGCCTCCTCCACCGAGGGTGCCGCCTTCCCCGCCTCCGCCGCCGTCGACGGCGACCCCGGCACCCGCTGGGCCAGCCAGTGGAGCGACGGTCAGTGGATCCAGGTCGACCTCGGCCGCACCGCCACCGTCAGCCGGATCGTGCTGAACTGGGAGGCCGCCCACGCCACCGCGTACGACATCCAGCTCTCCGACAACGGCACGGACTGGCGCACCGTGAAGTCCGTGACCGGCTCCGACGGCGGCACCGACGAGATCGCCGTCTCCGGCACAGGACGCCACGTCCGCCTCCAGGGCGTCACCCGCGCCGGCGGGTACGGCCTCTCCCTCTGGGAGTTCAAGGTGTACGGCGAGGAGGGCGGCACCCCGCCCCAGGGCGGCGGCGCCGTCCGCGTCACCGGGAGCCAGGGCAACTGGCAGCTGACCGTCGGCGGCCAGCCGTACACCGTCAAGGGCGTCACCTGGGGTCCGGCCGTCGCCGACGCCGGCCGCTACATGCCCGACGTGAAGTCGCTGGGCGTCAACACCATCCGCACCTGGGGCACCGACGGCTCCACCAAGCCGCTCCTCGACGCGGCCGCCGCCCAGGGCATCCGCGTCATGAACGGCTTCTGGCTCCAGCCCGGCGGCGGCCCCGGCTCCGGCGGCTGCGCCAACTACGTCACCGACACCACGTACAAGACGAACATGCTGAACGAGTTCGCCAAGTGGGTCGAGGAGTACAAGTCCCACCCCGCCACCCTCATGTGGAACGTCGGCAACGAGTCCGTCCTCGGCCTCCAGAACTGCTACTCCGGCACCGAACTCGAAGCCCAGCGCAACGCCTACACCACCTTCGTCAACGACGTCGCCAAGAAGATCCACACCATCGACCCCGACCACCCCGTCACCTCGACGGACGCCTGGACCGGCGCCTGGCCCTACTACAAGCGCAACGCCCCCGACCTCGACCTGTACGCGATGAACGCCTACGGCGACCTGTGCGGCGTCCGCGAGGACTGGGAGCAGGGCGGCTACACCAAGCCGTACCTCATCACCGAGACCGGCCCGGCGGGGGAGTGGGAGACCCCGAAGGACGCCAACGGCGTCGCCGACGAGCCCACCGACGTGCAGAAGGCCGAGGGCTACACCCGCGCCTGGAACTGCGTCACCGGCCACCGGGGCGTCGCGCTGGGCGCCACCGTCTTCCACTACGGCACCGAGCACGACTTCGGCGGCGTCTGGTTCAACCTCCTGCCCGACGGTCTCAAGCGGCTCTCCTACTACGCCCTCAAGAAGGCGTACACGGGCAGCACCGCCGGCGACAACACCCCGCCCGTCATCTCGAACATGACCGTCACCCCGTCCGGATCCGCCCCGGCCGGCGGCGAGTTCACGATCCGCGCCGACGTCCGTGACCCCGACGGCGACGCCGTCACCACGAAGGTCTTCCTCAGCGGCAACTACGCCAACGGCGACAAGCGGCTGCTGGAGACCCCGCACCGCCGCAACGCCGACGGCTCCCTCACCGTCACCGCCCCCGAGAAGCTCGGCGTGTGGAAGGTGTACGTCCAGGCCGAGGACGGTCGCGGCAACGCCGGCATCGAGACGAAGTCGATGAAGGTCGTCGCCCCGCCGGTGGCCGGCACCAACCTCGCCCAGGGCCGCCCCACCACCGCCTCCTCCTTCCAGGCCTCGTACGGCGACTGCCCCTGCCCGGCCGGCAACGCCACCGACGGCAACCCGAACACCCGCTGGGCCAGCGACTGGGCCGACCCGCAGTGGATCCAGGTCGACCTCGGCTCCGTCCGCGCCTTCTCCCGCCTCCAGCTCGTCTGGGACCCGGCCTACGCCCGCGCCTACGAGGTCCAGGTCTCCGACGACGGCCGGAACTGGCGCACGATCCACACCCAGACCGCCGGCAACGGTGACATCGACACCATCGAGGCAGCGGCCACCGCCCGCCACGTCCGCCTGCACCTGACCGCACGCGGCACCGGCTGGGGCTACTCCCTCCACGAGTTCGGCGTCTTCGGCTGACCGGCCCGCACCACCCCTTCCTCCCACCCCACTGAGGAGATCCCCATGAGATCGAGTCCGAAGCGGCTCTCCGTACTCCTCGTCAGTACGGCCCTCCTCGCCGGCGCCCTCGGCTTCGGCACGATGGCCCAGGCCACCGACCCGGCCGCCGGCATCCCGCCCGACGTCGCCGCGGCCGCGAACCACGTCGGGCACCGGATGGCCGCCTCCACCCAGGCGTCGGGCGACGACGCCGACGGGGACGGATACATCCCCGCCGTCCCGCCGGTCACCGGCGTCACCCCGTCCACGGACACCCCGCCCCCGGCCTACCACCACGAGTTCCAGGCCGGCTGCTCCGTCACCCACACCGCGCCGGACGACCCGATCGTCTACCCCGGCCAGTTCGGCAAGTCCCACGACCACACGTTCATGGGCAACACCTCCACGAACGCCGCCAGCACCACCGCCTCCCTCTACGGGGGCGCCACCACCTGCAAGGCGCCCGCGGACGCCTCCGCGTACTGGATGCCCTCGCTGTACAAGGGCGAGCAGAAGATCCTGCCCGTCGGCCCGCAGGTCATCTACTACAAGGCCGGCGTGACCGACTACCGCAGCGTGCGCCCCTTCCCCAAGGGGCTCCGCTTCGTCGTCGGCAGCCCGACGCAGACCGAGCAGGAGTTCCGCGCCCACAAGGGCTTCGTCGAGGGCTGGGAGTGCGGTGACAGCTTCTTCAACACCGACATCCCGGCGAGCTGTCCGAGCCGGCCCGACGTCCAGCTCAACCTGCGCATGCAGGCCCCCAGCTGCTGGAACGGCCTGCACCTCGACACCCCCGACCACAAGAGCCACATGGCGTACCCGGTCGTGAAGCCCGGCACCAACGACAACATGTGCCCGGCCTCCCACCCGGTCGCCCTGCCGATGATCGAGTTCAAGATGGCGTGGCCGGTCAACGGCGACATGAGCCAGGTCCGCCTGGCCAGCGGCCGCGGCTACTCCTTCCACTACGACTTCTTCAACGCGTGGGAGGAGCGCACCCTCAAGGCCCTCGTCGACCACTGCATCAACGGCGGCCTCCAGTGCGACACCCGGGGCTTCGACCTCTACCGCCCCGAGCGCGGCACGGTGCTGAACGCCGACCACGTCCTGCCCTGACCCCCGTCCACCCCGTACGGGGCGGCCCGGACGCCCGCCGCGGCAACCCGGGCCGCCCCCGTACCGCTTCCACCGGAGAGCACCCGCCCATGTCCGCCGACGCCCGCTTCCCCGCCGACGACGCCCTGATCGCCCGCCTCCCGCCCGGCTTCCGCATCGGCGCCGCCACCTCCGCCTACCAGATCGAGGGCGCGGCGGCCGAGGACGGCCGCACCCCCTCCATCTGGGACACCTTCTGCCGGGTCCCCGGCGCCGTCGACAACGGCGACACCGGGGACACGGCCTGCGACCACTACCACCGCATGCCCGAGGACGTCGCGCTGCTGGCGGACCTCGGCCTCGACACGTACCGCTTCTCCGTCTCCTGGCCCCGCGTCCAGCCCGGCGGGAGCGGCCCGGCCAACCCGAAGGGGCTCGCCTTCTACGACCGCCTCGTCGACGAACTCCTCGCGCGGGACGTCACCCCCTGGCTCACCCTCTACCACTGGGACCTGCCCCAGGAGCTCCAGGACGCCGGCGGCTGGCCCGCCCGCGACACCGCCCACCGCTTCGCCGACTACGCCGCGCTCGTCCACGACCGGCTCGGCGACCGCGTCACCCACTGGACCACCCTCAACGAACCGTTCTGCTCGGCGGTCCTCGGACACGTCGAGGGCGTCCACGCGCCCGGCGGGCGCTCCCTCGCCGACGGCGTCGCCGCCGTGCACCACCTGCACCTCGCCCACGGTCTCGCCGCCCGGCGGCTGCGCGCGGACGCCCGCCGCCCGCTCGACCTGGCCGTCACCCACCTGCTCGGCACCAGCGCCCCGGCCGGCGACGGCGCCGCCGACCGGGAGGCCGCCCGCCGCGCCGACGCCTTCGGCTTCCGCTTCTACCTCGACCCGATCCTGCGCGGCGCCTACCCCGAGGACCTGGTCCGCGACCTCGCCGCACACGGCGTCGCGATCCCGGTCCGGGACGGCGACCTCGCGGCCATCGCCACCCCCATCGACACCCTCGGCGTCAACTACTACCGCTCGATGCGCAGTTCGGGGACCGACGAGCACGGCTCCCCCACCGACGCCCACGGCCTCCCGGTCACCCGGGGCCTCCCGCACGGCGGCCTGCCCGTCACCGGCCTCGGCTGGGAGGTCATGCCCCACGACCTCACCGCGCTGCTCCTGCGCATCGCCCGCGACTACCCCGGCACCCCCGTGGTCGTCACCGAGAACGGCGCCGCCTACGAGGACGTCCCGGACGAGGACGGCCACGTCGACGACGCCGAGCGCACCGCCTACCTCTCCGCCCACCTCGCCGCCGTCGCCCGCGCCCGCGAGGCCGGCGCCGACGTCCGCGGCTACCTCGCCTGGTCGCTCCTCGACAACTTCGAATGGGCCTACGGCTACGCCCAGCGCTTCGGGCTCGTCCGCGTCGACTACGCCACCCAGGCGCGCACGCCCAAGCGCAGCGCCCGCTGGCTGCGCGACACGGCCCGTCTGGTGCGCGGCACGGCCTGAGCCCGGGGCCGCGGGTGGCCGGGCGCCTTGCGGGCGGCCGTGGCGGGGCGGACGATGGGAGAGGAGCCGAAGGAGTGACGTCATGGCCGAAGAGCAGGGCGACCCGCTCGCCGCCTGGACCCAGCGACTGCTCCGCCTCGGTGCCGGGATCTCGCCGGTGGACGCCAGGTCGTTCGTCCGCGATCTCTACACCCACGCGCAGGCCGACCTCGACGCGGAGCGCGCCGAGGCCGACTTCGTGCGCGAGGAGTAGCCCCGCCGGGGGTTCAAGCGCGCAGCGCCCGCATCAGGACGAGTGCGCCGGCGGCGGGCAGCCCGACCGAGAACGCGCCGATCAGCAGCAGTTCCACCGGCCCGATCCCGCCGCCGGCGAGGAACAGCCCGCCGAGGAGCAGCAGGACCGGCACGGCCACCGAGGTGGCCGTGGCGATCCGCTTGTGCCGGGCGTCCCACAGCGGGGACTTCCAGAGCAGGGCGAGCCCGACCGCGAGGACGACGGCGCCCGCGTAGGGCGAGCCGAGGAGCAGCAGCCCTCCGAGGGCGGGCAGGGCGGCGACGATCCGCGCGGCCTGCCGGCCGGCGAGCGGGCCGGCCGGGCGAGGGCCGTCGGCGACGTGCGCCGGAGAGGGCGCCGGGGAGGTCGTCCCCTCCTCGGCGAGCGCGGAGGCGGCCACCGTGCGGGGGTCGCCCAGCTCGGCGAGGACGGCGCGGATCCCCGCGTCGTCCCGGGCGTCGCTCACCTCGATGTGCTCGCGGAGGTCCGCGAGGAGCTCCGCCCGGCGTTCGGCCGGGAGCCCGGGCGTCTCGCGGGCCACGGAGTCGAGGTAGGCCGCGACGAGCGGGTGGTCGATGGCGTTCATGCGGTGTCCCCCTGCGGGTCGTTGAGGAAGTGGTCGACGGCGTCCCGGAAGTGCGGCCACGCCCCGGCGAACTCGGCCAGCGCGGTCCGGCCGGGGGCCGTCAGCGCGTAGTAGCGGCGCGGCGGCCCGCTGGGGGACTCGCGCAGCTTGGTGTCGACGAGACCCTCCCGCCGCAGCCGCGACAGCAGGGGGTAGATCGTGCCCTGGCTGGTGGTCATCACGCTGACCGCGGAGAGCTCGGCGAGGAGTTCGACGCCGTACTTCGGCTCGTCCCTGAGCAGCGCGAGGACGCAGTACTCCAGCACTCCCTTGCGGAGCTGGCTGGAGACCCTGCCCCCCGCCTCGTTCATTGCGTTACCAGGAACCATGCAATGCAAGATAGCGCCGACGGCTTCCTCCGACAAGCCGCCGCCCGACGGGAACCGGCCGCTCCGGCCGCTCGTGTAACGGGGGACGGGCGTGCCGAGACGAGGGAGACGTGGTGACGGCCAACGACACGAGGATCGAGGGGAACACCCTGCTGCTGGGCGACGGGGTGCGGGTGCGCTTCATCCGCACGCTCCGGCTGCCCGAGACCGGCACCCACCGGCTGCCCCCGGGCCTCGGCGAGTTCCCGCTCCGCCGGGTCGAGGACCACCCCGACACCGTGCCCGAGCGGTGGCGCGCCAAGGGCGGCGTGATGCTCCCCGTCCACCTCCGCGAGGCGATGTGGCTCAGCTTCGCCGGCAGCCAGGAACCCTCGGCCCTCCAGGTCGGCGTGGGCAAGGTCTGCGCGATCTCCGGCGAGAAGTGGACCGGGAAGCTGTCCCGCCGCCCGCAGAACTACGTGGTGCTGCCCCGCCAGCCGTGGCTGGACGGCATCAACTCCGGCAAGGGCACGGTGCGCCAGTTCGTCGCCGTCCCGCTCGGCATGGGCGCCACCGTCGAGGGCCAGGTCACCGGCGAGGAGACCGTCGGCGGCCTCCAGCTCCAGGCCTTCCCGCTCGCCCCGAAGCCCCGCGCCGCCTGGCGCGAGGAGCAGCGGCGGCTCGCCGAGGAGCGGGCCCGCTTCCGCGCCGCCTCGCCCCCGCCCTCGTACGGCGGCGGCTACGGCGCCCCGCCGCCGATGCCGATGGCCGCCCCGGCGGGCGCGCCGCCCGCGCCCGGCGCGGCCATGGGCATCGGGGCGGGCGGTTCCATGCGGCAGGAGGTGTACCAGGACGACCGCAAGGCCCGCGACTGGTCCGACACCCCCGAGGCGCGCGTCTTCGTCCACCTGGTGACCCCGCCCGAGTGGCGCCGCATCACCGGCGAGGAGCCCCCGCCGTCCCCCGTCGACCGCGCCGCCTACACGCGCGCGGGCCTGCCCTGGTACGACTACTTCGACGCCGACGGCACCGACCTCGCCCCCTCCGACGCCCTCGCCGGCGTCAAGCCCGTGGGGGAGTGGCTCGGCGACGACCTGGACCCGTGGACCCCGCCGGCCCCGCACCAGATCAAGCCGCTCGGCCCCCCGCCCCCGCCGCCGGGCGCCCCGGTGGCCGACGGCGACTGGTGACCCCGCCGGGCGGGTCCCGGGACGGGAGGGCCGCACCGGCCCCGTACCGGGACCCGCCCGCACGGGGCCGGTCCCGGCACGGTACGAATCGCTCTGTGAACGACACGAACCGGCCCGCCTCCATCCGCGTCTTCATCGCATTGGCGCCGCCCGACGACGCCAAGGACGAACTCGCCCGGGCCCTGGCCCCCGCCTACGCGGCGTACCCCGCCATGCGCTGGAACCGGATCGAGGACTGGCACATCACCCTCGCCTTCCTCGGCGAGCTGCCCGTCACCACCGTGCCCCTGCTCCACGGCCCCCTCGCGGACCTCGCCGCCGCCCGCCGCCCCCTCGGCCTGTCCCTCCGGGGCGGCGGCCACTTCGACGCGCGGGTCCTGTGGAGCGGCGTCGCCGGCGACGTCCCCGGCCTCCACCGCCTCGCCGACGACGTGCGCGCCCTGGTGAAGGAGACCGGGATCCCGTACGAGGGCCGCCCGCTGCGCCCGCACCTGACGCTGGCCCGCGCCCGCCGGGGCGACCTCACCGGCGTCCCGGACGCGGCCGGCGTCCTCGACGGCTTCGAGGGGCGCCCGTGGCCGGCCGCCCGGCTCCACCTCGTCGGCAGCGACCACGCCCGGGGCCCCGCGCCGGTCCGCTACCAGGACATCGTCTCCTGGCCGTTCACCGGGACCGGGGCCGGGGACGAGGTCGGGATCGAAGCCGAAGCCGAAGCCGAAGCCGGGACCGGAACCGAAGCCTGAGCGGGTGCCCGGCCTCAGGGCGCGGCGATCAGCTCGCTCAGCCGCGTCGCGAGCCACGGCCTGCGGCCGCCGGCCCGCATCCGGCCCCGCGCGATCGCCTTCCACACCGGCATCCGGCCGAAGGAGACGAGCAGGAAGGCGGCCGGGGCCGCCGTGATCCGGCAGTCGTACGGGCGCGGCGGCGCGTCCCGCGTCACGGTGGCGGCGCCGTCCTCCACCACGACGGCGAGCCGCGGTCCGCCCTTCAGGACCAGGTCGAAGGCGATCCGCACCCCCTTCGCCTTCCCGGCGTCGAGGGCGAGCGGCATCATCGTCACCATCGCCTGCCCGATCACCAGCGACGCCTCCGCCGCGCCCACGGTCCACGGCCGGCCCGCGCCGCGCGCGACGTCCAGCCCGTGCACGAGGGTCTCGCTGAGCATCAGCCCCGTCGCCGCCGCGAGCGGGACGGTCCGCCCGGGCCCGTACCAGGGCGCCGGGACGGGCAGGTCGTGCGCGAGCCCCTCGGAGTGCCGCAGGAAGGCCGCGCCCCGCTCGGCCATGAGCGCGCCCAGCCGCTTGCGCTCGGCCCCGGTGACGAGCCCGATGGACAGGGCGTTCACGGCGGCGATCCGCTCCCCGAAGCCGGCGTCCTCGTCCTCCGTGAGCAGCGCGTCCCAGTCGACGCCCCCGTCGGCGGAGACGGCGGAACCGTAGGCGAGGTACACGGCGGCGAGGTGCGCCCCGACGTCCCCCACGGACCACGCGGGCACGCCCGAGGGCGCGTCCAGGTCGTCCGTCCCGCCCAGCAGCTCCACCAGCCGCCCGATCGCGGCCTCCAGCGCGGCGCGGGTCCTCTCGTGCTCGGCCACCGGATCGTACGGCGTGACGACACCCATGCGATTTCCCCCAAGGCTGTGGACGGGCCCGCACGTTACCGCCCGGTAGCGCCCGGGCGACAGGGGCCGCGCATCACGAACGGGACACTCTCGCGGGGCGAAGTGGCGTCCGCCCCGCTCCCCGGCGATGATCATCCGCATGGACGGGCGAGGAGAGCACGCGCAGGACGCCGACCGGCTGGCCGAGGCCGTGGCGGCCGGGGACGCGGCCGAGACGGAACGGCTGCTGCGCGCGGGCGTCGCGCCCGACGCCCCCGGCGGCGACGGGCGCACGGCGCTCGAACGCGCCGTGCGGGCGGGCGACGCCGCGATCGTCGGCCTGCTGCTCCGGGCCGGCGCCGATCCGGCACGGCCGGGCGGCGAGCACGACGGCGACCAGACGCCGCTCACCATGGCCGTGGGCCGGGGACACGCCGACGTCGTCCGGCTCCTGCTCGCCGCGGGCGCCCCCACCGGCCCCCAGACCAGGTTCGGCTGGGTGCCGCTCGTCCACGCCGCCACCGCCACCCAGGGAGACCCGATCGTCCTGATCGACCTGCTCCTGGAGTCCGGCGCCGACATCGAGGAACGGCAGAAGGACATGACCCCGCTCGAATGGGCGGCCGGCATGCCCCGCGCCGACGTCGTCCACCACCTCCTCGCCCGGGGCGCCACCCCCACGCTCCGGGCCCGTGACCGCGCCGTGCACTGGGGGGCCCGGCGGAACCCGGAGCGGGTCGACGTCTTCAGGGAGATCGTCGCCGCCCTCGGCGCCTCAGCCGCCGCCCGCCGGACCCGCTGACGGCGCGGCGGGACGCGGCGTACGGAGCCGGTCCAGGAGCGCCGCCTCGGCCGCCGCCGAGCGCGCGTCGCTCCACCGTCCCAGCGGCACCGCCCGCAGGTGCCGCCCCTGCGGGTCGAGCAGGTGGCCGCCCAGCTTCATCGGCCACAGCGTCAGCGCCCGGTCCCCGACCGCCAGTTCGGGAAAGCGCTCGGTCAGCCGCGACTCGAAGGGGGCGATGTCGTCCACCGACCGGAGCCAGGCCGCCAGCAGCAGGTTGTACGGCCCCGACAGCGAGGCGCAGAGCCGGATCTCGCGCAGCGCGCTGATCCGCTCCGCCAGCCGGGGCGCCCGGCTCTGCGGCACCGCCGCCCACAGGGACACCGACACCGGCCAGCCCGACAGCGCCCGCGCCACCTCGCAGCGGTACACCAGCGCGTGCTCGGCCTCCAGCCGGTCCAGCCGCCGCCGCACCGTCGTCGGACTGAGCCCGGTCCGCTCCGCGAGACGGGCCGCCGGCTGCCGGGGGTCCTCGCTCAGCACCCGCACCAGCTCCAGGTCACGGCCTTCGAGGAGCCGCCCGCCGGCCGGCCGGTCCGGCGCCGGCCGGTCCGGGCCCGCGAGCCGCCGCCGCTGCTCCCCGGTCAGCCGGTCGAGCCGCCAGCGGCTCCCCTCCGCGTGCAGGGTCGTGGCCACCTGGGTGCGCGACGCGGCCACCCCGCCGAGCGAGCCCAGCCGGAAGCCCACGTACCGGGCCAGCTCGGCCTGGTCGGCGAAGACGGCGGTGACCAGCAGGTCCCGGCCGCCGCTGACGTGCTCCAGATTGAACACGTGCGGGTCCTCGGCGACCTCCGCCGCGACCTCGTGCAGCCGGCCCGCCACGCAGTCCACCTCGATGAAGGCGACCACGGCGGGCGCCTGCGCCCGCACCGCCGGATGGACGCTGATCCACGCGTGCCCCGCCCGCGTCAGCCGCGTCCAGCGGCGCGCGACCGTCGACGCGTCGAGCCCCAGGGCCTCGCCGACGGTCTGCCAGTCGGCGCGCGGCGCCACCTGGAGGGCGGTCACCAGCAGATAGTCCAGCTCGTCCAGCACGCCCGCCACCCCGCTCCCGAAAAGAACCGAACGGCGCATCCGCGCAAACGATCACCCATGAGCGGCGGATCCCTGCACCCGGACGGCGTTCATCGAACGGATCGGCACTATACCCGCCATGTTCACGCACAGCGACGCCCTTGCCCACGCCGACACCCTCGTCCCCCTGCGACACGACCTCCACCGCACGCCCGAACTCGGCCTCGACCTGCCGCTCACCCAGCGCAGGGTCCTCGACGCCCTCGCCGGACTGCCCCTGGAGATCACCCTCGGCGAGCGGCTCAGCTCCGTCACCGCGGTCCTGCGCGGAGGCCGGCCGGGACCCGCCGTCCTGCTCCGCGGCGACATGGACGCCCTCCCCGTCCAGGAGGACACCGCCGTCCCGTACGCCTCCGAGGTCCCCGGCCGGATGCACGCCTGCGGCCACGACCTCCACACCGCCGGACTCGTCGGCGCCGCCCGGCTGCTCGCCGCCCGCCGCGACGAACTCCCCGGCGACGTCGTGTTCATGTTCCAGCCCGGCGAGGAGGGCATGGGCGGGGCCGGCCTCATGATCGAGGAGGGCGTCCTCGACGCCGCCGGCAGCCGGGTCGTCGCCGCCTACGCGCTCCACGTCACCTCGACCCTGCTGCCCACCGGTTACGCGGCCGTCCGCCCCGGCCCCATGCTGGCCGCCTCCGACGCGGTCACCGTCACCGTCCGCGGCGCCGGCGGCCACGGCTCCTCACCGCACTCCGCCAAGGACCCCGTGCCCGCCGTCTGCGAGATCGTCACCGCCCTCCAGACGATGGTCACCCGCACCGTCGACGTCTTCGACCCGGCCGTCCTCACCGTCGGCTCCCTCCACGCGGGCGCCGCGGGCAACGTCATCCCGGAGACGGCCGTCCTGGAGGCGACCGTCCGCTCCTTCTCCACCGCCACCCAAGCGGCCGTCAGGGCCGGCGTCGAGCGCACGGTCCGCGGCATCGCCGCCGCCCACGGAGTCGAGGCCGACCTCGACTACCGGGAGAACTACCCCGTCACCGAGAACGACCCCGCCGAGGCCGCCTTCGCGCTGCGCACCGCCCGCGGACTCCTCGGCGCCGACCGCGCCTTCGAGGCGCCGCGCCCGCTCACCGGCTCCGAGGACTTCTCCCTCGTCCTGCGCGAGGTCCCCGGCGCCTACCTCGGCATCGGTGCCTGCCCGCCCGACCGCGACCCGGCCACCGCCCCCATGAACCACTCGCCGCAGGCCGTCTTCGACGACCGCGCCGTCCTCGACGCCGCCGTCCTGCTGGCCGAACTCGCCGCCCGCCGCCTCCAGGAAGCCGCCGAGGACCCCGCATGAGCACCACCGGCCGCCCCGACCCCTCCGGGACCACCGCCCCCGACACCGCCCCTCCGGAGACCGGATCCGGATCCGTCCGGGCCGTCGTCGGACTCCTCGTCCTCTTCGAGCTGACCAGCGGCTTCCTCCAGGGCGGCATCGCCCCCCTGCTGCCGGAGATCGGACGCGAACTGGGCGTCCCCGACGCCGACCTCACCTGGGTGATCTCCGCCCAGCTCCTCGCCGCCGCCGTCAGCGTCCCCGTCCTCGGCCGCCTCGGCGACCTCCACGGCCACCGCAGGGTGCTGCGCTGGGCCCTCGCCTCCATCGCCGTCGGCACCCTGCTCGTCGCCCTCGCGCCGAACCTGCCGGTGCTGCTCGCGGGCCGCGTCCTCACCGGCCCGCTGGCCGCCCTGCTGCCGCTGGAGATCGCCCTCGTACGCGACCGGCTCCCGCTCGGCCCGGCCCGCTCGGCCATCGCCCGCCTGGTCGGAGCCCTCGCCCTCGGCACCCTCCTCGGCGGCGTCCTCACCGGCGCCGTCCACGCGCTCACCGACGACGTCCGCCTCACCCTCCTGGTCCCCGCCGTCCTCGCCGCCGCCTGCGTGCCCGTCTCCTTCCTCGCCGTCCCCGAGACCCGGCACCTCGCCCGGGGCCGCCTCGACTGGCCCGGCGCCGCCCTGCTCGGCGCCTCCGTCCTGCTGCTCCTCTCCGCCCTCCCGTCGGCCGAGGACGGCGGCTCCGGCCCCGCCGCCCTGATCCGGCTCGGCCTCGCCGTGCTCCTCGGCGCCCTCTGGGTCCGCGTCGAACTGCGCACCCCCGGACCGCTCGTGGACGTCCGGGCGCTGGCCGACCGCCGGGTGGCCCCCTTCTTCCTCTGCGCCTTCGTCTTCGGCGTCGTCTACTTCGGCGGCCAGGCGCCCGACGCCACCTTCCTCGCCGCCGACCCCGCCACCACCGGCTACGGCTTCGGCCTCTCCGCCCTGTCGATCTCCCTCGTGGCGCTCCCGGCGGCCGCGACCGCCGTCATCACCTCGTCCCTGACCGCCCGCGTCGCCGGACGCGTCGGCTACGTCCCCGCCCTCGCCGTCTCCTTCGCCCTCGTCGCGGCGAGCTTCCTGGCGACGGCCGCCCTGCACACGGCGCTCTGGCAGCTCGTCCTCGCGAAGATCCTCGCGGGCCTCGGCCTGGGCACCGCCCTCGGCGCCATGCCCACCGTGATCGCGGAGGCCGGAGACCCCTCCCGCACGGGCGTGACCACCGCCCTCTACAACAACGTCAAGACGCTCGGCGGAGCCGTCGCGGGAGGCGTCGTCGCCGCGATCCTCACCGCCTCGGCCGCGCACACCGCCACCCCGTCGGAATCGGCGTACGTCACGGTCTGGCTGCTGTGTGCGGCACTCTCCGCCGCGGCCGCCGCCCTGACCCTCGTCGCCCGCCGCGCCGGGGCCGGGACGCCCCGGCCCTGACACGGCGCCCCGGAGGGCTCAGCGGACGGCCGCGAGCAGCCCGGCGATCTCGTGGAAGCCCCGGAGCTCGGCGTGCCGGAGCGGGGTGACGCCGTCGCGGTCCGGGAGGTGGGGCGCGGCGCCCGCGCTGATGAGCAGTTCCACGATCTCCTGGTGGGCGGGGCCGCCGTCGCCGAGGATCACCGCCTCCAGGAGTGCCGTCCAGCCGAGCCGGTTGACGTGGTCGACGGCGATGTCGGTGGCGCGGAGCACGGCCCGCACGTAGTCGACGTGGCCGCGTTCGGCGGCGGGGATGAGGCTGACGCCGCCGAAGCGGTTGGTCAGCGTCACGTCGGGCGCCGGATCGGCGGCCAGCAGCACCCGCATCATCGGCACGCTGCCGGTCACGCCGGTGACCAGCCACGGGGTGTCCTCGCGGTCGTCCCGGGCGTTCGGGTCGGCGCCGGCCGCGACCAGGGCCCGCGCGGCGGCCACGCGGTCCCCGGCCGCGGCGAGCAGCAGCGCGGTGCGCCCGTGCTCGTCGCGGTGCTCGATGCCGGCTCCGCCGGCGAGGGCCTCGCGCACGGCGGCGGGGTCGTCGTTCCGTACGGCGGCCCGCAGGGCCAGGTCGGCGGCGGACATGGGGTTCCTCCTCAGGGAGATCGGGCGGCACAGCGCGTGCGCGGCGGTCCTGGCGCCGGTCCGCACGGCCACCGCGAACCCGCCCCGGAGCCCGGCGCGGAGCCGGGCGGGGTCGAACAGCGGGGGCCGTGGGGACCGGCGGGACCGACGGGCCGTTTCCTCGTCGTGCCTCCATCCCGGGTCCGCTCCCGGGCCCGTCCGGTCGGCCCGTCGGCTCCATGATGCGGGCGGACGGCCGGGGCGGGGGTCAGCCGATCGGTGGATACGCCCGCCCGTCCGGCAGGCTTGTGTACCGTCGTACGGAAGCCCTCCCACCGGAACCGCCCCGGCGGAGCGGCCCGGAGGACGGGGCGGCGGACGCCGCCGGAGAGGAGGGGGCGCGTGGCCCTCGTCGCGCTCGTCAACCCCAACACCAGCGGGGCGACCACGGAGATGATGGCCGCCATCGCCCGCCGCACCCTGCGCCCCGAGGACGGATACGACGTCCGGGGCGTCACCGTCGCCGCCGGGCCGTCGATGCTCGTCGACGAGGAGGCCCTGCGCGCCTCGGTCCGTCACGTCCTCGACGCGGCCGACCGCCTCCTCGCGGGCCCGGACGGCCCCCGCGTGGCCGCGTTCGTCGTGAGCGCCTTCGGGGACCCCGGCGTCGAGGAACTCCGCGCCCGCACCACCGTCCCCGTCGTCGGCATCGCGGAGGCCGCCCTGCGCGAGGCGGGCGCGGAGGGCCGCCGCTTCGGCATCGCCACCACCACCCCCGGCCTCGCCGCCGCGATCGACGCCCGCACGGCCCGCCTCGGCTGGTCCGCCCGGTACACCGGCGTCCGCCTCACCCCCGGCGACCCCCGCCGACTGGCCGCGTCCCCCGAGGAGATGACCGAACGCCTGGCGGAGGCCGTCGACCGGTGCGTGCGGGAGGACGGCGCCGAAGCGGTCGTCATCGGCGGCGGACCCCTCGGCGAAGCCGCCGAGGTCCTCCGGCACCGCTTCCCGGTCCCGGTCGTCGGCCCGATCCCGGCGGCGGCCGGGGAGGTCCTGCGGCTCCTGGCGTGAACCCGAAGGGGTGACCGAGGTGCCGGGCCCGTGACATCTCCGGGGGTGCGGACGGTTGCCCGTGCATGCGAATGACGACGATGCTCGGGGTGGCGCTGACCGCCGTGTTCCTGGCGGCCGTGGCCCGGCCGCCCGCCGCGCCGGAGCGCCTCGAACCCTGCGGGTACGAGGCCGACGGCCCGGTGCACCTCCGCACCGGGCCGGGCACCGACCGAAGATCCCTCGGCGTGCTCGGACCCGGCGACGAGGTCACGGTGGAACGGGAGTCGGGGGACTGGTACCGGATCCGCCTCGACGCGCCCTCCCGCTCGGGACTGCGCGCCGGCACGGAGGGCTGGGCGGTGAAGCGGCACTGGGAGCCGCGGACCTGCACCCGCCCGAGCGGCTAACCGGCCGCCGCGCGGTCGGAGTCGCTGCGCAGGACGCAGAACTCGTTGCCCTCGGGGTCCGCCAGGACGGCCCAGCCCGCGCCGTCCGGCTCCCTGAAGTCGCCGACCAGGCTGGCCCCGAGGCCCAGCAGGCGCCCGATCTCCGCGTCGCGCGAGGTCGTCGGGCGCAGGCACAGGTGGAGCCGGTTCTTCACCGTCTTCGGTTCCGGCACCTGCTGGAAGTACAGCACCGGGCCCTCCGGGAGCAGCACCTGCGTCTCCCGGGAGCCCGGCGCGTCGTCCGGATGCAGGGGGCCGCCCGTCACCGCGCTCCAGAACCGCGCCAGTTCATAAGCGTCCGCACAGTCGACCGCCACGTTCTGCACTGTCGAATACATGCCGACGATCATGCCCGACCCCCGCCGGCGGCGGGAACGCTCCCCACCCCGGGGCCGCCGTCAGCCCGCCCGTCCGCACCGCTCGGTGTCGATCTCGGCGAGCGTCGCCTCGTTGTAGCGCGGTCCGTGCACGGTCGTCGCGTCGAGTACCCGGCCGGCCGCCTCCAGGACGCCGGGAGGGACGTCCAGGCCGAGCACGGAGAGGTTCTCCCGCAGGTGGCCGGGGGACCGGGTGCCGGGCAGTGCCACGACGTGCGGGCCCCGCGACACGACCCACGCCAGCGCCAGCTGCGCGAGGCCGAGGCCCGCCTCCCGCGCCAGCCCCGCGAGCTCGGCCCTGCGGGCCAGGTTGGCGGGGTAGTGGCGGGCGTCGAAGCGGGGCATGCCCCGGCGGATGTCGGTGGCCGGCAGCGCGTCCGGGTCCGGAGGGGCGGAGGTGAGCACGCCCCGGGCCAGCGGACTGAACGCCACCAGGGCGACGCCGAGTTCGCGGGCGGCCGCCAGCGTGCCCTCCTCGGGGTTGCGGGTCCAGAGGCTGTACTCGTTCTGCAGTGCGGCGATCGGGTGCACGGCGTGCGCCCGCCGCAGGGTCGCGGCGGACACCTCGGAGAGGCCGAGCGCGCGCACCTTGCCGGCCGCGACCAGCTCGGCCATGGCGCCGACGCTCTCCTCGACCGGCACCTTCCGGTCGAGCCGGTGCAGGTAGTACAGGTCGATGACGTCGGTGCGCAGCCGGGCCAGCGCCTCGTCGGCGGTGCGCCGGATCGTCTCCGGGCGCCCGTCGACGACCCGTCGGCCGTCGACCCCGGTCATCCCGCACTTGCTCGCGAGCACGATCCGGTCCCGGTGGCCGGCGAGCACCCGGCCGACCAGTTCCTCGTTGGCGCCGAAGCCGTACAGCGCCGCCGTGTCGAAGTGCGTGACGCCCTCGTCGACCGCCGTCAGGAGGAGCCTCTCCGCCGCCTCCGCCGTCGGCGGGACGCCGTACGCGTGGCTCAGGTTCATGCAGCCCAGGCCGACCGCCGCCACCTCGAAGGGCCCGATGCGGCGCGGGGCGGGGCCCGCGCCGGCGGGCGTCGCCGCCGTCACGGGGCGGTGACCGCGTCGAGCTGCTCCTCCAGGGAGGCCAGCGTGCGGTAGCACGCGAGCACCTGCGCGACGGACGAGTCGGGCTCGCGGCCCTCGCGGATCGCGGCGACGAACTCGCGGTCCTGGAGCTCGATGCCGTCCGTCGACACGTCGACGCCGCTGACGTCGATCGGCTCGTCCTTGCCGGTGAACAGGTCGTCGTACCGGGCGATGTAGGTGCCGGTGTCGCCGATGTAGCGGAAGAACGTGCCCAGCGGGCCGTCGTTGTTGAAGGACAGCGACAGCGTGCAGATGGCGCCGTTCTCCGCCCGCAGCTGGATCGACATGTCCATCGCGATGCCCAGCTCGGGGTGGATCGGCCCCTGGATCGCGTTCGCCCGCACGATCGGCGAGCCGGTCTGGTACGCGAACAGGTCGACGGTGTGCGCGGCGTGGTGCCACAGCAGGTGGTCGGTCCAGGAGCGCGGCCGGCCGAGCGCGTTGAGGTTCTGCCGGCGGAAGAAGTACGTCTGCACGTCCATCTGCTGGATCGAGAACTCGCCGGCGTCGATCCGCCGCTTCACCCACTGGTGGCTGGGGTTGAAGCGGCGGGTGTGGCCCGCCATGGCGACGAGCCCGGTGCGCTCCTGCGCCGCGACGCACGCCTCGGCGCCGGCGAGCGAGTCGGCGAGCGGGATCTCGACCTGCACGTGCTTGCCCGCCTCCAGGCAGGCCAGGGTCTGCGCGGCGTGCAGCTGGGTGGGCGTGGCGAGGACGACGGCGTCGACGTCGTCCATCGCCAGGACCTCGTCCAGGGAGGCGGCGGCGCGTCCGACGCCCTGCTCGGCGGCGAACTTCTGCGCGCGTTCGAGGCTGCTGCTTACGACGGCGGCCACCTCGACGCCCTCGATCCGCTTCAGCGCGGCCGCGTGCTTGGCGCCGAAGGCGCCGCCGCCGGCCAGGGCGATCCGAAGGGTCCGGTCGTCAGTCATGTCACTCCTTCTCGGCGGGCTCTTCGGCCCGGGGGCGGTTTTCCAGGATCAGGTGCCCGACGGCGGTGTTGGACGCCGGGACATGGTAGAAGCGGTGCTTGACCCCGACCTCGCCGGAGCCGTCGACGTCGCTCAGCGCTCCGCGCGCGATCAGCCACATGACCAGCTCGATGCCCTCGGAGCCGGCCTCCTCCACGTACTCCAGGTGGGGGACCTGGGCCAGTCCGGCCGGGTCCTCGACCAGCCGGTCGAGGAAGGCGTTGTCCCACGCGCGGTTGATGAGGCCGGCGCGCGGGCCCTGGAGCTGGTGGCTCATGCCGCCGGTGCCCCACACCTGCACGTTCAGCGGTCTGTCGTAGGACTCGATCGCCTTGCGCAGGGCCTGGCCCAGCGCGAAGCAGCGGGCGCCGGAGGGCACCGGGTACTGCACCACGTTGACGTGGAACGGGATGACCTTGCACGGCCACTTCTCGACGTCGCCGAACATCAGCGACAGCGGGACGGTCAGCCCGTGGTCGACGGCCATCTCGTGGGCGAGGGTGAGGTCGAAGTCGTCCCGGATGAGGGAGTGCGCGATGTGCGCGGCGAGGTCGGGATCGCCCTCGACGTCCGGCACGGGGCGGGGCCCGTACCCCTCGTCGGCGACCGGGTAGGAGGCACCGGTGCCGAGCACGAAGGTCGGGACCAGCGACTGGTCGAAGGCGCTGGCGTGGTCGTTGTAGACCAGGACGACGACGTCGGGGACGTTCTCTCGTTCCCACGCCCTGGAGTACGCGTACCCCTCGAAGACCGGCCGCCAGTACGGCTCGTCGGTCTTGCCGTGGTCGAGCGCCGCGCCGATCGCCGGGACGTGCGAGGTGAAGACGGCGCCGGTGACCGTGGCGTGTTCGGCCGGCGGCGCCGGGGCGTGGGCGGCTTCGAGGACGGCGCGGTCGATGCGGTTGCCCTCGACGGAGCGGCCGCCGCCGGCCATCATGGCGCGGTACTCCTCCTCGGTCATGCCGGTCATCGAGCCGGCCATCTGCTGGAACGAGAAGCCCAGCGTGGCGCCCCACTTGGCGAGGAAGTAGATGTTGCCGCCCTCGCGCATCGCCGCGTTGAGGTCGCGGTCGAGCAGGGCCCGCTTCTGCTCCTCCCGCAGCGGCCACGCGTCGAGGTAGGCGCGTTCGTCGGCGAGGTAGGCCGCGCGGTTCTCCGCCGTCATCAGCGACATGCAGAACTGGTTGAGGTGGTACCCCTTCGCCGACTGCTCGGAGTCGAAGACGGTCGTCCCCGGAACCAGTTTGTAGGTCTTGTCCAGCGCCATGCCGGCACTCCAATCGGGGGAAGGGGTCAGTGGCCCTCGGGCCAGTACAGGCGCGTCGGGTTGTCGACGAGGAGCTTCTGCCGCAGCTCTGCCGTCGGCGCGACGTGCGGGACGAAGTCGACGAGCAGCCCGTCGTCGGGCATGTGGTCGGTGAGGTTGGGGTGGGGCCAGTCGGTGCCCCACAGCACCCGGTCGGGGAACTCCTCGACCACGCGGCGGGCGAAGGGCACGACGTCGCGGTACGCCGCCCGCTCCCCGTCCAGGGCCGGCGGGCCGCTCACCGTCAGCCGCTCCGGGCACGTCACCTTGCACCAGATGTCGCTCCTGGCCCGCAGGAAGTCCAGGAAGGCCTCGAAGTCGGGCCCCTCCGGGTCCTTCGCCGTGTCCGGCCGGCCCATGTGGTCGACGACCAGCGGCACGGGGATCGACAGGAGGAAGTCCCGCAGGCCGGGCAGGTCGGCCGCCTCGAAGTAGACGACGACGTGCCAGCCGTACGGCGCGATCCTCTCCACGATGTCCAGCAGGTCCTGCTGCGGCGCCGCGTCGGCGAGCCGCCGGACGAAGGTGAACCGCACCCCGCGCACGCCCGCCTCGTGCAGCTCCCGCACCTCGGCGTCGGTCACGTCGCGCCGCAGCGTCGCCACGCCCCTGGCCAGACCGCCGGAGGCCCGCAGCGCGTCGACCAGGGCCGTGTTGTCGGCGCCGTGACAGGTCGCCTGCACCACGACGTTCCGGCTGAAGCCGAGGTGGTCGCGGAGCGCGAAGAGCTGGTCCTTGGAGGCGTCGCAGGGCGTGTACTTGCGCTCGGGGGCGTACGGGAACTCCTCGCCCGGCCCGAAGACGTGACAGTGCGCGTCGACGGCGCCCGCGGGGAGCCGGAACTCGGGGCTGCTCGGACCGGCGTACCAGTCCAGCCAGCCGGGGGTCTTCTCGAAACCGGTCATCGTCAGTCCTCGTACCGCAGTCCGAGCTCGGCCAGCGGGCCGCGCATCCCGTACAGGTCCAGGCCGAGCCTCCCCGCGCGGAACTGCGCGCGCTTGCCCTCCTCGTTCGCCTCGCGGGCCGCCGACGCGGCGGCCACCTCGGCGGCCCGCTCGCGCGGCACCACGACGACGCCGTCGGCGTCCGCGACGACCGCGTCACCGGGGCGCACCAGCGCGTTGCCGCAGACCACGGGCACGTTGACCGAGCCGAGGGTGGCCTTGACCGTCCCCTTGGCGTTCACCGCGCGGGAGAACACGGGGAAGTCCATCCCCTCCAGGTCGGCGACGTCCCGGACGCCGCCGTCGATGACCAGGCCGGCGCAGCCCCGGGCCCGGAAGGAGGTGGCGAGCAGCTCGCCGAAGAAGCCGTCCTCGCTCTCGGTCGTGCAGGCCGCGACGACCACGTCTCCGTCCCGGATCTGCTCGGCGGCGACGTGCAGCATCCAGTTGTCGCCGGGCTGGAGCAGCACGGTCACGGCCGTGCCGCACATCCGCGCCTTCGGGTAGACCGGGCGCAGGTAGGGGCGCATCAGCCCGACCCGGCCCATGGCCTCGTGGATCGTGGCGACGCCGAACTTCGACAGCTCCGCGACGGCCTGCGGGTCGGCCCGGTCGATCCTCGTGCGGACGACGCCGATCTCGGTGTGTTCCATGGGTGCTTCTCCTGGAGGGCGGGGGTCAGCGGCCGGCCGCGGCGAGGCGGGCGGCGAGGCGGGGGTAGACGCGCAGGGCGTTGCCGGAGTAGACGGCGGCGCGCTCCTCGTCCGACAGGTGCGGGGTGGCGTCCACGTACCGCTTCGTGTCGTCGAAGTGGTGGCCGGTGCGCGGGTCGACGTCGCGGACCGCGCCGATCATCTCGCTGGCGAAGAGGACCGACCGGCTGGGGACCACTCCGGTCAACAGGTCGATGCCGGGCTGGTGGTAGACGCAGGTGTCGAAGAAGACGTTGTCGAGCAGCGCCTCCGGGTCCGGCCTGCCCAGCGCCATCGCCAGGCCGCGGAACCGGCCCCAGTGGTACGGGACCGCGCCGCCGCCGTGCGGGATCACGAACCGCAGCGTCGGGAAGTCGGCGAACAGGTCGCCCTGGACGAGCTGCATGAACGCCGTGGTGTCGGCGTTGAGGTAGTGCGCGCCGGTGGTGTGGAAGGCCGGGTTGCAGGAGGTGCTGACGTGGATCATCGCCGGGATGTCGTACGCCACCATCGCCTCGTACAGCGGGTACCAGCGGCGGTCGGTCAGCGGCGGCGCGGTCCAGTGGCCGCCCGACGGGTCGGGGTTGAGGTTGACCGTGACCGCGCCCAGCTCCTCCACCGCGCGGGTCAGCTCGGGCAGGCAGGTGGCGGGGTCGACGCCCGGCGACTGCGGCAGCATCGCGCCCACCGCGAACCGGCCGGGGTAGAGGGTGCTCACCCGGTGGACCAGGTCGTTGCAGATCCGCGCCCACGCCGAGGAGACGGCGAAGTCGCCGATGTGGTGGGCCATGAAGCTGGCCCGGGGCGAGAAGATCGTGAGGTCGCTGCCGCGCTCGTCCATCAGCCGCAGCTGGTTGCCCTCGATCGCGGCGCGCAGGTCGTCGTCGGAGACGACCAGGTCGGCCGGGTCGGGGGCGGGGCCGCGGCCCTCGGCCGCCGCGATCTGCCGGTCGCGCCACCGTGCCAGCTGCGGCGGGGCGGTGGTGAAGTGGCCGTGACAATCGATGATCATGGATTCGTCCTCGTGGGCGTCCGGGTCAGTGGGCGTGGTCGCGGGCGGGCCAGCCCGTGTACTGCTCGGCCAGGTAGGTGCGTCCGGCGCGCGTGCCGACCACGTTGTCGAGCTCCCCGAGCTGACGGCGCAGGTCGAAGGCGGAGGCGCCGGGCGCGGTGTGGAGCAGCCGGGTCATCCAGTACGAGAAGTTCTGCGCCCGCCAGATCCGCTGGAGGGCCCGCGGCTCGTACTCCTCCAGCGCGGCCTCGCCCGCCCCGCCGAGCGCCTTCGACAGCACGTCGGCGAGCACCTTCACGTCGTGCAGCGCCAGGTTGAGCCCGCGGGCGCCGGTCGGTGGCACCGTGTGCGCGGCGTCGCCGGCGAGCAGCAGCGAGCCCCAGCGCATCGGCTCCTGCACGAAGGAGCGGAACCGCAGCACCGTCTTCTCGGTGATCGGCCCCTCCTTCAGCCGGAAGCCGTCCTCGCCGGCCACCCGCGCCTGGAGCGTCTCCCAGATCCGGTCGTCGGACCAGGCCTCCGCGGACGCGTCGGGCGCGCACTGGAAGTACATCCGCTGCACCGACTCGGTGCGCTGGCTGATCAGGGCGAAGCCGTGCGGGGAGTGCGCGTAGACCAGCTCCGGCGCGCTCGTCGGCGCCTCGGCGAGGATCCCGAACCAGGCGAAGGGGTACTTCGTGCCGTACCGCACCCGGCGGTCCTCCGGCACCAGGTCGCGGCACATGCTGCGCGAGCCGTCCGCGCCGACGACGTACCGGGCGCGGATCTCGTGCCGGGTCCCGTCGGGCGCCGTGTAGCGCACCCGGGGCGCGTCGGTCGTGACGTCGAGGACCTCGGTGTCGCGGATCCCGAAGTGGACGGTGCCGCCGTCGCGTTCGCGGGCGTCCGCCAGGTCGACGAAGACGTCGGTCTGGGGGTAGAGCCAGGTGGACGCGCCGACGAGCTTCTTGAAGTCGATCCGGTACGGCCGCCCGGCCGAGCGGACCTCGATGCCCTCGTGCTCGTGCCCCTCCCGCAGGATCCGGTCGCAGACGCCGGTCTCGACCAGGTCCCGGGCGACGTCGGCCTCCAGGATGCCGGCCCGCTGGGTCGTCTCGATCTCGTGCCGCGTCCGGGTGTCGAGCGCGATCGTCCCGATCCCGGCGCGGCCGAGCAGGTGCGCCAGCATGAGGCCCGCGGGCCCCGCGCCGACCACCGCGACCGGGACCGAGGCGACGGAGTCGACGGGGGCGTCGGCCATGGCATCTCCCAAGTGGCTGTGAGCGGTCCGAACAGTTCGGAACGGCCCGAACGCTGCCAGCCTGCCCAGCCCCTGGTCTGCGGTGTTTCCGTCAGGCGGAAGCCGGTCGGGAACTCATGCCGTCGTCCGCGTGCGCCTGCCGAGTTCGTCGGAGATGCCGTACGCGGCCCGCAGCAGCGGCTCGCGCAGCGTGCGCGCCCGGCCCGCGCCCTTCGCCGTGAACACGATGCCCAGCGCCGCGCTCACCGGCCCCGTCCGCCCGATCCGCACCGGCGCGGCCACCGCCACCGTGCTCTCCGACAGCTGCCGGTCGCTGACGAAGACCTGCTCGCGCCGGATCCGGTCCAGCTGCGTCCGCAGCGTCTTCGGATCGGTGACGGTGTGCCGGGTCCACGCCCGCTGCGGAGCGTCGAGGACCTCCTCCTGGATGTCCTTCGGGGCGTGCGCCAGGAGCACCCGCCCCATCCCCGTCGACCCGACGGGGAAGCGCGTCCCGACGCCCGTCAGCAGCTCCACCGACCGGTGCCCGGCGATCCGCTCCACGAACACCAGCTCGGTGCCCTCCCGCACCGCCAGCTGCACGTTCTCGTGGGTCGCCTCGTACAGGTCCTGCATGAACGGCAGCGCCACGTCCCGCAGGATCTGCGTCCTGGGGCAGCCCGAGGCGATCTCCCAGAGCCGCAGCCCCACGTGCCAGGACCCGTCCTCGTCCCGCTCCAGCGCCCCCCACTCCGCCAGCTCCCGCACCACCCGGTGGGCGGTGCTCAGGGCCAGGCCGGTGCGCTGGGCGATCTCCGATAGTGTCTGTGCGGGGTGCTCGCGGTCGAAGGCCGCGAGGACCTCCAGCACCTTTCCCGCCGCCGTGCTCCGGGTCGTGCTCACGCCGCCAGTCTCGCAGACCGGCGCCGGGCCACCGGGCGGAGCGTCCCGCTTCCCGCTTCCCGCACCGCGGGCCGCTCCGGCCTTCGCACCGGCACCCCACCTCCCCACCTCCGCACCGACATCACGACCGAGGAGACGACGTGCACCGTGAACTCGTGGGACTGTCCTCCATGGCGACCCGGCCGGTCCTCGCCGACCTGTGCGAGCACCTCCGGCTCGCCCACGGGACGCCCGTCCGCTTCGAGTCGGCCGGCGGCGTGGAGGTCGCCCGCCGCGTGCGCGAGGGCGCCGGGGCCGATCTCCTCGTCCTCGCCGCCGGAGCGATCGCCGCGCTGGAGCGGGAGGGGCACCTCCTCCCCGGCACGGTCCGCCCCCTGTGGATCTCCCAGGTCGTCGCCGCCGTCCCGGACGGCGCGCCCGCGCCCGCCCTCGGCACCGTCGACGACCTGCGCGCCGCGCTGGGCTCGGCGGCGCGCATCGCCTACTCCACGGGCCCCAGCGGCACGGCGCTGGTCGAACTGCTCCACCGCCTCGGCCTCGCCGACGCCCTCGCCGACCGTCTCGTCCAGGCCCCGCCGGGCGTCCCTGCGGGCAGCCTCCTGTCGTCCGGCCGCGCGGACCTTGCCTTCCAGCAGCACAGCGAGCTGAGGGACCTCCCCGGCGTCACCGTCCTCGGCCCCCTGCCGGGCGACACGGCCCTCACCTCGCTCTTCAGCGCCGCGGTCCCGGCCACGGCCCAGGACCCGGACCGCGCCCGGGCCGCCCTCGGACTCCTCGCCACCGAGGAGGCGTCGAGGCTCGCGGCGGCCCGGGGGATGGAGCCGGTCCGGGACTGAACGCCGGGCCGCGCCCCGGCACTTCCGCCCGCCGGCCGCCTCAGCGACGGCCCCGGAGCACCCGCAGGTCCGACACCTCGAAGGACATCGCGTCGGTCTCCGGGTCGGGCGCCGGGTGGTAGCGGCCCGCGCAGACCGAGAGGTTGACGATGAGGAAGGCGTGCCAGGACCGCCCGACGCCCCGCCCGTCCGCGAAGACCTCGGTGCCGTTCACCCACCACACCACGGACCGCGCCCCGAACGAGGTCCGCAGGTCCACCCAGCCGCCGGGACGTACGTCGGGCGACCGGTGGTAGCGGTGGGTGCCCCGCACCCGGTTGGAGAGCTCCAGCAGGTCGGGGTTGTCCGGGTGGTACTCGAAGACGTCGACCTCCTGCCCGCCGTCGCGCCACGTCCAGATCGCCGGCCAGGCCCCCGTCTCCACCGGCAGCCGCACCCGGGCCTCCAGCACGTCGCCCGCCCGCACCTCGAACCCCTCGGCGCTCCCCTCCGTCGTGAGCAGCCCGCTGTCCCACAGCCCGTCCCGGCGCCGGGTCGCCCGGAAGACGCCGGAACGGCAGTACGCGGGATCGTCCACCAGGTGGTCGAGCTTGTTGTCGAGCGGGTTCACCGGGCCTCCGTCGGGATAGGCCCAGGAACGCCCGGCGACCCACTGCGCGGACGACCCGAAGTCGGCGGTGAACACGGCCTCGCCGGGCTGCGGCGGCTGCGGAAGGGACATGACGGCTCCTCACGGCGGGGGAGGACGGCGGACACCGGATGGCTCCCCGCTCTCGCGCGGGCCATGCGGAACCGCCGCTTCCTGTCCGGAACTCGTCACGGCCGCCGCGCCCCGCGGCGGCCGCTCACGCGGTGACCCGGTCCTTCCCCGCCCCGCCCTCCGTCTCGTCCTCCGTCTCGTCCTTCGGCTCGTCCTCCGTCTCGTCCTTCGGCTCGTCCTCCGTCTCGTCCTCCGGCTCGGTGACGGCCGTCAGCCGCCGCACGCCGGGGACGAGGAGGAGCACCAGCGTGGCGGCGGTGATGCCGGCGCAGCAGATCCACAGCACCCGGGACGGGCCCAGCCGGTCCGCGACGGTGCCGGCGAGGACGTGGCCGAGGGGGACGAGGGCGGTCTCGCCGAGCATGATCAGCGAGGTGACGCGCCCGATGAGGCGCTCGGGGACCTGCTGCTGCTTGGCCGTCTCGAAGAAGACGACGGCGAGTTCGAGGCTCAGCCCACTCAGGAGCATGGAGCCCAGGAGCAGGGGCAGGGGATGGTTTCCGGCCAGCACGGCCAGGGGGAGCGGCCAGACCAGCTGGACCAGGACGCACGCCAGCATGAGGCGGCGCGGGCTCCAGCGGAGGGCGACGAGCGAGCCGAGGACCATGCCCGCCGAGAAGGCGGAGACCGCCCAGCCCCAGGACGCCGCCCCGCCCTCCCGGGTGGACAGGGACAGGGGCCCCAGCAGCTGGTAGCCGGCCAGCCACAGGGGGACGGCGACCGTGCCCGAGAGCGCGTAGCCCCACATCCAGGGGCGGCTGGTGAAGGCCCGCCAGCCCTCCCGGCCGCCGCGCAGCAGCGGGGTCCGCCCGGCCCCGCGGGCGGGGGCGGCCACCCGCAGGCCGGTGAGGATCAGCGCGCAGGCCGCGAAGGAGGCCGCCGCGACGAGGAGGACCTGGCCGAATCCGTACACCGCGCCCAGCAGGGAGCCGAGGCCGGGGACCGCGATGCGGGCGAGGTTCAGGACGAGGCGCAGCGAGGCGTTGGCCTTCTGGAGGGCCGCGGCGGGGACGAGCTGGACCATGAGCCCCTGGAAGGCCGGCTGCACGCCGGCCGTGGCCGCGCCGGTGAGGGCGGCGGCGACCGCGAACATCCAGACGGCCGACCGCCCGGGGGCGGCGACCAGGACCGTGCCCATGACCGCCTGGACGACGGCGAGGGCGCCGTTCCCGGCCGCCGCGAGCCGTCTGCGCGACACCCGGTCGGCGAGCACGCCGCCCACCGGCAGCAGCACCGTCTGCGTCAGGACCGAGCAGGCCAGGACCAGTCCGGCGGCGAACCCGCCGGCCCCGGTCCCGAGCACCGCGAACGCCATGACGACGTTGACCAGGTTCGTGCCGGCGGTGGACACGCCGCGGCCGGCGACGTACCGGACGTACGGCCCGCGCCAGTCCGGGGACGGCGCGGCGGAGGGGCGACTCATGGGGAACGCTCCGGTTCGGAAGGGCCTTTCGGGGGCCCGCGCATCCTGCCACCGTCCCCTCGGCGCGGGACACCGGCAAATCCGGCCACCACCGGTCACCGCCGGCCGCGACCGGTCACCGTCGGCCGACCCCCGCCGGTGACGGCGGCCGGCGGTTCCGGCCGGGACTCAGTGCCGGACGAGGCAGAACGGGTGCCCGGCCGGATCGGCGAGCACCCGCCAACCGCGCTTCCCGTCACCGTCGTCGAGCACCGTGGCGCCCCGGGCGACGGCTTCCGCCTGGGCGAGGTCCAGGTCCTCCACCTCCAGGTCGAGGTGGAACTGCTGGGGGCGGGCGGGGTCCGGCCAGCGCGGCGGGCGGTGGTCCGCCACCCGCTGGAAGGCGAGCACGAGGCCGTCGTCGGTGTGGAGCGTCGACCAGTCGTCGTGCAGGGACCACCGGGGGTCGGGCCGGTCCACCGCGCCGCCGAGGAGCGACCGGTAGAACCGCGCGAGTTCCCTGACGTCCGGACAGTCCAGCACCACGCACTGCAGTTTGGCGATCACGTGGGGGAGCGTAGACCAGCGGCCCCCACGGGCACCACGGCCGTTGCGTCGCCCCGCCGTTGCGCCGCTCCGCCGTTCCTCCGGACCGGAAGGGCGCGCCCCGCGCGGAGGGCTCCGGGGGCTCAGCCGGCGGACGTCCCGCGAGGTGCCGGGAGGGAGTCGAGCCAGGCCAGGAGGCGGGCGCCTTCGCGGGTCATGACGGACGGGTCGCGGAGGGCGCCGGCCATGAGGGACATGCCCTGGTAGCCGCAGACGAGGGTGAGGGCCAGGTCGTCGGGGTCGGGCAGGGCCAGGGCGCGGAACTGGCGGGCCGCCCAGTCGAGCAGGCGGCGGATGACCGTGCCGGCCTCGGCGTCCAGGGTGCCGTCGGCGCGCTTGTCGAGTTCGACGGCGAGGGTGCCGGTGGGGCAGCCGTAGCGCGCGGCCGTGTCGCGCTGGGCGATCCAGCCCTCCACCAGCGCCTTCAGGCGGTCGCGCGGGTCGGCGAGCCGGTCCAGGGCGGCGGTGAGCTCGTCCAGGTGCGCGCTGTGCTCCGCGAGGGCGGCCAGGACCAGCTCGTCCTTCGTCTTGAAGTAGTAGTAGACGTTCCCGACGGGCACGTCCGCCTCGCGCGCGATGTCCGCGAGGGTGGTCCGTTCGACTCCCTGCTCGTGCAGGACCCGGGCCGCCGCCGCCGTCAGGCGCCGGCGCTTCTGGGACGCCTGCTGCCGTCGGTTCACTGAGTTGGTCACCCGACTGACTATAGACAGCCCGGGGCGGGGGCGTGCTACGGTCCCTCCAGTTAGTCAGTCAACTTACTAAGTAACTGGCCGACCACCTGACCGGCTTGCTTACTTGTTTCTTGGGGGTTCGGGATGATCACGGTGACGGGCGCGACGGGCAACGTCGGGCGGACGCTGGTGGAACTGCTGGCGGGGGCGGGGGCGGGGGAGGAGGTCAGGGCCGTGTCGCGGCAGGCCGCGCCGGGCGCCGGGGGGACGCCCGGCGTCCACTGGGTCCGGACCGACATCGGCACCGCCGCGGGGCTGCGGCCGGCCGTCGAAGGGGCCCGCGCCCTCTTCCTCCTGCTCGGCGGCGAACTCAACAGCCACGGCGAGGACCCGGCCGGCCTCGTCGGCGCCGCGCGGGACGCCGGGGTCGAACGGATCGTCCTCGTCTCCTCGCTGGCCGCCGCCACCCGGCCCGACGCGGCCTCGCACGACCGCCTGCGGGAGTTCGAGGCCGCCGTCCGCGCCTCCGGTGCCGACCACACCGTGCTGCGCCCCGGTGGCTTCGCCTCCAACGCCTTCGCCTGGGCCGAGACCGTCCGCACCCGGCGTACCGTCTTCGCGCCCTTCGGGGACGTGGCCCTGCCGGTCGTCGACCCGGCGGACATCGCCGCCGTCGCCGCCGCCGCGCTGCGGGAGGACGGGCACGCGGGCCGTACGTACGAACTCACCGGCCCCGAAGCGGTCACCCCGCGCCGGCAGACCGAGGCGATCGCGCGGGCCCTCGGCGAGGACGTGGCCTTCGTGGAGCTGTCCCGCACCGAGGCCCACGCCCGGATGGTGACGTTCATGCCGGAGGAGGTCGTGCGCGGCACCCTGGACGTGCTCGGCCTCCCGCTCCCCGAGGAGCAGAAGGCCGGTCCCGACGTGGAAGCCGTCCTCGGCCGCCCCGCGGCCCCCTTCGAGGCCTGGGTGGCACGCCACCTGCCGGCCTTCCGGTAGCCGCGGCCCGGCCCGGCCCGCCCGTCCGCCCGTCCGCGCCCGGCCCGCCCGGCGCGGACGGGGAACCGGGGCGGCGGGCGGAACGTCCTGTGGGGGACACGAGACGCGAGGGGCGGGGAGGGCGAGGGTGATGAGGAGAACGGCGATCGCCGCGGTCATGGGGTGTGCCGTGCTCGCGGTGGCGTCCTGCGCGGGAGCGGAGGACCCGGCGCCGAAGCCGGCGGCGGGGGAGACCGCGGCGAGCGCGTCGGCGCGCCCCGCGCCGTCCGCCACCCGCACGGCGAGCGTGGACGAGGCCGTCGCCGAGGCGCGCGACCGGATGTCGGCAGCCGCCGCAGGCCGCAACGCCCCCGGCCCCCACGGGCTGCTGGTGGCCGCCGGGTCGACGGGAGGAGCGCTCTTCGTCTGGGAGACCGCGGACAAGCGCTTCTGCCACGGCGCCGCGATGAACGTCGGCATGACGACCGTGATGTGCGCGCCGCGGCCGGACTCGCCCCCGGTGGGGGAGGAACCGCGGCTCGTCCCCCTGGTCCGCATGATGGCCACCGGCTGGAACGTGGTCTTCGGGGCGGAGCACGAGACGGTGGAGGCCGTCACCTGCGACGGGGTTCCGGTCCCCGTGAAGGAGGTCGGCGTCATGGCGGACGGCCGGCGGTCCGTCCACGCCGTCGAGTTCCCCGAACTGACCATGGGCACGGTGGACGTACGCGTGCGGCGGGGCTCCCGGGTCGTCACCGAACCCCTCGCCCTGGAGACGTTCGAGAAGAAGGGCCCCGGGAAGTTCGCGTCGTGCGGAGAACCCACGTCGTAGACGCGGTGCGGCGAATGGGTGCGGAGAGCGGGAGAGGGCGGGCGGGCCCGGGGAGCGGTGCGGTCCGGCGGCCGCGCCACCGGCCACCGCCCCCCCGGCCGGACACCGGCACCCCCCCCCGAGGACGGCACCCCCCGAGGACGGCTTCTCCCCGAGGACGCCTACGCCCCCGAGGACGCCTACGCCCTCGAAGAGGTCTCCTCGCGCGCCGTGCCGCAGGCGGCGGCCCGGCGGAAGTCCATGACCCAGTTCACCACCCAGTCCTCCGTGCCGGCGGGCGCGAACGCCTGCTCCCAGCGGGCCGTCCCGGAGGTGATCTCCGACCAGCGGAACCGCACCCGCACCGGACGGCCGGCGTAGTGGTCCTCGCCGTGGAACTCTCCCGTCCCGTCCGCCGCGAAGCGTCCGCGGACCGGTGGTTCGAGCCGGCCGGTGCGGGTGCTCGACCAGTTCAGCGTCCACTCGCCGGTCTCCGGCTCGTACAGCCGCAGCGTCAGACCGCTGAAGGACTTCGACGGGAAGACGATCTCGTCGACGTGGGCGCGCCCGCCCCACAGGAGGCGGCCGGTGGTGTGCCCTTCGAACTCCTCCCAGCCGCTCTCCGGGTCCAGGAAGTCGGCGAGGCGGCGGTTGCGTACCGTCCACGCGCCGTCGAGGAAGTCGAAGCCGCGCGCGGCCGGCCGGTCGTCGAGCCCGGCCGGCGCCGGAACGGTGGGGTACTTCTCCGTGGAGGTCATGGCTGGACTGTAGGAGGACTCCACTGACACCTTGTGTCGGTGAAGTCGAGCCGTCTGCTGTCGATCCTGCTCCTCCTGGAGACCCGCGGCCGGATGACCGCCGCCGACCTCGCCGGGGAACTGGAGGTCTCCGTCCGCACCGTCTACCGGGACGTCGAGGCGCTGCACGCCGCCGGAGTGCCGCTGTACGGCGACGCCGGGCACCGCGGCGGCTACCGGCTGCTCGCCGGCCACCGCTCCCGGCTCACCGGCCTCTACGCGCGCGAGGCCGAGGCGCTCGTCCTCGCCGGACTGCCCGTCGCCGCCGACGAGCTGGGACTCGGCGGCCACTTCGCCGACGCCCAGCTGAAACTGCGCGCCGCCCTGCCCGCCCCGCTCCGCGAGCACGTCGACCGGCTGCGCGCCCGCTTCCACATCGACGCCCCCGGCTGGTACGCGCAGGACGCGGAGACGCCCTTCCTGCCGCAGGTCGCCGAAGCCGTGCGCGCCGGGCGCGTGCTCGCCGTCCGCTACCGGCGCTGGAAGGAGCCGACCGACGTCGACCGGCGGCTCGCGCCCTACGGCCTGGTGCTCAAGGCGGGCCGCTGGTACCTCGTCGCCGGACCCGGCCCGCGGACGTACCGGGTCGACCAGATCCTCGCCCTGACCGTCACCGACGAGGACGCGGAGATCCCCGCCGGCTTCGACCTGGCCGCGCACTGGCGGGCGAGCCAACGGGACTTCCACGACCGGCTCCACCAGGACGAGGCCGTCGTCCGGATCTCCCCGCGCGGCGCCGCCCGCCTCACCGGCGCCGCTGCCCGGGCCCTCGCCGAGAACGGCGTCCGGGAGGCCGACGGCTGGACCCGCGCCACGCTTCCCGTCGAGGGCCCCGACCACGCCCACGCCACCCTCCTCGCCCTGGGCGCCGAGGTGGAGGTCCTCGCGCCGGACGGGCTCCGCGCCCGCGTCGCCGCCACCGTGCGCACCCTGGCGGCGCGCTACGGCTGACCCGGCCGCCCGCGCCCGTCCGGTATCCGCTTGCGGATTCCCGCCGTTCGGGCCAAGGTCGGCGGACATCCCGACCAGGCGGAGAACCATGCCGACGCACCCTCACCACCCCGACGCACCCGACGCACCTGAGGCACCCGAAGCCCTCGCCCCCCTCGACCCCCTCGACGACGAGCTGGTGCGGGCCGCGACGCGGGTCGCCCGCGCCCGCTGCCGCGGCGACAACCACACCATGGCCGCCGCGGGCCGCGCCCCGGACGGCCGGGTCGTCACCGCCGTGAACGCCTACCACTTCACCGGAGGACCCTGCGCCGAACTGGTCCTCATCGGCGCGGCGGCGGCCCAGGGCGTCTACGCACTCGACACGATCGTCGCCGTCGGCGACCGCGACCGGGGCGTCGTCCCGCCGTGCGGCCGGTGCCGCCAGGTCCTCCTCGACTACTTCCCCGGCGTCAAGGTCGTCGTCGGCACGGAGGGCCGCGTCCGCGCGGTGCCCGTCGCCGAACTGCTGCCGGCCGGTTACGTCTGGGCCGATCACCAGCTCGGAGCCGGGGAGGAGGACCAGGAGCCCCGCCCCTGACGCGGACCCCGGCGCGCCCCCCGAGGACTCACTCCGGGCGGCTGAAACGCCGGGCCGCCCACAGCAGGGCCAGTGCCCCGGAGGCCAGGAGCAGGCCCGCTTCGAGGGGGAGCGGCGGCTGCCGGCCGGCCCACTCGACGCCGCCGGCGGCGGCCTGCTCCGGCGCCCGCAGGGCGATGGCGCGGCGCAGCACGTCCACGCCGTACGCGAGGGGGTTCGCGGCGGCCAGGGGCTGGACCCAGCCGGGCAGGGACGCCAGGGGGAAGAAGCCGCCGGAGAGGAAGAGGAGCGGCATCATCACCAGGCCCAGCAGCGTGTGGAACGTCTCCGGCCGGCTCAGGCCCACGGCCAGCGCCAGGGAGAGCGCGGTGAGGGCGAAGGAGGCCAGGAGCATGCCCCCGAGGAGCAGGGCGAACAGGACCGGGTCGTACGGGAGGCCGACCGCGCCGGCCAGCGCGAGGAGGACCGCGCCCTGCACCGTGGCGACCAGCGTCCCGCCCGCGCAGCTGCCCAGCAGCAGGGTGGCGCGGCCGACCGGGGCCATCAGCAGCTCGCGGAGGTAGCCGCTCTGCCGGTCCGTGATCAGGCGGATGCCGACCATGATGGCCGGGGTCTGCACGGTCATCATCAGCATGCCGGGGAAGAGGTACGTCCGGTAGCCGACGCCCAGCGAGGCGGTGGGGACGAGCGCCGCCAGGCCGCCGCCCAGGATGAACAGGTACAGCACCGGGTGGAGCAGCATCAGCGCGGTGGGGGTCCGCTGGCGGGCGAGGCGGAGCAGATCGCGGTGGACCAGCCCGTGCAGGGCACGCAGTTCGTGCCGGAGGCGGGGCAGTGCCTCGGTTCCCCCACCGACATCGGCACCGGCACGGGCTTTGGCACCGGCACCGGCACCGGCGCCGGCACGGGCTTCGGCACGGGCTCCGGTAGCGGTTCCGGCCCCGGCGCCGTCGGGCTCCGGCCGGGCGAGCGTGCTCATCGGCCGCCTCCGTCCGGGGTCATGCTGCGGCCGGTGTGGTGGAAGAAGACGTCGTCGAGGGTGGGCGGGGTCGCGGACGCGGTGTGCACGGCGATGCCGCGGGCCCCCAGGGCCGCGCACAGGCGCGGGATCCAGGCGCTGCCGTCGGGCACCCGCAGCCACAGCCCCTCCGCGTCGACGGTGACGGTCCGGTCCGGGGGCGCGAGCGCGCCGACGACCCGCCGGGCGGCCTCGTCGTCGCTCGTGCGCAGCGCCACCCGGTCGTCCCCGATCGCGGCCTTCACCTCGTGCGGGGTGCCCTGCGCCACCAGCCTGCCCCGGTCGATGATGGCGAGCCGGTCGCAGTGCTCGGCCTCGTCCAGGTAGTGGGTGGTGACGAACAGGGTGCTGCCGTGCCGGTCCCGCAGGTCCCGCAGCTGCTCCCGGACGCGGGCGCGGGCGTGCGGATCGAGGCCGGTGGTCGGCTCGTCCAGGAACAGCACCCGCGGCGAGTGCAGGAGCTGACGGGCCAGTTCCAGGCGCCGCCGCATGCCGCCCGACAGGGTGCGGACGGGCGAGCGGCGCCGGTCGGCCAGGCCGGCGAGGTCGAGGACCTCGGCCGTGCGGCGGCGGACCTCGCCGCGGCGGAGCCCGTACAGGCGCGCGTGGACGCGGAGGTTCTGCTCGGCCGTCAGGTCCGGGTCGAGGGCGCTGTGCTGGAAGAGCAGGCCGACCCGGCGGCGCACCCGACCGGGCTCGGTGAGGACGTCGGCGCCCGCCACGGTCGCGCGACCGGACGTGGGCCGGGTGAGGGCGCAGAGCATCGCGATGGTGGTGGACTTCCCCGCGCCGTTGGGGCCGAGGAAGGCGAACGTCTCGCCCTGGCGCACGTCCAGGTCGAGACCGCGCACCGCGTGGGTGGTGGTGCCGTCCGGGCCCCGGTAGCTCTTGACCAGGCCCCGCGTGCTGACGGCGGGCGCGGGCGGGGGAGGGCCGGCGCCCGGGGGCGGGGCGGCGGCGCGGGGGGACTCGTGGTCACCGGTGTGCAGCGGCATGGGCCTGGTCCTCCTCGATGGGGCCTCCCCCGGCCGGGGGGGGGGGCCCGGGCGGGCCGGGCGGGGGGGGGGCGGGGGGGGCGCCGGGGCGCGGACCCCC
>NZ_JBHYPS010000055.1:0-39094 GCF_042746075.1 Streptomyces sp. NPDC058758 | reverse complement strand
CGCCAAACCTTGGGTTGCTTCTTGTGTGGGGTTTTGGGTGTCCGGCCCGTGGCGCTTGGGTGTGGGGGGCCGGGTCATGTATGCCCCCACCCCCCTGAACGATGCGATCGTAGACCGTACGCCGCATATTCACCCAATCGGGCGCAAAGCTATGCCCCGGTGGGCCGCGGCGCGGGGCCGGCCAGGGTGGCGACGAGGACAGCCTTGATGGTGTGGAGCCGGTTCTCGGCCTCGTCGAAGACGACCGAGTGGGCCGATTCGAAGACCTCGTCGGAGACCTCCAGCTCGGTCAGGCCGTGCCGGTCGTGGACCTCGCGGGCGACCTTGGTGCCGAGGTCGTGGTAGGCGGGCAGGCAGTGCAGGAACTTGACGTCGGGGTTCCCGGTGGCGCGCAGCACGTCCATGGTGACGGAGTACGGGGCGAGGGCGGCGATCCGCTCGTCCCACACCTCCTTGGGCTCGCCCATCGAGACCCACACGTCGGTGACGACGAAGTCGGCGCCCCGGACGCCCTCGGCGACGGACTCGGTGAGGGTGAGCCTGGCCCCGCTCGCCTCGGCCAGCTCGCGGGCGGCGGCGACGACCTCCTCTGCGGGCCAGTACGCCTCGGGCGCGACGATCCGCACGTCCATGCCGAGCAGGGCTCCGGTGACGAGGTAGGAGTTGCCCATGTTGAAGCGGGCGTCGCCGAGGTAGGCGAAGGTGATCGACTCCAGGGGCTTGTCGCTGTGCTCGGTCATGGTGAGCACGTCGGCGAGCATCTGGGTGGGGTGCCAGTCGTCGGTCAGGCCGTTGAAGACGGGGACGCCGGCGAACTCGGCCAGCTCCTCCACGGTGGCCTGGCTGTCGCCCCGGTACTCGATGCCGTCGAACATGCGGCCGAGGACGCGGGCGGTGTCCTTCACCGACTCCTTGTGCCCCATCTGGGAGCCGGAGGGGTCGAGGTAGGTGGTGGAGGCGCCCTGGTCGGCGGCGGCGACCTCGAAGGCGCAGCGGGTGCGGGTGGAGGTCTTCTCGAAGATCAGGGCGATGTTCCTGCCGGAGAGCCGGCGCACCTCGGTGCCGGCCTTCTTGGCGGCCTTCAGCTCGGCGGCGAGGTCGACCAGGCCGCGGAACTCCTCGGCGGTGAAGTCCAGCTCCTTGAGGAAGTGGCGGCCGGAGAGGTCAAGGGCCATGGTGGGCGCTCCTCGGGTGGGTGGGTACGGGCAGGGACGAGCCGTACGGGACGCTGGAAGTCTATACGTACATCAGCATGCTTATACAGACCCCCGGTCCTTCCCGCGCCTCACACCGCGTCCCCCGCCTCACACCTCACCCCATGCCTCCGCCTCACACCGCGCCCCGCACCTCACCCCGTACCCCCCGCCTCACACCGCGTCCCGCACCACCGGGCAGCTCATGCAGCGCGGGCCGCCCCGGCCCCGCCCCAGCTCGCTCCCCGGGATCTCGATCACCTCGATGCCCCGCTTCCGCAGGTGCGTGTTGGTCGTCACGTTCCGCTCGTACGCCACCACCACCCCCGGCTCCACCGCCAGCACGTTGCAGCCGTCGTCCCACTGCTCCCGCTCCGCCGCGTGCACGTCCTGTGTCGCCGTCAGCACCCGCACGTCCTGGAGCCCCAGCGCGGCGGCGATCGCGCTGTGCATCTGCTCCGGCGGATGGTCCGTCACCCGCAGCGCCTGCCCCTCGTCGCCCGGCTCGATCGTGTACGAGCGCAGCATCCCGAGCCCCGCGTACTGGGTGAAGGTGTCCCCGTCCACCATCGTCATCACCGTGTCCAGGTGCATGAACGCCCGCCGCTTCGGCATGTCGAGCGCCACGATCGTCCGCGCCGACCCCGCCGCGAACAGCCCCCGCGCCAGCATCTCCACGGCCTGCGGCGTCGTCCGCTCGCTCATCCCGATGAGCACCGCGCCGTTGCCGATGACGAGCACGTCGCCGCCCTCGATCGTCGACGGGTAGTCCGCCTGGCCCTCCGACCAGTGGTGGAACGCCCCCGCCTCCGGACCCGTGAAGAGCGGGTGGTGCTTGTAGATCGCCTCGAAGTGCACCGTCTCGCGCTGCCGCGCCGGCCACTTCATCGCGTTGATCGACACCCCGTCGTAGATCCACGCCGAGGTGTCCCGGGTGAAGAGGTGGTTCGGCAGCGGACCGAGCACGAAGTCGTCCAGCTCCAGCGCGTGGAAGCGGACCGACGTCGGCTCCCGGTGCGCCGCCAGGAACTCCCGCTTCGTCATCCCGCCCACCAGCGCCTCCACCAGCGCGCCGGTGCCCAGCGAGTCGAAGGCGGCCCGCAGGTGGTCGGCGGCGAGCGGCCCGTACTCCTTCTCGTCGAAGACCCGGTCCAGGACCAGCGCCCGCGCCGCCGGCACCTCCAGCGCCTCCCCCAGCAGATCGCCGAAGAGGTGCACCTCCACGCCCCGGTCCCGCAGCACGTCCGCGAAGCCGTCGTGCTCCTGGCGGGCCCGCCGCACCCACAGCACGTCGTCGAAGAGCAGGGCGTCCTTGTTGGACGGGGTCAGCCGCTTCAGCTCCAGATCGGGGCGGTGGAGGATCACGCGGCGGAGCCGGCCGGTCTCTGAGTCGACATGGAATCCCATGCGCCCATCCTGACGGAGCGGACGGCCGTGCGCGTGGGACGCGCACGGCCGAATTCCCCACCGGGGCCCCGCTCCAGGGGGCCCGCCCCCGCCGCCGGGGCCCGCCGCGTGCCCCCTACAGCCTCGGGTCCACCGGCTCCGACTCCAGGGCCAGCACCGCGAAGACCGCCTCGTGCACCCGCCACAGCGGCTCCCCGGCCGCGAGCCGCTCCAGCGCCTCCAGACCGAGCGCGTACTCGCGCAGGGCGAGCGAGCGCTTGTGGCCGAGGGAGCGCTGCCGCAGCCGCGCCAGGTTCTCCGGACGGGTGTACTCGGGGCCGTACACGATCCGCAGGTACTCCCGGCCCCGCACCTTCACCCCCGGCTGCACCGGACGGCCCGAGCCGTCCCTGACCAGCGCGGCGAGCGGCTTGACGACCATGCCCTCGCCGCCGGCGCCGGTCAGTTCCAGCCACCAGTCGGTGCCCGCGCGGACGGACTCCTCGTCGCCGGTGTCGACGAGGATCCGCCGCGTCACCTGGAGCAGCCCCGTCGGATCGTGCTCCACGAGCCGGTCCAGCCACCCCAGCTGCGTGTCGTGCGGGACCTCCGCGAGCGAGCGCCCCCGCACGGCGAGCAGCTGGAAGGGCGCGAACCGCACCCCGTCCAGGCCGTCCGTCGGCCAGCAGTACCGCCGGTACGCCTCGGTGAACGCGCCCGCGTCGGCCGCCCGCTCCCGCTGCGCCGCGAGCAGCCCGTCGAGCCCCTCGACCCCGCGCGCGACCGCCGACTCCAGCGCCCGCACGGCCTCCGGGAGGACGGCTCCCGACGCCGCGCCGACCGCCGCGTACTGGTGGCGCAGCAGTCCGCCCGACTTCAGCGACCACGGCATCAGCTCGCCGTCCAGCAGCAGCCAGTCGGTGTCGAGCTCCTCCCACAGGCCGGCCGCGCCGATCGCCGTCCGCAGCCGCGCCAGGACCTCCTCGGTGGCGGCGGCGTCGTCGAGGAACGGACGGCCGGTGCGGGTGTGCAGGGCGCCCGTCGGCCCGTCCACGCCGAACCGCTCCCGGGCCGCCTCCGCGTCCCGGCAGACCAGCGCCACCGCCCGCGAGCCCATGTGCTTCTCCTCGCACACGACCCGCTCGACGCCGTCCGCCCGGTACTGCGCGAACGCCTCCGCCGGGTGCTCCAGATAGCCCTCGGCCCGCGCGGTCGGCGTCGGCGCCATCGTCGGCGGCAGGTAGGCGAGCAGCCGGGGGTCGACCGCGAAGCGGCTCATGACCTCCAGGGCCGCCGCCGCGTTCTCCTCGCGGACCGCCACGCGGCCCAGGTGCCGGGTCTCCACCGTCCGCCGTCCGTGCACGTCGGCGAGGTCGAGCGGCCGGCCCTCGTGGCCGCCGGGCGCCTCGGACGCCAGCGGCCGGGCCGGCTCGTACCAGACCCGCTCGGCCGGTACGTCGACGAGTTCGCGCTCCGGCCAGCGCAGCGCGGTCATCCGCCCGCCGAACACCGCGCCGGTGTCCAGGCAGATGGTGTTGTTGACCCAGGACGTCGTCGGCACCGGCGTGTGGCCGTACACGACCGTCGCCCGGCCCCGGTAGTCCTCCGCCCACGGGTAGCGCACCGGCAGTCCGAAGGCGTCGGTCTCGCCGGTGGTGTCGCCGTACAGCGCGTGCGAGCGGACCCGGCCCGAGGTGCGGCCGTGGTACTTCTCCGGCAGGCCGGCGTGGCACACCACCAGGTCGCCGCCGTCGAGGACGTAGTGGCTGACGAGTCCGTCGATGAACTTCCGCACCTCCTCCCGGAACTCGGCGGGCTCGCGCTCCAGCTGCTCGATCGTCTCGGCGAGGCCGTGGGTCCGCTGGACCTTCCCGCCCCTCAGCCAGCGCCCCAGCTTGTTCTCGTGGTTGCCCGGCACGCAGAGCGCGTTCCCGGCCGCCACCATGCCCATCACCCGGCGCAGCACGCCCGGTGAGTCCGGCCCCCGGTCGACCAGGTCGCCGACGAAGACCGCCGTGCGCCCCTCCGGGTGCGCGCCGTCGACATAGCCGAGCCGGCCGAGCAGCGTCTCCAGCTCGCTCCGGCACCCGTGGACGTCGCCGATGATGTCGAACGGTCCGGTGAGGTGGCGCAGGTCGTTGAAGCGGCGCTCCCGCACCACCTCCGCCGCGTCCGCCTCCGCGACCGACCTGAGGACGTGGACCTTGCGGAAGCCCTCCCGCTCCAGTCCCTTCAACCCCCGGTGCAGTTCGCGCCGGTGACGGGGGATCACGTGATCGGGCATGCCGGCCCGGTCGGCCCGCAGGGCGTTGCGCTCCCGGCACACCGCCTCCGGCGGGTCGAGCACGATCGCGATCGGCAGCACGTCGTGCTCGCGGGCCAGCGCCACCAGTTGGCGGCGCGCCTCGCGCTGCACGTTGGTGGCGTCGACGACGGTCAGCCGGCCGGCCGCGAGCCGCTTGCCCACGATGTAGTGGAGGACGTCGAAGGCGTCCTTCGACGCCGACTGGTCGTTCTCGTCGTCCGCGACGAGTCCCCGGCAGAAGTCCGAGGACACCACCTCGGTCGGCTTGAAGTGCCGGCGCGCGAAGGACGACTTCCCGGAACCGGTCGCCCCCACGAGCACGACGAGGGACAGGTCGGTGACGGGCAGCAGCCGCTTCCCCGCCCCGTCCGCGGTGGTGGTGACGTTCGTGTCGGCACTCATGCCCGGCCCTCCTTCTCCCTCTCGTCGCTTCCGGCCTCCGCGCCGGTCCGGGTGAACACGCCCATCTGCGTGGGCGCCCCCACCTCGGGGTCGTCCGTCCCGACGGGCGCGAACTCCACCCCGTATCCGTACCGCTCGGCCACCCCGGCCGCCCAGGCGCGGAACTCCGCCCTGGTCCACTCGAAGCGGTGGTCGGCGTGCCGGGCGCGCCCGGCGGGCAGCGACTCCCAGCGCACGTTGTACTCGACGTTCGGCGTGGTCACCACGACCGTACGGGGCCTGGCCGCGCCGAACACCGCGTACTCCAGGGCCGGCAGCCTCGGCAGGTCCAGGTGCTCGATCACCTCGCTCAGCACCGCCGCGTCATAGCCGCCGAGCCGCTTGTCCGTGTACGCGAGCGAGCCCTGCACCAGCTTCACCCGGGCCGCCTGCCGCTCGCCCATCCGGTCCAGCCGCAGCCGGCGCGCGGCGACGGTCAGCGCCCGTACCGACACGTCCACGCCCACGATCTCCGTGAACCGGACGTCCTTGAGCAGCTCCTGCACCAACTGCCCCTGGCCGCAGCCCAGATCGAGGACGCGCGCGGCCCCCGCGGCCCGCAGCGCCGCCAGGATCGCCGCCCGCCGGTGCGCGGCGAGCGGCACCGGCCGCTCCTCGGTGTCGCTCGTCTCGTCCACGGCGTTGTCGACGTCCTCGACGTCGAGCCCGTCGGCCTCGGCCAGCCGCACCAGTTCGAGCCGCTCCGACGCCTCGCGGGCGAGGCTCCGGCGGCGGGACAGGTAGCGGGTGGTGATCAGCTCGCGCCGCGGGTGGGACGCCAGCCAGCCCTCGCCGGCCCGCAGCAGCTTGTCCACCTCGTCGGGCGCCACCCAGTAGTGCTTGGCGTCGTCGAGGACCGGCAGCAGCACGTAGAGCTGGTTCAGCGCGTCCGCGAGCCGCAGCCCCTCGCCCTCCAGGACCAGCCGCACGTACCGCGAGTCGCCCCACTCGGGGAACTCCGCGTCCAGCGCCAGCGGTTCGGCGTCCACCGTCGTCCAGCCCAGCGGCCCGAACAGCTCCCGGACCAGCGCAGCACCGCCCCGGGCCGGCAGCACCGGCACCTCGATCCGCAACGGCATCGGCCCCGCCGCCCGCTCCGGCAGCGCCCGGCACACCCCGTGCAGCGCCGTCTTGAAGACCTGCGCGAGGGCGACCGCGAGCAGCGAGGACGCGGCGTAGGGCCGGTCGTTCACGTACTGCGCGAGTGCCGCGTCCGGGGCGCCGCCCCGCCCCTTGCCCTTGCCGCGGCGCACCAGCGCCACGGGGTCCACCTCCAGGAGGAGGGCCGCGGTGCAGCGCTCCGCGGTGGCCTCGGGGTAGAGCACGTGCGCGACGCCGTGCGAGGTCGAGAACGCCTGCGCCCGCCCGGGATGCTTGTGCAGCAGGAATCCGAGATCGGTCGCGGGTCGCTCCGGGTTGCCGGTGGTACTGATCGTCAGGAACACAGGCCCGAGTATGAAGCCCCCCACCCCCACCCACCAGCAATTTTCCCCCGCCCCCCCCGGGCCGAGCGACGGCGCCGCCTAAGGAGCGGGTGACGAGGGACCGAGGACGACGATCGGTTCCCCGGCTCGGGTCCGGGCGAGGGCGGTGGCGGCCTCCACCTCCTCGCGGGTGACCTCTTCGTGGAACCGTTCCCCGTCCGCACCGGTGACGTCGATGATCACCTTGGTCCACTCCTCGGCGGGCGCCTCCGGCACGTGCCCGAAGTGGTACTCGGCGTTCCCGAGAAGCTGCTCCGTGAGCCGCACCCCCGTCAGGTGCTCGGTGAGGGCGAGCACCGCCGCCTTGGTATCGGTGCTCGGGCCCGTGCCGTCCTCGTCCTCGCCCAGGTCGAAGCCGATCTCACGCATCACCGGGACCAGCTCGTCCGGGGTGCTGCCGTATCTGTTCGTGGGCCATTCGAAGCCGGTCCGCAGCTCACCGCCCTCGTACCAGTCGAAAAGGTCGATCGGCATGCCCCCGTTGGTGGAATGCGACACGGCTCTTCCGTTCCGCGACAGGGCCGGCATGAACCGTGTCACCCCCACGCCCCCGTCGAAGTCGAAGACGAGCGTCCAGTCGCCGTCTGCTCCCGGCACGGTGAAAGCGCCCGCGATGAAGGAGTCGTCCCGGTAGTCCGTCGCGTCGCGATGCTCCAGGTGCTCCTCGACCAGAGCCTCCAGTCCCTCGCCCGTGCCCTTCGGCTCGGCCTCCATCAGACGCAGTACGTCGGTGGGGGCGAGGCCGCGGACAAGGGCCAGGCCGTATCCGCCCCTCATCGCGTCGCCGAACATCCGGGAGGAACGTATCCAGGCGTAATCCCGCGCGGTCACCACAGTCATGCGCAGCAGTCTGCCTCCCGGCACCGACAGACCGGCTCCTCAGCCCCTCCATCCGGCCAGGGCGGCGATCGTGCCGGGGCCGACGCGGCAGCAGCCGCCGATCAGGCGGGCGCCGGCCGCCGCCCAGGCTTCGGCCAGGCCGGGGGCCTCGGCGGGGCCGAAGGCCGTGCCGCCGCGCCACCCGCGGGAGCGGGCGTCCCAGCGCTCGCCGCTGTTGGGGTAGACGACGCCGGGCTTTCCGGTCACCCCGGCGGCGACCGTCAGCGCCCCGGCCGCCTCGGCCGGGTCGCAGCAGTTCACCCCGACCGCCACCACCTGGTCGTTCCCCGCCGCCACCGCGAAGGCCTCGGCCAGCCCCTGCCCGGCCCGGGTCCGGCCGCCCGCCACCGTGTACGAGAGCCAGACCGGCAACCCGCACCCGGCGACCGCCCGCAGGAGCGCCTCCGCCTCGTCGGCGTCCGGCACCGTCTCCAGGGCCAGCACGTCCGGCCCCGCCGCCGCGAGGGCCTCCACCCTCGGGCGGTGGAAGCGCTCCAGCTCCCGGACCGACAGCCCGTACCGCCCCCGGTACTCGCTCCCGTCCGCCAGCATCGCCCCGTACGGCCCCACGGAGGCCGCCACCCAGCGGCTCCCCCGCCCGGCCTCCCCGGCCAGTGACACGCTCCGGTGCAGGAGCGCCGTCGTGGCCGCCCGGTCCAGGCCCCGGCGGGCGAAGCCCTCGTAGGTGGCCTGGTAGCCGGAGGTGATCAGCACCTCGGCTCCGGCCCGGACGTAGGCGGTGTGGGCCGCCTCGATCTGTTCGGGCGCGTCGGCGAGCAGCCGCGCCGACCAGAGCGCGTCCGACAGGTCGCAGCCCTGGGCCTCCAGCTGGTTGGAGAGCCCGCCGTCGAGGACCAGCACCCCGTCGGCGAGCGCCTGGGCGAACGTCCGGGCCGGTGCCATCGGACTCAGCCCAGCTGCGGCGCGACCTGGGCGGAGATCAGCTCCAGGTGGTCCAGGTCGTCCAGGTCGAGGACCTGGAGGTAGACCCGGGAGGAGCCGACCGCCGCGTAGCGGCCGAGCTTGTCGGCGACCTCCGCGGGCGAGCCCGCGAGGCCGTTGGCCTTCAGCTCCGCCACGTCCCGGCCGATGGCGGCCGCCCGGCGCGCCACCTCGGCGTCGTCCTTGCCGACGCAGACGACCAGCGCGTTGGAGTACACGAGGTCGTCGGCGGGCCGCCCGGCCTCCTCGGCCGCGGCGCGGACGCGGCCGAACTGCCGCTCGGTGTCCTCCAGGGACGCGAACGGGATGTTGAACTCGTCCGCGTACCGCGCCGCCAGCCTCGGCGTGCGGGTCGCGCCGTGGCCGCCGATCAGGACCGGGATCTTCCGCTGGGCGGGCTTGGGCAGGGCGGGCGAGTCGGCGAGGCGGTAGTGCCTTCCCTCGTAGGAGAAGGTCTTGCCCGGCTCGGTCTCCCACAGGCCCGTGACGATCGCCAGCTGCTCCTCCAGCCGGCCGAACTTCTCCTTCGGGAACGGAATGCCGTAGGCGGTGTGCTCCTCCTCGAACCACCCCGCGCCGAGGCCGAGTTCGATCCGCCCGCCCGACATCTGGTCGACCTGGGCCACCTGGATGGCGAGGACGCCCGGCAGCCGGAAGGTGCCGGCGGTCATCAGGGTGCCGAGGCGGATCCGCCGGGTCTCCCGGGCGAGCCCCGCGAGGGTGATCCAGGCGTCGGTCGGCCCGGGCAGGCCGTCGCCCGGGCCCATGCGCAGATAGTGGTCGGAGCGGAAGAACGCGTCGAAGCCGAGCTCCTCGGTGGCGCGGGCCACCCTGAGGAGGGTGTCGTAGTCGGCGCCCTGCTGGGGTTCCGTGAAGATGCGAAGATCCATGCCTCCATCCTGCACCGTCGGTGCGTGTCGAGCCGTTCGTGTCAAACCGCGCGTCAAGCCGTGCGTCAGCGTGCGGGCCCGTCCGGCACGGGCGGGTGAATATCCGTCCCCCTGGCGGGACGCGTCAGCACTGGCCAGTGACCGTGACCGGGCCCCGTCGTTTGCTCGTGCGGAGCCGGACCGCCCGGCCCGCGTGCCGGCGGCCGCAGCCGGTGCGTCGTTCTTCTCCCGTGGTCCCGTCCGAGCCGGCCGGGGTCCGGGTCGAGGAGGCCGCGATGTCCCAGGAAGCCGCGTCGGAGCAGGCACTGCCCGAGCAGCACGCGCCGCAGTCCGTGCCGCAGTCCGTGCCCGAGCAGCAGGCTCCGGGAGCCCCGAAGGGGCTGCTCCAGCAGATGGAGGAGCTGATGGCCGCCCTCTCCGCCGACCTCTCCCAGCTGGACGCCGACCTCCAGTCCACGGCGGAGCGCCTGGAGCCGGAAGCCACCGCCGACGCGTACGTCACCGGCCACGGCGGCAGCCCTGCCAACGGTCACGGCGGCGACCACGGCAGCGGTCGCGAAGCCCTCTGATCGACCGCCGTCCCCTCTCTCCTGCCCCGCTCCCCTTCCCCTCCCTCCTCTTTCCTTTCTCCCCTCGCTCGCCGCTCCCGTCTCCGGGCCCGGGGCCGTCACCGGTCCCGGGCCCGGCCGCGTCCCCGCTCCGGTTCCGGCCCCCGCTCCCACTCCTGCTCCCGCTCTTGCTCCTGCTCCCGCTCCCGGCCGGGCTCGGGGGCCGGGCGGGGGGCGGCGTGGCCGGGGTGCGGGATGGCCGGCAGGGGGCCCGCTCGGCCCCGGGGCGGGTCGGGAGGGCGGGCCCGGCCCTGTTCTCGGACGTCGAGGCGACGGAGCATCCCCCGGACCCGGTCGCCGGCCTCGTCGGCGGCGTCGATCGCCTCCATGCACTGCCAGTACAGCCCCTCGTCGTCGGTGACCGAGGCCACCCCGACGAGGGCGATGCCGACCTCCCCGAGGAGTTCCCCGAGGGCGGTGAGCGCCGAACGCGGGTCCCCGACCTCGGTCAGCCGGGCGGCGCGCGGCCCGGCCGCGCCCCACGCCGGGTACTCCCCCGCCTCGCTCAGCCCCCGCGCCTCGCCCCGCAGCTCCAGCGGTCCGCAGAGGGCGAGGTGACTCCCTATGGCCTGGGCGAGGGCTCGGGCCTGCCAGGCTTCCGCCACGATGTCGTGTGCCGTCCCGCTCTCGGCCAGCGCGTGCAGGCCGGCCAGGACGAGCCGCTCCGCTTCCATCAACTCCGCCCCCGTTCGTGCGACTTGCCGTTCCCTCAATCCACTACCCAGAGTGAGGCCGCCTGAGCCCCGGCACCAGAGGAATTCGGAAATCTGTGGACAGGCATCTCGACCGGGATGAAGCGATCACTCCGAAGAGTGACGATCGCTCCCATCGGCGTCCGACTCGTCCCTTCCGTCCCGTCTGCGGGGCGGGAAACGGAGCTCGTTCCGGTCGATCTTGGCGGCGAGCGCGGCAAGCGGGTCGAGCCCCAACACCTGGCAGAACTGGAGGAGATAGGCGAGGACGTCGGCCACCTCGTCCTCGACCCGGTGGGCCGAGTCCGGGTCCTCCATCACCCTCTCCGCCTGCTCGGGGGTCGACCACTGGAAGATCTCCAGCAGTTCGGCCGCCTCGACGCTGAGCGCCGCCGCCAGGTTCTTGGGCGTGTGGTAGGGCTGCCAGTCGCGCGCCGCCGCGAAGGCGGCGAGGCGGCGCTGGAGCCCCGCCACGTCGTGTTCGGTGTCCGTCACGGGGTCAGGTCTACCACCGTCACGCCGGGCGTCCGCCGGGCTTCCGCCGCGGTGCCCTCGCGGACCGCCCCCGCGAGCCGGATGTGGCCGTCGGCGGCGATGGCGGCGGCCAGGTCGAGGAGGGCGGAGCACTGGCGGTCGTCGAGCCCCCGGTCGAGGTCGTCGGTGAGGAGGGTGAGGCACTGCATGGCGTCCGGGACCTCCGCGATGCGGTCCATGGCGAGGACGCCCGGGCCGGTCAGGAGGGTCAGCGCGAGGGCCAGGTAGCGCAGTTCGCCGTCGCCGAGGCGGCCGAGCGGGGTGGCGGGCCGGGTGCCCCGGTCCAGGAGGGCGTGGACGGTGCCGTCGGCGAGTTCCCGCACCCCGACGCCGGTGACGGGTCCGGCGCAGCCCGCGCCGGCGACGGCGGCGAGGCGCTGGTGGCGGCGCGGGCAGGCGGTGTGGGTGCGGTGCAGCACCTCGGCGAGGTTGGCGCAGTCGCGCAGGAGCCGGCCCTCGCCGGGAAGGGCGGGGGCGCGCATCCTGGCCGGCTCGGGGGCGCAGGGGAAGAGGGAGCGCAGGCCGACCACCGCCTGTTCGGCCGCGGCGAGCACCTCGCGCTGTCCCTCGGTGGCGCCCGCGACCCGCAGCGGGAGGAGGGCGGTGCCGAGGAGGTCGTCGGGCAGCGGGGCGCGGGTGACGGGGGTGGCGCCCGCGGTGAGCCAGGCGGCCTGGACGGTGGCGCGGCCGGGGTCCCTGAGGGCGGTGGTGAGGAGGGTACGGTCGTGCCGGGTGAGGCGTTCGCCGACGATGCGGAGCTGCGGTTCGGCCTGGACGGCGAGGTCCAGCCGGACCGGGCCGACGGGTCCGTCGACGGTGCAGCCGATGCGGAAGCCCCGGCGCCCCTGGGAGTCGGGCTGGGCGCCGTCGGGGACGAGGGCGGCGGGGTCGGGGAAGACCTCGGCGAGCGGGTCCCCCGCGCCGAGCCGCGCGAGCGCCTCGTAGGCGCCGAGGACGGTGGACTTGCCGCTGCCGCTGGGGCCGGTGAAGAGGGTGACGGGCCCGAGGCGGTACGTGGCGCGCTGCCGTCCGGCGTAGGCGGAGAGCCGCAGTTCCGTCACCACGGGCCGCGGCACCGCCGGCGGCTCGGCCCCCGCGACGCCGCCGTCGGTACGCGGACGGCGGCGGGCCCCGGACCCGGCGCGGCCCCCGGAGCCCGCCCCTGCGCCGCCGCCCTCGCGGGACCGCGGGACGGCGCTCGGCCCCGCGCCCGGTCCCGTGACCGTACGCGTACTCGTGTCGGCCCCTGATTCCGTACCCGCGCCCGCCCCCGTACGAGCCCCGCCGCCGCCGCCTGCCCCCGGGACCGGATCCGAGGCCGGGACCGGAACAGGAACCGGTGAGGGGGTCGGACGGGGATGCGGCACGGTCTCCGGACGAGGGACCGCGGACACGGACGCGGAGGTACGGAATTCGGGAGTACGAGTGTCGGGAGCTCCGGATCCGGAGGCAGGGGATCCGGAGGTACGGGAGTCGGGCGTGCGGGCGAGGGCGGAGCCGCTGGTGAGGTCCATGATCGGACCGTACGCAGGGGCCGTGCTGACGAACCGTTACGCCGAGAGGGCCTTCCTACGATCGGGGGACACCCGCGCGCGGGGCGCCGACGGGCTCGTCGTCCTCGTCGCCGGCCGGGCCGTCGCCGGTGCTCTCGACCTCGGTCCCGGGAGGGGCCAGCAGGAAGACGTTGCGGTCGACGCGGTGCATGCCGCTGCCGAGGCCGAAGACGACGCCGCTGCTGAAGTCGAGGACGCGCTTGGCGACTTCGGGGTCGGCGCCGGTGAGGTCGAGCAGGACCGGGATCTGGGCGATGAGGTACTCGGCGACCTCGCGGGCGTCGGCGAAGACCTGGACCCGCAGCACGACCATGCGGCGCTGTTCGGCGGACTCGTACTGTTCGGGGATCGTGCGGTGGTCGACCCTGGACGGCCATTCGTCACGGCCGCGCAGCGGCAGGACCTGGGCCAGGCCCTCCCACTGCTCGTCGGTGACGTCGTACCTCTCGTACCTACTCATGGCCCCATCCTCCCGCCCCTCACCCGTTCGGCCCAACAACGACACGGGCGAACGGGTGACGGGAGGGCTACGGGCCGGTCACGGGCGGTCCCGGCCTCACGCGAAGATCCTGGCCAGGCGGCTCAGCCCCTCGGCGATCTCCTCGGGGGTGTGGGTGGTGAAGGAGAGGCGGAGGGAGGCCGGGTCGGGGGTGCCGGCGAAGAAGGGGGCGCCGGGGACGTAGGCGACGTCGTGGCCGACGGCGGCGGGGAGGAGGGCGGTGGCGTCGTGGCCCTCGGGGAGGGTGGCCCAGACGAACATGCCGCCCTCGGGCCGGTTCCAGCGGCTGCCGCCGGGGAGGGCGGCGGGCAGGCCGTCGAGCATGGCGTCGCGGCGGGCGCGGTAGGCGGCGCGCACTCCGGCGACGTGGGCGTCGAGGTCGCGGTCCCGGAGGTAGCGGGCGACGGCGGCCTGGTCGACGGTGGAGGTGTGCAGGTCGGCGGCCTGCTTGGCGATGACGCAGGCGCGCCGGAGCGCGGCGGGGGCGCGCAGGTACCCGAGGCGCAGGCCGGGGGCCATGACCTTGGAGAAGGAGCCGAGGAGGACCGTGCGGTCGGCGCCGGCGGGGAGGCTCGCGACGAGGGGCACGGGCTCTCCGTCGAAGCGGAGCTCGCCGTACGGGTCGTCCTCGGCGATCCAGAAGCCGTGGCGGGCCGCGGCCTCGGCGACGGCGGTGCGGCGCGCGAGGGGCAGGGTGCGGCCGGTGGGGTTCTGGAAGGTCGGGATGACGTAGAGGAGGGTGGGCTTCTCGCGGGCGGCGATCTCGTCGAGGGCCTCGGGGATGATGCCGTCCTCGTCGGTGGGGACGGGGACGACGCGGGCGCCGGCGAAGCCGAAGGACTGGAGGGCGGCGAGGTAGCAGGGGTCCTCGACGAGGACGACGCCGCCCGGTTCGAGGAGCGCCGTGGCGAGCAGGGTGAGGGCCTGCTGGGAGCCGGTGGTGACGAGCAGGTCGTCGGCGGTGGTGGCCGTCCCGCGGGCGGTCAGCCGGGCGGCGACGGCCTCGCGCAGGCCGGGGTCGCCCTCGGTGGTGGAGTACTGGAGGGCGGAGTGCGGGGTGTCCGTGAGGACGGCCTCGTAGGCGGCCTTGATGCCGGCGGTGTCGAAGAGTTCGGGGGCGGGCAGGCCGCCGGCGAACGAGATGACCTCGGGGCGCGCCGTGAGCGCCAGGATCTCCCGCACCGGGGAGGAGGCGACGCCCCCCAGCCGGGCGGCGAGGGGCGGCGTGGGCGCGACGGCGGGCTGGGCGGCGGGCTCGGGCACCAGGGTGGCAGGAGGCATGCGCTTCAGTGTAGGGAGCATCCTTTCGCTGTCCAGCGGCATCCGGGACTCGGACTCCCTTTTACATGCCGGGAGTTGGATTCTCCGGCGACCGTGAACGTGCGGGTGTACGGGATGCGGTGGGCGTCGAGCGCGCGCCGGGTGGCCTCGGCACGGGCCCCCGCACCGGGGACGGCCGGGTCGTGGAGGACACCGGCGACGGAGCCGCTGTGCGAGATCTGCACCCCGACCGCGCCGGTGCGGCGCGCCAGGGCCACGAACGCCTCGAACTCCGGGTGCCGCAGCACGCGTTGGGCCCTGCGGGCGCTGGCGGTGGCGACCCGGCCGAGGAGCGCGGCGTCGCCGTCGGCGACGGCGCGCCGGAGCCGGTCGCGGAGCCGGGCGTAGGCACGCAGTTCGGCGCGGGTGGCCGCAGGAGCGGGCAGGCCGAGCGTGTCGACGGCCGCGCCCCCGCCGAGCAGGCACCCGACGACCAACAGCGGCGGGAGGGCCGGCCCGAGGACTTCGAGGACCCGGCCCTCCCGCTGGGCGAAGAGGACGGGCCGCGCGTCGAGCATGAGCGGGTCGCTGGCCCGCTCGACGCGGACGGCGAGCCGGGCGGTGGTGCCGGCGTCGAGGCGGAGCCCGTACGCGTCGGCGACGGCGCGCACGCTCGCGAGGACGTCGCTGGTGGAGCTGCCCATGCCGAGTCCGAGCGGGACGCCGCCGGCCAGCCGGAGGGTGCCGCCGCACGCGGACCGCCCGGTGCGCTCCGCGCACAGCGCGACGGCGAACCGCGCGGCCCTGGCCGCCTTGGTACGGCCCGCGGGGACGACGGCGACGGCGTCCGGCGGAGTGCCCGGGAGGGGGGTGAAGTCGGCCCGGGTGCCGGGAGTGTCCACGGGGAGGGTGACGAGGCCGGCCCGGGGGCGCCCGTCGGCGTCGAGGAAGACGCCCTGGAGGAGTTCGCCGTGGTGGGAGGGAGCGTGACCGGTGCCGGGGGTGAGGGGGGAAGGTCGGAGGACGGAGGCGCTGGTGGTCACGGGGAGAGTCTGGCTTCCGGTGGGGTGCGTCCCTTCGGCGGGGTGGGGCGGGGTGAGCTGCGGTGGGGTGGGAGTGGACGGAGGCTCAGCCGGCGGGCCACCACTCCGGGCCTTCGGGGGCGTCCTTCACGAAGACGAGGGCGTCCATGCCCGCCAGCCGCGCCGGGTCCAGCGGCGCGTAGCCGTACCAGGCCGACGCGCGGGGAGCGGGCGGTACGTCTCCGAGCGCGGCGGCCAGCAGCCGCGGGTCGACGAGGCACCGGTCGCCGGGCAGGGCGGCCAGGATGCCCTCGACGGTGTCCGGCGGCGGGTCCTGGACCCCGCGGTGGCGGATCGTGCCGAGGGCGGTGGCCACGAAGGCGTACTCCTCACCGAGCCGGGAGGCGGCGATCGCCCCGGCGCCCCACCACTCCTCCCGCCGGCCGCCCAGGCTCATCGCGCTCCGCTCGCGCTGGAGGTGCCCGTTGTGGCCGTGCGCGAGGACCGGGCCGCGCTCGGCGAGGGCGAGCAGCCGGGCGGCCATCATGGAGTCGCGGAGGGTGAGCAGCCATCCGAGGCGGGCGGGCGAGGTGTCGGCCGTCCAGAAGTGGTAGCGCAGCAGTCCGGAGGCGGTCCGCGCGTGGAGCCGGGCCCGGTCCCAGGCTTCGCGCTCGTCCCGGTCCCGCAGGTCCGGCACCTGGGCGTCGAGCAGGGCGGCCAGGTCGTCGGCGATCAGACGCAGCCGCTCGGCCCCGGGCGTCCGCCCCACGGACCGGGACGGGTCCCGCATCGCGGCCGGTTCGGTCCAGCGGGCGTCGGGGCCGAGGAGCCCGTCGAGGGCCTCGGCGGTGCAGGGCAGCGCCGGGGCGTCGCAGCGCGCGGCGAGGAAGGCGTGGAGCGCGGTGAGGGCCTGCCGGGGGCTCGCGGCACCACTCGATTCCAGCGGGCCGTCGAAACCGGCGAACCGCACGTGGTCGTCGGCGGGCCGTCCCGCGTTGAACGCGCGCATCCAGCGGACCAGTTCGCGGTTGGCCGCCGAACCGCCGAAGCCGTGGCTGAAACCGCGTGCCATGACGTCGTCGAGGTCGCCGGCGCCGGAGGTGACGTGGTCGTCGACGACCAGCCCGGCCAGGCAGTCGCTCTCGACCGCGACGGTCCGGTAGCCGTACTCCTCGACCAGCTCCCGGAAGAGGTCGTTCCGCACGTCGAGGAGGGCGTCCTCGCCATGGGTCGGCTCCCCCAGCGCGAGCAGCCGCGGCCGGGCCCCGACCACCTTCAGGAGACCGGCGGCGTCGACGGCGCGGGGGGCGCCTACGGGAGTGGGAGTCATCTGCGCGACCTTTCACCGAACCCCCTGGAGGGTCCGTACGGGAGCAGGGAAGAGGAGGACGGGACAGGGAGCAGAACAGGGAACGGGCGGATGAACACGGCCGGCCCATCCGCCCATGGGCTGGAAGCTACACCTGCATATTCGGTTGAACCTTCGGCCACCCAGCCCGGCTCCCTCACCCGCCTGAACAGCCTGGTCTCGGCCTCTCCTCACCCCTCCACCCCTGTAAAGTCTCAAACATGACCTACCTCCGCCCGGCCGACCTGGCCCGGGAGCACGGCATCTCTCCGCAGACGGTGCGCAACTACGAGCGCGACGGCTTCCTCCCGCCGGCCGAGCGGAGCGGCACCGGCTACCGCCGCTACACCGAGCGGCACGCCGCGGCCCTGCGCACGTACCTGGCCCTGATCCCGGCCCACGGCTACGCCGGGAGCGGCACGATCATGCGCGCCGCCGTGGAGGGGCGGCTGGACGACGCCCTGGCCGGGGTGGACCGGAGCCACGCCGAACTCCTGCGCGACCGGGGCACACTGGACGCCGTGGCCGAGGTCCTGGCCCACCTGCGGGGACATCCGTCCGGTGCGCCCCGGCGGGCCCCGCGCGTCACGCAGCCGTTCACGATCGGCGAGCTGGCCCGCCGCCTGGGCGTCAGCGTGGCCACCGTCCGCGCCTGGGAGCGGGCGGGTGTCCTGGCCCCCACCCGCCGCCCCGACACGAACCACCGCACCTACGACGCCGACGACGTCCGCGACGCCGAACTGGCCCACTTCCTCCGCCGCGGACACCACCCGCTGCCCCTCATCGCCACCGTCGTCCAGGAGGTCCGCACGGCGGGCGACACCCCGTCCCTGGAAGCGGCCCTGGCCGCCTGGCGGGCCCGCGTCACCGCCAGGGGCCTGGCCATGCTGGAGGCGGCGGCCCTGCTCGCCGAGTACCTGGCGCCGGCGGACGGCCACCGCCCCCGCCCACGCCGCCCCGCCGGCACCGCCGCCGGCGACACCCCCACCCCACCGGCGGGGGAATAACGCCCGGGGGCGGCCCTGTTGCGGACTGTCACGACGGCGTACCGCGCCACCCGTTCACGAGGAGGGACTGCCATGAGGATCGGCATCATCGGAGCAGGCAACATCGGCGGCAACCTCACCCGTCGCCTCACCGCCCTCGGCCACGAGGTGTACGTCGCCAACTCCCGCGGTCCGCACACGCTCACCGCCCTCGCCGAGGAGACCGGCGCCACCCCGGTGCCGGTCTCCGAAGTCGCCCGGGGCGCGCGGATCGTCGTCGTCACCATCCCGCTGAAGGCCGTCCCGGACCTCCCGGCCGCCGGGCTCTTCGACGGGGCCGCCGAGGGCTTCGCCGTGATCGACACCGGCAACTACTACCCGCGTGAGCGCGACGGGCGCATCGCGGCCATCGAGGACGAGGGCCTGACCGAGAGCCGCTGGACCGAGCGCCACCTGGGGCATCCGGTGATCAAGGCCTTCAACGGCACCTACGCGCAGGACATCCTGGACCGCCACCGCCCGGCCGGCGACCCCGAGCGCATCGCCCTTCCGGTCGCGGGCGACGACGAGCAGGCGAAGAAGGCGGTCCGCGAACTCATCGACGAGCTCGGCTTCGACACGGTCGACGCGGGCGGCATCGACGACTCCTGGCGCCAGCAGCCCGACACCCCGGTGTACGGCCTGCGGGGCGGCGTGGAGGCGGTCGAACGCGCCCTGGCGGAGGCTTCGCCGGAGCGCCCGGAGTCCTTCCGCGGCTGACCTCGCGCCGGGACGGGACGCCCGGCCCTCCCGGGCGGAAGTGTCCCGTCCCGGCGCCGCCGGGGCCACCGCGTGACGTGGGGGGGCTCCGTCAGCCGAGGGGAACGGCGGTGCCCGTCACCTCGATGCCGCTCGCCCCGTCCGCCGGGACGCCCACGGTGAGAAGGCTCGGGCGGCCCATGTCCACGCCCTGGTGCACCGTCAGGACGGCGGGCGTGTCCACGAGCCCGAGCTCCCGGAGGTAGCCCCCGAGCGCGGCGGCCGCGGCGCCCGTCGCGGGGTCCTCGACGACTCCGCCGGGCGGGAAGGGGTTGCGGGCGTGGAAGACGGTGTCCGACTCGCGGTGGACGAGGGCGACCGTGACCCAGTCGCGGCGCGCCATCAGGGCGCCCAACGCCGCCATGTCGTAGGCGAGGTCGCCCAGCCGGTCGCGGGTGGCCGCGGCGATCACGGGGTGCCGGGCTCCGGCATAGGCGACCCGGGGCGGCAGGGCGGGGTCGAGGTCGGCCGCGGACCAGCGCAGGGCGGCGAGGAGTTCGGCCAGGTCGGCGTCGCCGATCTCCTCGGTGCGCGGCGCGACGCTGACCAGGGTGGCGGCGACGGAACCGTCCTCGCGGACCGAGGTGGTCACCGGAACCGGCCCGGCCTTGGTGTGCAGGAGCAACTCGCCGACGCCGTGCCGGTGCGCGTGGGCGACGGCGGTGGCGATGGTGGCGTGGCCGCAGAACGGGACCTCGGCCCGCGGGCTGAAGTAGCGGATGTCGAGCGCCCCGTCGGCACGCGGGACGGCGAACGCCGTCTCCGAGTAACCGACCTCCGCCGCGGTGGCGACCATGGCCGCCTCGTCGACACCCGCGGCATCCAGCACCACCCCCGCCGGATTCCCGCCGAGCGGATCGGAACTGAAGGCCACGTAACGCAAAATGTCCATCACCCGAACGTATCCGCCCCCTCACACGACGGTCAAAGACCGCACCCAGCAAGGACCCTGACGCTCGATCAGGATAAGGGCCCCGGCCACGGAGGAACGCTCGGACCCCGGCCCAGCGCCCTACTTCACCGGCTCCAGAATCGCCACGCACTCCACGTGGTGCGTCATCGGGAACAGGTCGAAAGCGCGCAGTGTCCGGACTCGGTAGCCCCGTTCCGCGAAGTAGGAGAGGTCCCGGGCGAGGGCGGCGGGGTCGCAGGCCACGTAGGCGATGCGGCGGGCGCCGAGGCCGGCGAGGTGGTGGACGGTCTGCTTGCCGGCGCCGGCGCGCGGGGGGTCGAGGACGATGAGGTCGACCTCGGTGATGCCGGTGCGCGGGAGGACGGACTCGACCTTGCCCTGTTCGACGCGGACGCGCGGGAAGGCGGCCAGGTTGTGGCGGGCGTCCTCGACGGCGCGCTTGCCGGACTCGATGCCGAGGACGGCGCCCTGGTCGCCGACGCGGTCGGCGAGGGCGCCGGCGAAGAGGCCGACGCCGCAGTAGAGGTCGAGGGCGGTGTCGCCCTTGCGCGGGAGGAGGCCCTGCATGACGGCCTTCATGAGGGTGTCGGCGGCCTTCGGGTGGACCTGCCAGAAGCCGCCGCTGCCGACGCGGTGGGTGCGCTCGTCGGCGCGCTCGCGGACGAAGGCGCGGCCGTGGACGCGGTGGACGCCGCCGTCCTTCTCGTCGACGCGCATCACGGAGACCGGCTTGTCGAGCTCGACGAGCGGGAGGCGGGCGCCGGGGCGGGGGGTCAGGATGACCTGGCGGTCGTTCGAGCCGGAGGCGGCGATGGCCTCGACGGTGGCCATGCCCTCCCAGGTGCGGGATTCGATGCCCAGCTCGGAGACGCCCTGCGCGGCGATCATGCAGTGGTCGATGACCTCGACCTCGTGCGAGCGGTGCTTGCGCAGGCCCGCGCGGCCTTCGGTATCGATGGCGTACTGGACGCGGGTGCGCCACTGCGGGACCTCGCCCGCCGGGAGCTTGTCGCCCTCCGCGGGGACGACGGTGCCGTCCCAGCCGGCCTCCTCCGGGGTGAGGCCCGCGAGCCGCTTCAGCTGCTCGGCGATCACCTCGCCCTTGAGGCGGCGCTGGGCGCCCGGCTTGGCGTGCTGCCAGTCGCAGCCGCCGCACTTGCCGGGGCCGGCGAAGGGGCACGGCGCCTCGATGCGGTCCTTGGACGCCTCCAGGATCTCGACGGCGTCGGCGCGCAGGAAGCGGCTGCTCTCGTCGCCCTCCGTGACGCGGGTGCGGACGCGCTCGCCCGGCAGCGCGTGGCGGACGAAGAGGACGCGGCCCTCCTCCGTGCGCGCGATGCAGTGGCCGCCGTGGGCCACGGGGCCGACCTCGACCTCGTACTCCTCCCCGATCAGGGACTTCACAGGGGTGTTCTGCATGATCGGGGGCTCCAGTGACAGAAGGGGAGGAAGAGAAAGGGGGCTGCTGTTCGCACAGCAGCCCACCAGTCTAGTTGCTCTTCGCGGTCGGTTCCTTCTTGGCCTTCTCGACGGGGCCGCGGCGGACCGAGCCCGGCGCGTTCCACTCCTGGCGCTTCCTCGCCCGCTTCTTCGCGGCCTCGGAGGACTGGAGCTGGTACGGGACGGAGGTGACCATCACGCCCGGGGTGAAGAGGAGCCGGCCCTTGAGGCGGAGCGCCGACTGGTTGTGGAGCAGGTGCTCGTACCAGTGGCCCACGACGTACTCGGGGATGTAGACCGAGACGGCGTCGCGCGGGCTCTCCTTGCGGAGGTTCTTCACGTACTCGATGACCGGCCGGGTGATCTCGCGGTACGGCGAGTCGAGGATCTTCAGCGGCACGTTGATGCCGCGCCGCTCCCACTCCTCCTTGAGCGCCCTGGTCTCCGCCGGGTCGACGTTGACCGTCAGCGCCTCCAGCTCGTGGGCGTGCAGCAGCTTGGCGTAGGCGAGGGCGCGGAGGGTGGGCTTGTGGAGCTTGGAGACGAGGACGACGGACCGGACCCGGGAGGGGCGGACGTACTCGTCGGGCCGCTCCTCGGCGGCGGCGATCTCCGCGGCGACGGAGTCGTAGTGGCGGCGGATCGCGGTCATCGTCACGTAGAAGATCACCATGCCGAGCAGGGCGACCCAGGCGCCGTGGGTGAACTTGGTGGCGAGGACGACGACGAGGACGAGGCCGGTGAAGAAGGCGCCGAAGGCGTTGATCGCGCGGGAGCGGATCATGTGGCGGCGCTTGGCCGGGTCCTTCTCCGTCTTCAGGTGCCGGTTCCAGTGCCGGACCATGCCGATCTGGCTGAGCGTGAAGGAGACGAAGACGCCGACGATGTACAGCTGGATGAGGCGGGTGGAGTCGGCGCCGTAGACCACCACGAGGAGCGCGGCGGCGCCGGCGAGGAGCACGATGCCGTTGGAGAAGGCGAGGCGGTCGCCGCGGGTGTGCAGCTGGCGCGGCAGGTAGCGGTCCTGGGCGAGGATCGAGCCGAGGAGCGGGAAGCCGTTGTACGCCGTGTTGGCGGCCAGGAAGAGGACGAGCGCGGTGGCGGCGGCGAGCAGGACGAAGAAGAACGTTCCGTCGCCGAAGACGGCGGCGGCGACCTGGGAGATGACCGGGTCCTGGACGTAGCCCTCGCCGACCGGGACGCCGTTCACCAGCAGGTCCTCGGCGGGCTTCTCGGCCATCCGGACGTCGGTGGCCTGGGCGAGGAAGATGATGCCGCAGAACATGGTGACGGCGAGGCCGCCCATGAGCGCGAGGGTGGTGGCGGCGTTCTTCGACTTCGGCTTGCGGAAGGCGGGGACGCCGTTGGAGATGGCCTCGACGCCGGTGAGGGCGGCACAGCCGGAGGAGAAGGCGCGCAGCAGCAGGAAGATCAGGGCGAAGCCCGCGAGTCCCGGGTGCTCCGGCTTGATCTCGAAGTCGGCGGTGGGCGCCTGCATGGTGTCGTCGAGGACCAGGCCGCGCCAGGCGCCCCAGGCGATCATGCAGAAGACGCCGAAGACGAAGACGTACGTCGGGATGGCGAAGAGGCTGCCGGACTCCTTCACGCCGCGGAGGTTCATCACGGTGAGGAGGACGATGACGCCGACGGCGCAGGCGACCTTGTGCTCGACGACGAAGGGGATCGCGGAGCCGAGGTTCTCGATGCCGGAGGAGATCGAGACGGCGACGGTGAGGACGTAGTCGACGAGCAGGGCGCTCGCGACGGTGAGTCCGGCCTTCGGCCCGAGGTTGGTGGTGGCGACCTCGTAGTCGCCGCCGCCGCTCGGGTACGCGTGCACGTTCTGCCGGTACGAGGCGACGACCGTGAACATCAGGACGACGACGGCGAGCGCGATCCACGGGCTGAAGTGGTAGGCCGACAGACCGGCGGCGGAGAGGACGAGGAGGACCTCGCCCGGTGCGTACGCCACCGACGACAGGGGGTCGGAGGCGAAGACGGGGAGGGCGATCCGCTTGGAGAGAAGGGTCTCTCCGAGCTTGTCGCTGCGCAGGGCCCGCCCGATCAGGATCCGTTTGGGCACGTCGGTCAGTTTGGACACGCAGAGGATCGTAAGCGTTCGAAAAGAGCCACGCGCACCGGCACCCCCGATGGGCACCGAATCTCCCTGAGTATCACCTCGGATGCGGTCCCGGCCAGCGATGCCGCTTAAGCTCGGACCGGGCAACCCGGCAGGGCGTTGTCCGCCACGGCCCGGGCCGATCGGGCGAGGAAAGTTGTGAGCAGGGTGTTTTCGCAGGTCAGCAAGGCGATCAGGAGTGCGGGGTAACGGGGACGTGCACATCGTCATCATGGGCTGCGGGCGAGTGGGAGCCGCTCTCGCGCAGACCCTGGAGCAGCAGGGCCACACGGTCGCCGTCGTGGACCAGGACCCGACGGCTTTCCGCCGCCTGGGCTCCGGCTTCGGAGGCCGGCGGGTCACCGGCGTGGGCTTCGACCAGGACACGCTGCGCGAGGCGGGCATCGAGGAGGCCGGCGCCTTCGCCGCGGTGAGCAGCGGCGACAACTCCAACATCATCGCGGCCCGGGTGGCGCGCGAGATGTTCGGCATCGAGAACGTGGCGGCGCGGATCTACGACCCCCGGCGCGCCGAGGTCTACCAGCGCCTGGGCATCCCGACGGTGGCGACGGTCCGCTGGACCGCCGACCAGATGCTGCGCCGGCTGCTGCCCTCGGGCGCGGAGCCGCTGTGGAGCGACCCGAGCGGGGGCGTCCAGCTCGCCGAGGTGCACACCTCCCCGGCGTGGATCGGCCACAAGATCAGCCGGCTCCAGGACGAGACCGGCGTGCGGGTCGCCTTCCTCACCCGGCTGGGCGAGGCGGTCATCCCCAGCTCGCAGACGGTGCTCCAGGAGGGCGACCTGGTGCACGTGATGATGCGCACGGACGAGATCACCAAGGTCGAGGCGGCCTTCGCCGAGGGTCCCGAGGAGGGCGGTCACTGATGCGTGTCGCGATTGCGGGCGCGGGCGCGGTGGGCCGTTCCATCGCGGGCGAGCTCCTGGAGAACGGCCACGAGGTCCTGCTCATCGACAAGGCGCCGACCGCCATCTCGGTGGAGCGGGTGCCGCAGGCGGAGTGGCTGCTGGCCGACGCCTGCGAGATCACCTCGCTGGACGAGGCGGCGCTCCAGCGCTGCAACGTGGTCATCGCGGCCACCGGCGACGACAAGGTGAACCTGGTCGTCTCGCTGCTGGCGAAGACCGAGTACGGGGTGCCCCGGGTGGTCGCCCGGGTGAACAACCCGAAGAACGAGTGGCTGTTCAACGAGGCGTGGGGCGTGGACGTCGCCGTCTCCACCCCGCGTCTGATGTCGGCCCTGGTGGAGGAGGCGGTGAGCGTCGGCGACCTCGTGCGGCTGCTCCGCTTCAGCCACGGCGACGCCAACCTGGTGGAGCTGACGCTGCCGCCGGAGTCGGCGGTGGCCGGTACGCAGGTGGGCGAGGTCGCCTGGCCGCAGGACACCTCGCTGGTGACGATCATCCGCGGTTCGCGGGTGCTGACGCCGAGCCCCGAGGAGACCCTGGAGGCCGGCGACGAGCTGCTGTTCGTGGCGGCGCAGGCGCGCGAGGAGCAGCTGGAGGAGCTGCTCCAGGTCCGCCGGGAGCCGGCGGAGTAGAGCCGTACCGTACGCGGAAGGGCCCGGGACCGTCACAGGTCCCGGGCCCTTCCGCGTACGTGCGCGCGCTCCTAGGAGGCGTCCGGTCCTCCGGCGGCGCGGGCCGCGGCGGCCTTGCGCTCCTTCTCGGCCTGCTCCTCGGCCTCCATCTCGGCGAAGACGTCGATCGGCGGCGGCGCCTTGGCGAGGAAGACCCAGGTGAGGTAGACGGCGAGCAGGAAGGGCGGGATCTTCAGCGCGACGAGGACCCAGCCGAGCTGGGTGGTGTCGGCCCACCAGTAGAGCGGGAAGAGGATCGCGCACTTGGCGAGGAGGATCAGGCCCCAGGCCCAGCTGGCCTTGGCGTAGGCCTTCTTCCGGCCGGGGTTCCGGGTCCGCCAGGAGAGGTTCTCCTTGAAGACCGGGCCGAGGATGAGGCCGATCAGCGGGACGCCGGCGAGGGTGGTGACGATGTACGCGAGGGCGAGGCCCAGCGTGTACAGCATGCCGGGGAGGTAGAAGTCCTTGGCGTTCCCGGTCATCATCGCGAAGACGACGCCGAAGCCGACGCCGAAGACGCCGCTGAAGGCGTGCTTGACGGTGTCGCGGCGGATGAGCCGGACGACGACGAGCAGCAGGGAGACGGCGAGCGCGGCGACGGCCGAGCTCTTCAGGTCCTTGTTGATCGTGTAGATCGTGACGAAGAGCAGTCCGGGCAGGACCGTCTCGACCATGCCCCGGACGCCGCCGAACGCCTCGAAGAGCGCGGCCTCGGTCACCGCCTTGTCGGTCCGGGCGTCCTGGTCCGGGATCGGCGGTGCGGTGGTCGGCTTGTCGACGGACGTCACCGGCTACTCCTGTCCGAGCGGTCGGAGCTCGTATTTGGGATTGAAGAGGACCCGCCGACCGTGGCTCATGGAGATCCGGCCGGAGGCGATCAGCTTGCGGCCCGGCTCGATGCCCACGATGGAGCGCCGGCCCAGCCAGACGACGTCCAGCGGCGCGGTGCCGTCGAACAGCTCGGCCTCCAGGGCCGGGACACCGGCCCGGGGGCGCAGCGTGACCGTGCGCAAGGTACCAGTCACCTTGACGATCTGGCGGTCGGAACAGTCGGAGATCCGCGTGCAGCCCGAGGCCGCCGTGTCCTCCTGGAGCTCCTCCGACTCCAGGTCCTCCGGGGAGGAGGAGAGCCGGTCGAGCATCCGGCGGAACCGGCCTGTCGGCTTGTCGGTACGGGGTGCAGCACTCATACCCAAAAGCGTACCGGCCGCCGCGGGCACGGGAGCAGGCTCGTCTCAACGTTCGAAGCGGTAGCCCATCCCCGGTTCGGTGACGAAGTGGCGGGGGTGCGAGGGGTCGGTCTCCAGCTTGCGGCGCAGCTGGGCCATGTAGACCCGCAGGTAGTTGGTCTCCGTGCCGTACGAGGGTCCCCAGACCTCCTGGAGGAGCTGCTTCTGGCTGACCAGGCGGCCGCCGTTGCGGACCAGGACCTCCAGGAGGTGCCACTCGGTGGGGGTGAGGCGGACGTCCCGTCCGTCGCGGTGCACCTTCTTGGCGGCGAGGTCGACGGTGAAGTCCTCGGTCTCGACCACGACGACCCCGTCCTCGGCGCCGCCGACGGGTTCGGCGCGGCGGACGGCGGCGCGCAGCCGGGCGAGGAGCTCGTCCATCCCGAAGGGCTTGGTGACGTAGTCGTCGGCGCCGGCGTCGAGCGCCTCGACCTTCTCGTCGGAGGTGTGCCGGGCGGAGAGGACGATGATCGGGACCCGGGTCCAGCCGCGCAGCCCCTTGATGACGTCGACGCCGTCGAGGTCCGGCAGGCCGAGGTCGAGGACGACGACGTCGGGGTGGCGCTCGGCGGCGAGCTTGAGGGCGGTGGCGCCGTCGGGGGCGGAGTCGACCTCGTACTTCCGCGCCTTGAGGTTGATCACCAGGGCGCGGACGATCTGCGGCTCGTCGTCGACCACGAGGACCCGGGTCATGTCGGGGGCCTTCCTTCTGCGTGTACGGGGACGGGTGCGGGTTGTCGGTGGGGTGCGGGTGCGGGTGGCGGTACGGGACGGATGCGGGTCGCCGTACGGGATCGGGCGCGGGGTCAGGTCACCGCGTGGGCCGGCAGATCGGCCGGGGGCGCCGGGGGGCGTCCGGCGGCGCGCAGGGTGAGGACCATGGTGAGCCCGCCGCCCGGGGTGTCCTCGGCGCTGAGGGTGCCGCCCATGGCCTCCACGAAGCCCCGGGCGACCGCGAGGCCGAGGCCGACGCCGGAGCCGCGCGGGGCGTCCCCGAAGCGCTGGAACGGTTCGAAGATGCCGTCCCTGGATTCCTCGGGGACGCCCGGGCCGCGGTCCACCACCCGCACCTCGACGCGGTCCCCCAGGGCGCTGGCGGTGACGGTGACGGGCACGCCGTCGGGGCTGTACTTGACGGCGTTCTCGACGATGTTGGCGACGGCCCGTTCCAGGAGGCCCTTGTCGACCTCGACCATGGGCAGGGTCTCGGGGACGTCGGCCTCGGCGCTGCCGTCCGGCACTCCGCCGAGGGCCATGGGGACGACCTCGTCGAGGTCGACGGCGCGGATGAGCGGGGTGACCGTGCCGGTCTGGAGGCGGGACATGTCGAGGAGGTTGCCGACGAGGTGGTCGAGCCGGTCGGCGCCCGCCTCGATGCCCTCCAGGAGTTCGGCGCGGTCCTCCTCGGACCATTCGACGTCGTCGGAGCGGAGCGAGGAGACGGAGGCCTTGATGCCGGCGAGCGGGGTGCGCAGGTCGTGGCTGACGGCGGCGAGGAGGGACGTGCGGATCTTGTTGCCCTCGGCGAGCTTGCGGGCCTCCTCGGCCTCGCCGACGAGCCGCTGCCGGTCGAGGACGACGGCGGCCTGGGCGGCGAAGGCGCCGAGCACCCGGCGGTCCTCCGCGGGCAGCACCCGGCCGCTCAGGGCGAGGGCGAGGTGGTCGCCGACCGGCATGTCCACGTCGGCGTCCTCGGGCCGCGGCGCCGGATGGGGGCCGACGGCGGCGGCCCGGGTCCAGGGCTCGCCGCCGTCCGCCCGCTCCAGCAGGGCGACCGAATCCATGGAGAAGGTCTCCCGGACCCGTTCCAGGAGGGCGTCGAGGCTGGTCTCGCCGCGCAGCACGCTGCCCGCCAGGTAGGAGAGCACCTCGGACTCGGCGCGCAGCCGGGCGGCCTGGTGGGTGCGGCGGGCGGCGAGGTCGACGACGGAGGCGACGGCCATGGCGACGCCGAAGAAGACCGCGATGGCGACGATGTTCATCGGGTCGGCGATGGTGATCCGGTGGATCGGCGGGGTGAAGAACCAGTTGAGCAGCAGCGAGCCGACGGCGGCCGAGGCGAGCGCCGGCAGGAAGCCGCCGAGCAGCGCCGACGCGACGGTGAGCGCCAGGAAGAGCAGCATGTCGTTGGCGAGCCCGAGGTCCGCGTCGGTGTGGGTGAGGACGAGGGAGAGCAGGATCGGGGCGACGACGCCGACGAGCCAGCCGCCGATGAGCCGCGAGCGGCCGAGCCGGGCGCCGCGGGCGACCGGGAGGCCGCGGCCCTTGGCGACCTCGCCGTGGGTGACGATGTGGACGTCGAGGTCGGGGCCCGACTCGCGGGCGACGGTCTGGCCGACGCCGGGGCCGAGGACGTACTGCCAGGAGCGGCGGCGGCTGGATCCGAGGACGATCTGGGTGGCGTTCACGCCCCGGGCGAAGTCCAGGAGGGCGTTCGGTATGTCGTCGCCGACGACGTGGTGGAAGGTGCCGCCGAGGTCCTCGACGAGGGTCCGCTGGACCGCCAGCTCCTTCGGCGAGGCCGAGGTGAGGCCGTCGCTGCGGGAGATGTAGACGGCGAGGACCTCGCCGCCGGCGCCCTTCTCGGCGAGCCGGGTGGCGCGCCGTATCAGGGTCCGGCCCTCGGGGCCGCCGGTGAGGCCGACGACGATCCGCTCGCGGGCCTGCCAGGTGGAACGGATGTTGTGCTCGCCGCGGTACTGCCGGAGGTATTCGTCGACCCGGTCGGCGGTCCACAGCAGGGCCAGCTCGCGCAGGGCGGTGAGGTTGCCGGGGCGGAAGTAGTTGGAGAGGGCCGCGTCGACCTTGTCGGGGGTGTAGACGTTGCCGTGGGCCATGCGGCGGCGGAGCGCCTCGGGCGACATGTCGACGAGTTCGATCTGGTCGGCCCGGCGGACGATCTCGTCGGGGACGGTCTCGCGCTGCCGGACGCCGGTGATCGCCTCGACGACGTCGCCGAGCGATTCGAGGTGCTGGATGTTGACGGTCGAGACGACGTCGATGCCGGCGGCGAGGAGCTCGGCCACGTCCTGCCAGCGCTTGGGGTTGCGGGAGCCGGGGACGTTGGTGTGGGCGAGTTCGTCGACGAGGGCGACGGCGGGGCGGCGGGCGAGGACGGCGTCGACGTCCATCTCGGTGAAGACGCCGCCGCGGTACTCCAGCTCGCGGCGGGGCAGCTGCTCCAGGCCGTGCAGCAGGACCTCGGTGCGCGGGCGGCCGTGGTGCTCGACGAAGCCGACGACGCAGTCGGTGCCGCGCTCGACCCTGCGGTGGGCCTCGGCGAGCATGGCGTAGGTCTTGCCGACGCCGGGCGCCGCGCCGAGGTAGATCCGAAGCTTGCCACGTCCCATGGACTGACCATACGTCCGGCCGATCGGACATTCCGCACCCGGAGGAACACCCCGGTGCGGTATTGACGTGATTCTGATGCGCGGATCCCGCGCCGGGGGCCGGTGCCGTGTCGAGAACGCGGATCCGGCTCCGACCCCTGGGTGACGGCGGGCCGCGGGGCCCGTCGCGACACGCACGAGGAGCACTCCATGAAGTACATGCTGCTGATGCAGTTCGACGCGCGGACCCTCGACGTCCCCTCGATGGCCGAGTGGGCGCCGGAGGACGTCCGGGCCCACGTCGACTTCATGATCACCACGAACGGGAAGCTGACGGCGGCGGGCGAACTCCTCCAGGCGGAGGGGCTGGCGGCGCCGGAGACGGCGCGGATCGTCCGGGCGGGCGCGGACGGCGCGCCGCCGGTGGTGACCGACGGACCCTTCGCGGAGACCAAGGAGTTCCTGGCCGGCTGGTGGATCGTGGAGGTCGGCTCCGAGGAGCGGGCCCTGGAGGTCGCCGCCGCGGTGTCGGCGGCGCCCGGCCCGGGCGGGGTGCCGCTGAACATGCCGATCGAGGTCCGCAGGATCCCCGCGGGTCCGCCGGAGGTGTGATTCCCGGACGGCGGCCCGGCCCGGGGCCGGCTCAGGCTTCGACGATCTCGCCGTCGCGCAGTTCGAGGACCCGGTCGGCGAGGCCGAGGAGCTGGTGGTCGTGGGTGGCGACGAGGGCGGTGCAGCCCTCGCTGCGGACCACGGCCCGGAGCAGCTCCATCACGGCGAGGCCGGTCTCGGCGTCGAGCTGGCCGGTCGGCTCGTCGGCGATGAGCAGGGCCGGCTTGTTGGCGAGGGCGCGGGCGATGGCGACGCGCTGCTGCTGGCCGCCGGAGAGCTCGCCGGGGCGCTGGGCGGCGTGGTCGGCGAGGCCGACGAGGGCGAGGAGGAGGGCGACCCGCTCCTCGCGCTCGGCGGGGTCGGCCTTGCGCAGCCTCAGCGGGACGCCGACGTTCTCGGCGGCGGAGAGGATGGGCAGCAGGCCGAAGGACTGGAAGATGAAGCCGATCCGGTCCCGGCGCAGCTCCAGGAGGCCCTCCTCGCCGAGCGTGGCGAGGTCGGTGCCGTCGATGACGATCCGGCCGCCGTCGGCGCTGTCGAGGCCTCCGACGAGGTTGAGCAGGGTGGTCTTGCCGGAGCCGGAGCGGCCCTTGAGGGCGACCAGCTCGCCGCGCGGGATGTCGAAGGAGACGCCCTTGAGGGCGTGGACGGCGGCCTCGCCCTCGCCGAAGGACCGGCGCAGGTCCTCCACCCGGATCATCGGGCCCCCGGCGGGGTCCTCGACGACGGTCGTCGCGGACTGCGTGCTGTTCTCGCTCACCCTGCGCTCCCCCTCCTCGAACACCTGCGCTGGCCAGTATGGTCGGCCGCCGCCGCCGAGACCAGAGCCCTGCCCCCGGAGGGGACCCCGATCTTCGGACGGGCGGCCCCGTTCTCCGGACGGGGCGATCCCGCAGGTGCCCCCTCGGGGTCGCGTGCGGAAACCCGCTCGCGGGCGGACACCTGCGGGCGTTTGCGCACGGGCCTGTGCGGCGGGTGCGCGTGCGGGCGTGTACGTACGGCTGCGCGTGCGGGCGTCCGCGCACGGGCCTGGCCTGTGCGGGCGGGCGTTTCCGCACGGGCCTGTGCGGGCTTGTCCGCCGGGGTGGGGGCGGGGCCGGGTACGGGCCTTCGGCCGCCGGGCGCCGCGCGTCCGCGGAAAAGACCGGTGGGCCGCCGTCCGTACGGCGTGCGTACGGTCGGCGGCCCACCGGACCGGGTGTCCCGAGAGGTTCCCGGGCGCGTCAGCGGATCTCGGAGATCTCCGGGCCGCGCTGGAGCTGGCCCATGCCGCCGGAGAAGCGGGACCCGGCCTGCTCCTCCTGCTGGACGCCGTCCGGCACCATCTGCGCGTCGTTCGGCAGCTTGAGGACGATCGGGTCGCGCGGGGCCATCGGGCCCTCGCCGCGGGCGACCACGGTGTCCCGGACGATCTGCTCCAGCAGACCGGCCGCCTCGGGCTGGACCGCGCCCTGGCCGGAGATGACGCCGCGCAGGAACCAGCGCGGACCGTCGACGCCGACGAAGCGCACGATCTGCACGCCTCGGTTGCCGTCGGGCAGCTGGACGGGGACCTGCGCGCGCAGCTCCCAGCCGAGGGGGCCCTCGACCTCGTCGATGGCGCCGCCCTGCTGGACGATCCCGGTGGCGATCTCCTCGCGGACCTCGCCCCAGATGCCCTCCTTCTTGGGCGCCGCGAACGCCTGGAGCTGCACGGCGCTGTCGCGCAGCACGATGGTCGCGGCGACGATCGCGTCCCCGGCCACCTCCACGCGGAGTTCCATGCCCTCGACACCGGGCACGTAGAGGCCGCCGAGGTCGACGCGGCCCTCCTCGGGCTTGGCGACCTCGGAGATGTCCCAGGGGCCGTCGGGCCGGGGCGCCGGCGGGAGGTTCACCTTGCGCGGCTGGTCGGCCGCGTCCGCGGCGTCCTCACCGTCCACGGCGTCGACGACCTGCTCGGCCTCGCCCGCCGTGTCGGCGGCACCGCTCTTCTTGCGACGTCCGAACACGTCACTGTCCTTCCCGGTCGGATACGACCGAAGCGTATCGATTCCCACCCGTCGTGCCGTCCACGGCGGCATGACCGCCGGTGGACCCGAAGCCCCCTTCGGCCCGCGCCGAGCCGGGAAGCTCCGCCACCTCGTGGAAGCGCACCTTCTCGACCTGCTGGACGACCAGTTGGGCAATCCGGTCGAACCGTTCGAACCGGACGCTCTCGCGCGGGTCGAGATTGACCACGATCACCTTGATCTCTCCACGGTACCCGGCATCCACCGTCCCCGGGGCATTCACGAGCGCGACTCCGCAGCGGGCGGCCAGTCCGGAGCGGGGGTGGACGAAGGCGGCGTAGCCGTCGGGGAGGGCGATCGAGACCCCGGTGGGCAGGACGGCGCGCTCGCCGGGGGCCAGCACGGCGGCCTCGGTGGTGACGAGGTCGGCGCCGGCGTCGCCGGGGTGGCCGTAGGCCGGGATCGGCACGTCCGGGTCCACCCGGCGGATCAGCACGTCGACGGGAGGGCGCATCAGGGGTTCACCTCGAAGGCGCGGGCGCGCCGGACCTGGTCGGGATCGGACATGGCGGCCCGGATCTCCTCCGGCCTGCCGTTGTCGATGAAGTGCTCGACCTTGACCTCGACGAACACGGCGTCGGCGCGGACGGCGACGGGGCCGTCGGGGCCGCCGATGCGGCCGGTGGCGGTCGAGTAGATCTTGCGGCCGTGGACGGCGGTGACCTCGGCCTGGAGGTGCAGGACGGTGCCGACCGGCACGGGCCGGCGGAAGTCGGTCTCCAGGCGGCCGGTCACGGCGATGACGCGGAGCAGCCAGTTCAGGGAGCCGAGGGTCTCGTCGAGCGCGGTGGCGAGGATGCCGCCGTGGGCGAGGCCGGGGGCGCCCTGGTGGTCGGCGGTCACGGTGAACTCGGCGGTGACGGTCACGCCCTCTCCCGCGCGCGCGTCCAGGTGGAGCCCGTGGGGCTGTCCGTCGCCGCACCCGAAGCAGTGGCCGTAGTGCGAGCCGAGCGGCTCGCCGGGGGCGGGCGCGTCCGGGTGGCGGACGGGCGCCACGGCGTCGGCCGGCGGGGTGAGGGCGGCAGATGTTGCAGTCACAGGCGCAGACCTTACCCGCGCGGCCGGGCGCGGGTCGCGCCGTGCCAAGCTTGGACGCATGCAGCCTTCCGCACCGTCCTCATCCGCCGGGGCTCCCGTCCCCGGGTCCTCCGCGTCGCCCTCCGCGTCCCCCGCGGCGCCGGGCTTCGACGAGCGGCTGACCGTGCCCGGCTCGTGGTGGGTGATCGTAGGCCTGCTGGCGCTCTCCGGCGGGCTGGTCACCTTCCCGCTGGGGACGGTGCCGATGCTGGGCGGTCTGATCGTGGCGGGCGTGGCGGCCGGTGTGGCGGCGTCCTCGTACGGTTCGGCCCGGATCCGCGTGGTGGCCGGTTCGCTGGTGGCGGGCGACGCCCGGGTGCCGGTGTCGGCGCTCGGCGCGGTCGAGGTGCTGGACGAGGAGGAGGCGCGGGCCTGGCGCATGCACAAGGCGGATCCGCGGGCCTTCATGCTGATGCGCAGCTACGTGCCGCGGGCGGTGCGGATCGTGGTCACGGACCCGGCGGACCCGACGCCCTACCTGTACCTGTCGAGCCGTGACCCGGAGGGTCTGGCGGCCGCCGTGGAGGCGGTGCGGGGCGAGGGCTGAGCCCTCGGTGACCGCGGGTCCGTCCCGGGGCCGCCGGCGGCGGCCCGGGGCGGGCTAGAAGCCGATTTCCTTGGGGTTCTCCGGCTGCTCCAGCGGGGGCAGCTCCACCAGCCTGTCCCACGGGACGCGGCGGGCTCTGAGGTCCTTGCGGATGTGTTCGGCGAGCTTCTTGGTGTCGCGCCGGTTCATGACCGCGCCGACGGCCGCGCCCACCATGAACGGGGTGAGGTTCGGCAGGTTGCGCACCATGCGCTTCATGATCTGCTGGCGCAGTTCGCGCTTGAGCTGCCCGCCGAGGGCCGCGTTGACCGTCGTGGGCTTGGTGGGGTCGATGCCCCGCTCCTCGGCCCAGGAGGTCAGGTAGGCGGCCGAGCGCTGGGGCAGGGTGCCGGGCGGCCTCAGGCCGTAGACCTCGTGGAGTTCGGCGATGAGCTTGAGCTCGATCGCCGCGACGCCGGTGATCTCGGCGGCCAGTTCGGCCGGCATGGCCGGCGGGACGGGGAGCATGGCGGCGGCGCCGATGCCCGCGCCGACGGTCGAGCTGGCGTTGGCCGCGCCGAAGACCAGCTTGTCGGCCAGCTCCTCGGGGCCGAGCCCGGGGAACTGTTTGCGCAGGGTCGCGAGGTCGCGGACGGGGACGCGCGGGGCCAGGTCGATCAGGCGGTCGGCGAGATAGCCGATGCCCGCCTTGGCTCCGTCGCCGCTCCGCTTCACGCCCTGTTTGACGCCCTGCACGCCGCGGCGGACGGCGTCGATGCGCGCGGCGTCGATCCTGATGCGGTCGAGCTGCGCGCGGGCCGGGTTGGCCAGCCGCCTGACGGCGTCCAGCCTGCCGTGACGGCCGTCGTCACGGCCCTCGGGCGCCTCGGGCGCCTCGGGGTCCGAGGGGCCTTCGGGGTCCCGCTCCGCGGGGAGCGGTGCCTCGCCCCGGCCCGGGGCGCCGGCAGCTTCGAGCGAGGCCGTGGGGCCTCGCTCGTCGTCCGCCACGCCGAGGGAGGGCAGGGGGGCGGCCTGCTCGGCGTCGGGAGCCTCCTGGGCGCCCTCAGTCGGGCCTGTGCCGCCCTTGTACGTCCGGGGCTTCACGGGAAGCCTCAGACGCCGCTTCCGGGACGGTGTGTCGCCTGCCACGGCCGCGCCTGACTCAGTCGCAGTCGCGGCAGATCGGCTGGCCGTTCTTCTCGCGCGCCAGCTGGCTGCGGTGGTGCACGAGGAAGCAGCTCATGCAGGTGAACTCGTCGGCCTGCTTGGGCAGGACCCGGACGGCGAGCTCCTCGTTCGAGAGATCGGCGCCCGGGAGTTCCAGGCCCTCGGCGGCCTCGAACTCGTCGACGTCGACGGTCGAGGTCGACTTGTCGTTCCGACGAGCCTTGAGCTCCTCGAGGCTGTCCGAGTCGACGTCGTCGTCGGTCTTGCGTGGGGTGTCGTAATCCGTTGCCATGTCGCTCTCCCCCTCTGGGTGGTTGCGGTGTCTCAGCGCACGTAACGCGTGAGAGGTCGGACTTGTGCCCGACCTGAGGCGCAGATTTTGCCTCACATCAAGGTCTGTTACTCAATCGACACCCGTCCCGGGCACTTCACGAGTGATCGGGTACGAGTGGCGAAGCGGACCGTACACGGTCCTCGGGGCCTCCGTGTGGAGCGCCACCCCGTGTACTTTCCGCCGGTCCACGCCCGGGAAACCCGGACTTTTCCGGGTTTTCCCCCGGAATTCACGGTCACGGAGCGCAATCCCCCGGGTACGCGCGCTTGTGATCGATCACACACGGCCACCTCGGGACGGGGGTCCCGGAATTCCGCTCAAAGCGAACAGATCGGGCTTCGCCCCTGCAGTCTGTCAGATCGGAAGAGTGACACGCATCACCAGTCCGCCGCCTTCCCGGGGCTCCGCGCCGATGCGTCCGCCGTGCGCCCGGGCCACCGAGCGCGCGATCGACAGCCCGAGGCCGACGCCCTTGTCGCTGCCGGTGCGCTCCTGGCGGAGTCTGCGGAACGGCTCGAAGAGGTTGTCGATCTCGTACGCGGGGACCACGGGGCCCGTGTTGGAGACCGTGAGCACCGCCTGGCCGCGCTGGACCTCGGTGGTGACCTCGACCCAGCCTCCGTCCGGGACGTTGTACCGCACGGCGTTCTGGAGCAGGTTCAGGGCGATCCGCTCCAGCAGCACGCCGTTGCCCTGGACGACGACCGGGGACCGCTCGCCGCGGATCTCCACGCCCTTCGCCAGGGCCTCGCCGTGCACCTGGTCGACGGCCCGCTCGGCGACCTCGGCGAGGTCGACGGGTTTGCGCTCCACGATCTGGTTGTCGCTGCGGGCGAGCAGCAGCAGGCCCTCGACCAGCTGCTCGCTGCGCTCGTTGGTGGCCAGCAGCGTCTTCCCGAGCTGCTGGAGCTCCACCGGCGCCCCGGGGTCGGAGAGGTGGACCTCCAGGAGCGTGCGGTTGATCGCCAGCGGGGTGCGCAGCTCGTGCGAGGCGTTGGCGACGAAGCGCTGCTGGGCGGTGAAGGCGCGCTCCAGCCGTTCCAGCATCTCGTCGAAGGTGTCCGCCAGCTCCTTCAGCTCGTCGTCCGGGCCGTCCAGCTCGATCCGGCGGGCGAGGTCGGAGCCAGCCACCTGGCGGGCGGTCCGGGTGATCCGGCCGAGCGGCGAGAGCACCCGGCCGGCCATGGCGTAGCCGAAGGCGAAGGCGATGATGCTCAGCCCGAGCAGGGCGAAGAGCGAGCGGCGCAGGAGGTCCTCCAGCGCCCGGTCGGACTGCTGGTGCAGGCAGACGGAGACGGCTTCGTTGAACTGCTCGCCCGTGCCCTTGTCGGGCAGCACGCACCACGAGGTGGTGGGCAGGACCTCGCCCTTGACGATCCTGAAGGGCAGCTGGGCGGCGCTGTCGCCGAGGGCCTGCGCGGTGAAGAGGTAGATGATCGACAGCAGCAGGATGCCGGCGATCAGGAACATGCCGCCGTAGAGCAGCGTGAGCCGTATCCGGATGGTCGGCCGGAGCAGCGGCCTGACCGGGTCCCGCGGGTCCCAGGTGGGTTTCGGTGGCGCCTGCGGGTGCGGCGCCGGGGTCGCGGCCATCGGGTCAGATCCGGTAGCCGGAGCCGGGGACGGTGACGATGACGGGCGGCTCGCCCAGCTTGCGGCGCAGGGTCATGACGGTGACCCTGACGACGTTGGTGAACGGGTCGGTGTTCTCGTCCCAGGCCTTCTCCAGGAGCTGCTCCGCCGAGACGACGGCGCCCTCGGAGCGCATCAGCACCTCCAGGACGGCGAACTCCTTGGGCGCCAGCTGGACCTCCCGGCCGTCCCGGAAGACCTCCCGGCGGTTGGGGTCGAGCTTGATGCCGGCGCGCTCCAGGACGGGCGGCAGCGGCACGGAGGTGCGGCGGCCGAGGGCGCGCACGCGGGCGGTGAGCTCGGTGAAGGCGAAGGGCTTGGGGAGGTAGTCGTCGGCGCCCAGCTCCAGGCCCTCGACCCGGTCGCTGACGTCGCCGGAGGCGGTGAGCATCAGGATGCGGGTGGGCATCCCCAGCTCGACGATCTTGCGGCAGACGTCGTCGCCGTGGACCAGGGGCAGGTCGCGGTCGAGGACGACGACGTCGTAGTCGTTGACCCCGACGCGCTCCAGCGCGGCGGCGCCGTCGTACACGACGTCGACGGCCATGGCCTCCCGGCGCAGTCCGGTGGCCACCGCATCGGCGAGCAGCTGCTCGTCCTCGACGACGAGTACGCGCACGTCGTTCTTCCTTCCCTCGGCGCTCCGGTCCGGGCGGACCGGTGGGCGATTCTGAGCACTGACTGTGCGTGTCCATCCTGCCCCGTACGCGCGTAAACCGGCTGTAAGACGACGGTGTGCGGGCTTCCCCGCGGGCGGCGCGGGGGCCGGTGGGGAAACGGCGCGGAAGCAGGCGCGGAAGCCCGCGCGAAGGTTCGCCCGCAAGCCCGCCCGCCGGCCCGTCCGGAAGCCCCTCCGGAAGCCCGCGCGGAGGGCCTCACCAAGAATTCACCTGATTCGGGAGTCAGTTGAGGTTTCCCCGCGGAGAGGGGTGGGGAGGAGGTTTCCACACCCCGCGATCACGCCCTGTCTGTGGCACGCCCACGGCTCTTCCGTCCCCCGGGAGCGACGCAGAGCGTGATCCATCCATCCTCGGCACACCCCCGTGCCGCCGGACCCACGAGGAGGGGCGCATGGACGCGTTCACCGCAGGACTGCTGCACCGCATCAGGACCACGCAGTCGGACCTCACGCGGGCCCGCGAGACCGGCGACGAGTACCTCGCGGAGGTCGAGCAGGCCGAGCTGGAGGACCTGCACCGACTGGCCGCGGAGCACGGCGTGGAGGTCGCGACGGTCTGCGCGCAGAGCGCCTGAGCGGCGGCACTCCCCCGGGGGTGCCGCGGCGGTGCCCCGGAACCGGTTCGGTTCCGGGGCACCGCCGTGTCGGGGGCCGCTCTCAGTCGTGCCAGGCGCCCAGCCGGTCGAGCAGGTCCTGGAGGGGCTCGAAAAGCCCCTCGGGGGCCGCCACGGCCAGTTCGCCGGACTCGGGCTCCCCGGGGCGCCCGCCGGTGCGCGCGCCCGCCTCGCGGGCGATCAGGGCCCCCGCGGCGTGGTCCCAGGGGTTGAGCCCGCGCTCGTAGTACGCGTCGAGCCGGCCGGCCGCCACGTCGCAAAGGTCGATGGCGGCCGAGCCGCCGCGCCGGATGTCGCGGACCAGCGGCAGGACCTCGCGGACGACCTCGGCCTGGTGGGCGCGGCGGGCCTGGACGTAGCCGAAGCCGGTGCCGAGCAGGGCCTGGTCGAAGGGGGGCGCGGTGCGGACCGCGAGCCGGCGCTCGCCCAGGTGCGCGCCGCGGCCGAGGACGGCCCGGTACGTCTCGCCGCGCAGCGGGGCCTCGACGACGCCGACGACGGTCTCGCCCTCGTACTCGGCGGCGATGGAGACCGCCCAGGACGGCAGGCCGTAGAGGTAGTTCACGGTGCCGTCGAGGGGGTCGATGACCCAGCGGACGCCGCTGGTGCCGGGGGCGGCCGCGCCCTCCTCGCCGAGGAGGCCGTCCTGGGGGCGGTGCTCGGAGAGGAAGCCGGTGATCAGCTTCTCGGCGGCGATGTCCATCTCGGTGACGACGTCGATGGCGCTGGTCTTGGTGGCGGCGACGGCCAGGTCGTCGGGCCGGCCGTCGCGCAGCAGGGCGCCGGCCCTGCGGGCGGCCTCCAGGGCCAGGGCGAGCAGTTCGTCGAGCAGGGGTGCGGGGGCGGGGGCGGGGGTCACGGCGTGGCTCCTCAGGCGTAGGGGCTGTCGGCGCCGGCGGCGGCGGGGTGTTCGGTGCGGGCGGGGCAGCAGCCGATGGGGCAGAGGTCGTGGG
>NZ_JBHYPS010000054.1:0-41560 GCF_042746075.1 Streptomyces sp. NPDC058758 | reverse complement strand
CGCGTGTGCCCCCCGCCCCCCCGTACCCCCCCCCCCCCCCGCGGGTGTCGCCCTCGTTCTGTGCGCCCGCGGGGGGGGGGGGGGGGGCGCGCCCCCCCCCCCCCCCCCCCCCCGCCCCCCGGACCCCCGACGCGGGGACCGCGCGCACGCAGAGAGCGAGCCCCATGCAGTTCGGCATCTTCACCGTCGGGGACGTGACCCCCGACCCCACCGACGGCCGCACGCCGACCGAACGCGAACGCATCAAGGCGATGGTCGCCATCGCGCTCAAGGCCGAGGAGGTCGGGCTCGACGTCTTCGCGACCGGCGAGCACCACAACCCGCCGTTCGTCCCGTCGTCGCCGACCACCCTGCTCGGCCACATCGCCGCCCGCACCGAGCGGCTGATCCTGTCCACCGCCACCACGCTGATCACCACCAACGACCCGGTGAAGATCGCCGAGGACTACGCGACGCTCCAGCACCTGGCCGACGGCCGGGTCGACCTGATGCTGGGACGCGGCAACACCGGGCCGGTCTACCCGTGGTTCGGCCAGGACATCCGCCAGGGCATCAACCTCGCCAAGGAGAACTACGCCCTGTTGCGCCGGCTGTGGCGCGAGGACGTCGTGGACTGGGAGGGCACCTTCCGCACGCCGCTCCAGTCCTTCACCTCGACCCCGCGGCCCCTGGACGGCGTCCCGCCGTTCGTCTGGCACGGATCCATCAGGTCCCCCGAGATCGCGGAGCAGGCGGCCTTCTACGGCGACGGCTTCTTCCACAACAACATCTTCTGGCCGGCCGACCACACCGGACGCATGGTGCGGCTGTACCGCCGCCGGTTCGCCCACCACGGCCACGGCCGCCCGGAGGACGCCGTCGTCGGCCTCGGCGGACAGGTCTTCATGCGGAAGAACTCCCAGGACGCCGTGCGCGAGTTCCGCCCCTACTTCGACAACGCGCCCGTGTACGGCCACGGCCCCTCCCTGGAGGAGTTCACCGAGCAGACGCCCCTCACGGTGGGCTCTCCCCAGCAGGTCATCGAGCGGACCCTCTCCTTCCGGGAGACCGTCGGCGACTACCAGCGCCAGCTCTTCCTGATGGACCACGCGGGCCTGCCCCTGAAGACCGTCCTGGAACAGCTCGACCTCCTCGGTGAGGAGGTCGTGCCCGTGCTGCGCAGGGAGTTCGCCCGGGGGCGTCCGGCCGAGGTGCCGCAGGCACCCACCCACGCGTCCCTCCGGGCGGCCCGGGAGGTGCCCGCCGCATGAGGCTGACCGTCGTCTCCGCGGGGCTGAGCACCCCCTCCTCCACCCGCCTGCTCGCGGACCGGCTGGCCGAGTCCACCCGCGAGGCACTCGCGGCCGGCGGCCACCGGGCGTCCACCGAGACCGTGGAACTGCGCGAACTGGCCGGCGACATCGCCCACCACCTCGTGACCGGCTTCCCACCGCCACGACTGGGCGCCGCGATCGACACGGTGACGGCGGCCGACGGCCTGATCGTCGTCACCCCCGTCTTCGCCGCCTCCTACAGCGGCCTCTTCAAGTCCTTCTTCGACGTGATCGATCCGGACGCCCTCACCGGGACGCCGGTCCTGGCCGCGGCGACGGGCGGCACCGCCCGCCACTCCCTGGCGCTGGAGCACGCCGTGCGCCCGCTCTTCGCCTACCTCCGCGCCGTCGTCGTCCCCACCGCGGTGTTCGCGGCCTCCGAGGACTGGGGCTCGGGCGGGGACGAGCACACCGACGGCCTGCCCGGCCGGATCCGCAGGGCGGCCGCCGAACTCGCCGCGCTCATGCGGACGCGCCCACCCCGGACCGAGCACGAGCCCTGCGACGCGGGCGTCGACGCGGACGTCGACGCCCTCGAACGGCAACTCGCCGACCTGCGCTTCGACTGAGGCCGCGCCGGTACGCACCGGTACGCCGACGAGCACGGCGCCCGCCCCTTCACCACCCCGCACACCCTTCCCGAGGAGCCCCCTCATGACCGACCGACCCGTACTCGAGCCCGCCGCCCAGGCGTTCGCCGAGGCCACCGCGCAGCCGCCGTACCTCTACCAGATGCCCGTGGCCGAGGGCCGCAAGGCGGTGGACGACGTGCAGAGCGGCGAGGGCGCCGCGCTGCCCGCCGTCGACGAGGAGTGGGTGACCGTGCACGGCGGCCCGACCGGCGACGTCCGGGCCCGGATCGTCCGCCCGCGCGGCAGCACCGGGCTCCGCCCCGTCATCCTCTACCTGCACGGCGCCGGATGGGTCTTCGGCAACGCCCACACCCACGACCGGCTCGTCCGCGAACTCGCCGTCGGCACGGGGGCGGCCGTGGTCTTCCCCGAGTACGACCTCTCGCCCGAGGCCCGCTACCCCGTCGCCGTCGAGCAGAACTACGCGGTCGCCCGCTGGATCGTCCGCGAGGGCCTGCACAAGGACCTCGACGGCGGCCGGATCGCCGTCGTCGGCGACTCCGTCGGCGGCAACATGAGCGCCGCCCTCACCCTCATGGCCAAGCGGCGCGGCGACGTGGCGTTCGTCCAGCAGGTCCTCTTCTACCCGGTGACCGACGCGCGCTTCGACACCCCGTCGTACGAGGAGTTCGCGACCGGCTACTTCCTGCGCCGCGAGGCCATGGAGTGGTTCTGGAACCAGTACACGACCGACGAGGCCGAACGCGCGCAGGTCACCGCCTCCCCGCTGCGGGCCACCACCGACCAGCTGGCGGGCCTCCCGCCGGCGCTGGTGATCACCGCCGAGGCCGACGTCCTGCGCGACGAGGGGGAGGCGTACGCGGCGAAGCTCCGTGCCGCAGGCGTCCCCGTCACTGCCCTGCGCGTCCAGGGCGTCATCCACGACTTCGTGATGCTGAACGCCCTGCGGGAGACCCAGGGCGCCGAACTCGCCCTCGGCGTCGCCACCGACACCCTCCGCAAGGCCCTCGCATGACCGGGCACTCGACCGGCATGCCGGTGGCGGGCCTCGTCCCCGCCCCCCGGCGGGAACCCGCGCACGCCGACCTCCTGGTGCGCAACGCCAAGGTGTTCACCGGCGACCCCCACCGTCCGCACGCCCGCGCCGTCGCGATCCGCGACGGCCGGGTGGCGGCCCTCGGAGACGACCACGAACTCGGGCCCCTCGTCGGCCCGGGAACCAGGGTCGTCGACGCCCTCGGCCGCCGCGTGGTCCCGGGCCTCAACGACTCGCACCTGCACGTCGTCCGGGGCGGGCTGAACTACGTGCTGGAGCTGCGCTGGGACGGTGTCCGCAGCCTCCGGCAGGCCCTGGCCATGCTCCGCGAGCAGGCGGGCCGCACTCCGAAGGGGCAGTGGATCCGGGTCGTCGGCGGCTGGACCGCCGAGCAGTTCGCCGAGCGCCGGATGCCCACCGTCGCCGAGCTGAACGCGGCCGCGCCCGACACGCCGGTCTTCGTCCTGCACCTCTACCAGTCGGCGCTGATGAACCGGGCGGCCGTCCACGCCGCCGGCTTCACCCGGGACACCCCCGACCCGCGCGGCGGGCAGATCGTCCGCGGCCGGAACGGCGAGCCGAACGGCGTCCTGCTCGCGGCGCCCGGCGCGCTCGTCCTGTACTCGACCCTCGCCAAGGCGCCCACTCTGGACGCGGCCGACAAGCGCACCTCGACCCGGCACTTCCTCCGCGAGCTCAACCGCTTCGGACTGACCTCGGCGGTCGACGCCGCCGGCGGCTTCCAGAACTTCCCCGACGACTACGCCACCGTCGCCGACCTGGCGGCGGCCGGGGAACTCTCGCTGCGGATCGCCTACCACCTCTTCCCCCAGACCGCCGGGCAGGAACTCGCCGACCTGAGGCGCTGGACCGAGACGGTCAGGCCCGGCGACGGCGACGCGTGGCTCCGGCTCAACGGCGCGGGCGAGAACCTGACCTGGGCGGCCGCCGACTTCGAGAACTTCTCGGAGCCACGGCCCGAACTCGCCGCGGGCTACGAGACGGAGTTCGAGCAGGCCGTCCGGATCCTGGTCGAGAGCGGCTGGGGCTTCCGGCTGCACGCCACCTACGACGAGACCATCCGCCGCGACCTGGCCGTGTTCGAGAACCTCGCGGCCGAAGGGCTCTTCCCCGGCGCCGGACGCTGGCTGTTCGACCACGCCGAGACCGTCTCGGCCGACAGCCTGGACCGGATCGCCGCCCTCGGCGGCGCCGTGTCCGTCCAGAACCGCATGTCCTTCCAGGGCCTCGCCTTCCGCGACCGGTACGGCTCCGAGGCCGCCGCCCGCACCCCGCCGGTCCGGGCCATGCTCGACCGCGGCCTCACCGTCGCGGCGGGCACGGACGCGACGCGGGTGTCCTCCTACAACCCGTGGGTCGCGCTGCACTGGCTGATCACCGGCCGGACCGTCGGCGGCACCCCGCTCCGCGGCCCCGCGAACCTCCTCGGCAGGGACACCGTGCTCGGCCTCTACACCCGCGGCGGGGCACGGCTCACCGGCGAGGAGGACGTCAAGGGCGTGCTGCGCGAGGGCTGCTACGGGGACCTGGCGGTCCTCTCGGACGACTACTTCACCGTGCCCGACCACGTGATCCCCGACATCGAGGCCGTCCTGACCGTCGTCGGCGGCCGGATCGTGTACGCCTCCGCCGAGTACGAGGGCCTCGACGAGGCGCTCCCCCCGATCGCGCCCGAGTGGTCGCCGGTGACCCGCTTCGGCGGCTACCAGGCGGGCGGCGCACGGCAGGCCGTGCTGGTGGCGGAGGCGGCCGCCGAGTCCGCGGAGCACCACCGGTGGCGCGTCGCGCGCGGCTCCGTTCCCGGAACGACGCCGTCCTTCGTCGATCCCTGCTTCACCCACTGAACGCCAGAGGAACCCGTATGAACCCCGACCCCGACCGCCGTCCCGGTCCCGGATCCGACCCCGGTCCCGGATCCGACCCCGGTCCCGACCCCGACCCCGGGCCCGAATCCGCCCCCGTGGCCGGCGGCCGCCGCTTCGAGCCCGACCTGCGGTCCATGACCCGGATCACGCTGCGGCCCATCGCCTCACCCATGCCGCTCGGCTTCTTCACGATCGCCCTCGCGTCCGTGATGACGGGCTGCCTCCAGCTCGGCGTCCTCGACGAGACGGCCCGCGGCGCGGTGGCCCTCACCGTGCTGCCCGCCTTCCTCCTCCAACTCCTCGTGAGCTGTCTGGCCTTCGGCGCACGCGACGTGATCGCGGCGACGCTGATGGCGGTGTTCGCCGGCAGCTGGCTGCCGTACGCGCTCATCATGCTCACCGAGGCTCCCGACGGCCTCCGGGTGCTCGGCGTGTTCAACCTGGCGCTGCTCTGCTTCGGGGCGCTGATGATCGCCGTGACCCGGCCCAAGCGGGCGCTGTGGCTGGTCCTCGTGGTCTCCGCGCCCCGCTGGGCGGCCACGGGCCTCGCGGGGATCACGGGCGCCGAATGGCTGACGCGCACGTCGGGTGCTCTCGGCCTCGTGGTGGCCCTGGCGGCGGGGTACGCGGCGTTCGCCCTGATGCTGGAGGACATGCGCAGCGAGGAGGTCCTGCCCATCGGCCGCAGCGGCCCCGCCCACCTGGCGGTGGAGGGCGACCTGTCCGTCCAGCTGCGCAATCTGGAGCGCCAGGCGGGCGTGCGCCGGACGCTCTGACCGGCCCGGTCGGCGCCCTCCTCGGCGCTCCGCCCCCGGCGGCGGGTCCCGTGGTGACGCGGCGCCGCGCCCCGACGACGGGCCCCGCCCCCGGCGGCGGGTCACCTTTCCGGCGGCGCCCCGTCGACGTCACCGCGGTGCGTTCCGGTTCGCCCCTGGAGTTGCCATGCGCGGGGTGTCGTCCCGTAGGCCGCGCGGAAGACCCGGCTGAAATGACTGGGGCTCACGAAACCCCAGCGCTGGGCGATCGCCGCCACCCCCGCCTGCGCGGCCCGTGGCCGGAGGAGTTCCCGGCGGCACCGTTCGAGTCGCTGCGTCCGGATCCACCCGCCCACCGTCAGGTCCTCGAGCTGGAACAGCCTGTGCAGGTAGCGGACCGACATGAAGTGCGCTTCGGCGATCCTCGACGGTGACAGGTCGGGGTCGCCGAGGTTGCGCAGGATGTGTTCCTTCACGCGCTGCAGAGAGGCGGAGGCGGCATGCGTGCCCTCGACGGCGGTGCGTCCGCGGCGCTCGTCGATGAACATCACCATCAGGTCGAGCGCGGTGGCGGCGACCCGGCGGCCGACGGCGTCGTCGAACCCCTCGGCCTCGCGCGCCAGGCGCGCGAGGTAGGTCGCCACCAGCGCGGCGCAGCCCTCCTCTCCGGTGAAGGCGGTGGCGGTCAGGGCCCGCAGGTCCTCGTTCCGCACGGGAAGTTCCTCCCGGGGGAAGTGGAAGGAGGTGAAGGCGAATTCCTCTTCGAGCGTGATCCTGAACAGGCGGGAGGAGTCGCTGATGGAGAACTCACCCGGTGCTATGACGGTCTCCCGCTCGTCCTGCTCCTTCGTCGCGGTGCCCCGCTGCTGGAGGCTGACGATCAGTGACGTGCGGTCGTCGCGCGCGATGTGGCGCTTGCCGCGCCGGACCACCTGGGGTCCCGCCTGGACACGGGAGATGTGCAGGTTCCCGAGCCGGCTGCTGACGATCGTTCCGGGCGACGGCTCCCTCTCCAGCAGACTCACGTCCATCGGCATGAAGGTGCCGGAGACCGCCTCGTGCCAGCGCTCCGCCCGGTCGGCGGCTGTCAGCGGCTCGGTGGAGAGGACAGTGGGCACGGGGTTCCTCCTGGAACGGGGGCTCGGGTGAAGATCCGTACGGGAGCCGCCGGCCTGCGCCGCCGGAGCGCGTCCCCGCCGGCCGGGGGGCGGACTGGAGTCGGATCGGGCTGTGTCCCAGCCTGCCGGGAGACCGGGGCGGACGCATCAGTCGGTCGACTGGTCCGTTCGTCACGATCGGCAGCGGTCACGCCGTGCTCTGCCGAGGCCCCCGGACGGTGCGCGGCGGTCGGCTCGTCGGCCCGGAGGGTTCGGCCCCGTCCGTCCTGCGGCGGAGCCGGCGGAAAGGGGTTCCGATCATGGCCCCCACGACGCGAGAGTATGCTTTCTTCCCTGGCTGGCAGGGCCGGGAGTGCAGTGCGTTTCGGACGCTGCCGGAACGAGGGATCCCCATCATGGACGAGCTGACCGGGCCTCCCCGCGTGCCCGTTTCCCGATCGCTCCCGACGGGGGCACGCCATGGGCGCTAGGCAGGGCACGACGAGCCGGCCGGAGCCCGCGGGCGGGCTCGCCGGCCGGGAATCGGAGGTCGGCCGGGTCCTGGACGCGATCGAGCGGGGTCGCGGCACCCCGCGAGCGCTGCTCGTCACCGGCGAGGCGGGGAGCGGCAAGACGTCGTTGCTGGAGGTCGCCGCCGAGCACGCGCGGGTGACGGGAGCCCGCGTACTGAGGGCTCAGGGTTTCGACGGCGAGTCGGAACAGTCGTTCGCGGCCCTCCACCAGTTGCTGCTTCCGCTCATCCCGGACGCCGCCGATCTCCCCGGCCACCTGCGGGAGGTCCTGGAGACCGCGTTCGGCCTCGCCCCGATCACCAGGCCCGCGGAGCCGATGCTGCTGCGCGTCGCCGTCCTCACGCTGCTGGCCGAGGCCTCGCGCCGTCGGCCCGTCGTGGTGATCGGCGACGACGTCCAGCTCTTCGACCGGGACTCCCTCGACGTCCTGGGGTTCGTGCTCCGCCGTTTCGCGGCCGAGCCGGTGACGGTGCTCCTCGCGGCCAGGGGGCTGACGCCTCCGGACCCCGCGGTCGCCCACCTGCCCGTCCTGGCGCTGGGACCGCTGGCGGTCCACGCGGCGGCCCGTCTGCTGGACGCGCAGCCCGATTCCCCCACCGGCAGGGCCCGGAGCGAGATCCTGGACCGGGCCGACGGCAATCCGCTGGCCATCATCGAGCTGTGCCGTTCCGTGCGATCGGGCAGCCCGCTCGGCCAGGTCGACGGCACGCTGCCCCAGACCCAGCGGATCCAGGAGATGTTCGCCGCCCAGTTGCGCGCGCTGCCCGCCGTCACCCGACGGATGCTGCTCTACGCGGCGGCCTCCTCGGACCAGGAGGACCTGCGGACCCTCATGTCCGCGGCGGGAGTGGACGCGGACCTGTCGGTATGGGCGGCCGCGGAGGACGCCGGGCTGATCACGATCACGGGGCGCCACGTGGGCTTCCGCCACCCGCTCGTGCGCGCGGGCGCCTACCAGGGCGCCCCGGCGCACCTGCGGCAGCGCGCGCACGCCGACCTCGCGGCCGTGCACCGGGACGATCCGGCCCGCCAGGCCTGGCACCTGGCCGCGGCCTGCATCGGCCAGGACGAATCCGTGGCGGCGACGCTGGAGGACACCGCCGAACTCGTCGAACGGCGTGGTGGGTTCTACGCGGCCGCACGGGCCCTGGAACGATCCGCCGAGTGCAGCCCCGCCCCGGAGGACCGGGCACGCCGATACGCCAAGGCACTGAGGGCCGCCAACAACGCGGGCGACACCTTCTGGGTGCGCGAGCTCCACGCCGAGGTCACCGCACTGACCGAGGACCGCGACCTGCTCGGGGTCGCGGCGAACGGGGCGGGGCTGGCCCTTTCCATGTCAGGCCATCAGCGGGAGGCGTTCCAGCTCCTGATGGGCGCCCTGGAACCGGACCTGCCCCAGGACGCCAGGACGACCCTCGCGGTGACCGCCGTGCTCGGCGCGGTCGCCTTCCAGTCGGGCCTGCCCGAGGTCAGGCGCCCGCTGGTTCCCCTCCTCGACGCCATCGAGACCGGTGCCGTCAGCACGCCCTACTCCGAACTGGTGGAGGACGAGGCCGTCGACGCCCTGCGGGCCGTCGTCCTCTGCGAGCCGGATCCGGCCGGCAACGCCCCCGCCCTGCTGAGCCGGACCCGGCGGCCGAGCCTGCTGGAGCCGCTGACGGGCATCGCGGAAATGATCAGGCTGCAGACGCTGGGCGCGGTCGCCTGGATGGCCGACGAGTCCGACCTGTGCGTGGACGCCTTCCGGCGGGCGTTCGCCGTGCTGCGCTCCTACGGAGCCATCGGAACGGGCGCGATCGCCCTGTCGGCCATGGGCTCGGCCCTGATCGACGTCGGGCGGTGGGCGGAGGCCGACGAGCTGCTGGACGAGGCGGCGACCCTGGCGGCCGTCCAGAAGATGAAGCACATCGAAGTCGACGTCGAAGCCCTCCGGGTGACGCTCCAGGCCCTCCGAGGCGACCTCGCCGACGCCGGGATCGTCACGGACCCGGCCTGGACGGCGGTCAACCTGGAGGAGAACACCGCCACCCACGCACGGCTGCTGCGCGCCGCGGGCACCGTCGCGGCGGCGGCGGGCGACCACGAAGCGGCGCTGCGCCACTTCCGGCGGCTGTTCCACCAGGACGGCACCCCCCTGCACTACTTCCTCTCCCACCGGTCCATCGCCGACCTCGCCGCCGCCGCCCGGCGGACCGGACGGCAGGCGGAGGTCGCGCCCGTCGTCGAGGCGGTGCGCACGGCGCTGGGACCGCGGACGACGACCCGCATGACGCTGCTCCTGCACCACGCCGACGCGCTGGTCGGCGACCCCGCCCGGGCCGAGCACCACTTCCGCCTGGCCGTGGTCAACCCGGCCGGCGACGAGTGGCCGCTTGCCCGTGCGCAGGCCCGGCTGCACTACGCCCAGTGGCTGCGCCGCCGCCGGCGCCCGCTGGACGCCCGCCCGATCCTGACCTCGGCCATGGAGGCGTTCTCCCGGCTCGGCGGCACCGTCCTGGCCGACGAGGCGCGCGCCGAGTTGCGGGCGAGCGGCGTGGCCGCTCCGCCCGACGGGCCCGACCCGCTGGCGGAACTGACCGCCCAGCAGCGGCGGATCGTACGGCTGGCGGCGCAGGGTCTGGGCAACAGGGAGATCGGGGAGAAGCTCCAGCTGTCCCCCCGCACGATCGGCTCGCACCTCTACCAGGTGTATCCGAAGCTCGGCGTCAGCAGCCGCCACCAACTCCGCGACGTCCTGGGCGTTCTGTGACCGGGGGCCGGTCGACCGGCGGGTGAGGTTCCGATCACTGCGAGGAAGGAGGGGTGTGGCGCGTGGAGCATGAGCCCGTCACCGACGGAGGCGGACCCGACCGACCGGCCGTGGTCCTCGACCCCGTCGTCCAGAAGCTGGTCGACGCCTCGGCGGACCCGCCGTACCTGCATCAGCTCGGCCCGGTCGACGGACGGGAAGCACTGCTGGAGGCCCAGGGGCACCTGTTCGACGACTTCGCGGTGGACGCCGAGTTCTGGACGGCGCCCGTCGGCCCCGCCGGACTGGTCGGCTTCTGGACCTTCCGTCCCGCGGGACGGAGCGGCCCCCTCCCCGTGGTCCTCTACGTCCACGGGGGCGGGTGGATGCTCGGGGACGCGCAGACCCACACCCGGATGATCTGCGAACTCGTGACCGCCAGCGAAGCCGTTCTCGTGGTCCCCGAGTACACGCGCACGCCCGAGGCCCGGTACCCGGTGGCGCTCGAAGAGCTGTACGCCGTACTGACCTGGCTGACCGACAACGCCCCGGACTTCGCACTGGACGGTCGGAGGCTGGCGGTGGCCGGCGACTGCGCGGGCGCCACCATGGCCACGGCGCTCACCCTCATGGCCAAGCAACGCGGCGGCCCCCGCCTGCGCGCACAGCTGCTCTACTACCCGACGACCGCCCCGCACTGCGACACCCCCTCGCGCAGGCACTTCGGGTCCGGTTACCTCCTCACCGCCGAGGCCCTGGACCGGTACTGGCAGCAGTACACGGACGACGACGGGGAACTCGCCGAAGCGACGGCCTCCCCGCTGCGGGCGACGACCGCCGAACTCGCGGGCCTGCCCACCGCCCTGGTCGTGACGGCCGAGGCCGACGTCGTCCGCGACGAGGCGGAACAGTACGCGCGCCGGCTACGGCAGGCGGGCGTGGCCGTGGCGGCCGTCCGCTACCTCGGAACGGTCCACGACTTCGCGTCGCTCAACGCCCTCCGCGACAGCCCGCCCACCAAGGCCGCCGTTCGCCAGGGCGGCGCCTTCCTCAAAGCGGCCCTCGCCGCCGGGCGGTGAGGGCGCGGAACCGAACCGCCCCGGCACCGGGCCCCGCCCCCCCTGGAGGAGCGAGCGGGCCGCCGTCGCATGTGGGGGGACACCATGGTTCCGGCCCGCTCGGTGCGGGCCGCCGCCATGGTCCCCGCCGTCGGCACCGAAGCTCCCTCGGACGGTCTTGCGAAGGCTGCTCCTTGCGGATGAAGCGGGCCGGGCCCCGTGCCCCCGGCCGCCCTCCGGCTGTTCTCATCCGGAGGAAAAGATCGTTTGGAGCGGGAGAGGGACGGCGATGCGGCGAGGCGGGGAAGGCGGTCGGCGTACGTGAGCCTGTCGGAGGAGGCCGGTACCAAGGCGCCGTCCGCGCCCGCCGGTACCGCCGGTACCGCCCGAACCGTCGCCCGGAAACTGCTCGGCCGCACCCTCGGCGCCCTGCCCGGCGGCGCCGCGGACCGTCCCTCGTGGACCGTCGGCGGCGCCGGGCCGGTCGGCGTCGACGCGGGGGACGAGCGTGCCGCGCAGGCCGCCTGCGGCGTCATGCACGTGCACGGCCGGGCCGGCGGAGCCCCCGCGCCGCTCACCGCGGAGTACGTCTCCGCGGTGACCGGCGTGCTCGCCGCGCAGGGCGTCACCGCGGCCCTGTTCGCCCGTGCCCAGGGCCGCCCCCCGCTGCGCACCGGCACCTCCCTCGCCCAGGGCGCGCTCCTCACGGTCACCCAGTACCTGGCCGCCGCCACCGCCCCGGACGACGACCCCGCGCCGCCCGGTGCCGCCACCGGACTCGCGACGCTCGTCACCGCCGACGGCGCGCGCGTCGAGATCGAGACCCTCGACCCCGCGGCCTGGGCCGGGTTCTGGAGCCGATTAGACGTGCCGGCCCGCACGGCCGGGCGCGGCTGGCTGCCCTTCCAGTCCCGCTTCGGGACCGCCGTCTGTCCCCTGCCCCCCGAACTCCACGCAGCCGTCCTGGCCCACTCCCTGGAAGCCGTCCGCGCCGCGGGCGCCGCGCACGGCGTCTCGGTCGTCCGGGTGGGGGAGACGACGGCGCCGCCGCCCGGCCTGGCCCCCTGGACCGTGGAACCGGTCCCCCTCGCCCACCCCGCGCCGGTGACCGCGCCCGCGCCCGGCGGGGACGCGGCGCCGCCGCTGGCCGGCGTCCGGGTCGTCGAATCGGCCCGCCGCGTCCAGGGCCCCATGGCCGGACACGTCCTGCGGATGCTCGGCGCCGAGGTCGTCCGCGTCGAACCCCCCGGCGGCGACCCCCAGCGCGCCCAGCCGCCGGTCGCCGACGGCTGCTCGGTCCGCTTCTCCGCCCTCAACCACGGCAAGTCCGTCGTCGAGGCCGACCTCACCACCCGGCGGGGACGGGACGCCGTCGGTGAACTGGCCGCCGGAGCCGACGTCTTCCTGCACAACTGGGCCCCCGGCAAGGACCGCTCCCTCGGCCTGGACGCCGACGCGCTGCACGCGCTCAACCCCCGTCTGGTGTACGCCTCCGCCTCCGGCTTCGGCGCCGCCCTCGGCCCGGTCCCGCCGATCGGCACCGACTACCTCGCCCAGGTGCACGGCGGCCTCGCCGCCGCGCTGCGCCCCGCGGACGAGCCCCCGGCGCCCTCCCTCATGACCGTCACCGACGTCCTCGGCGGCCTGGTCCTGGCCCAGGCCGTCCTCGCCGGACTCCTCGCCCGCGAGCGCACCCGCCGGGGCTGCCGCGCCACGTCCTCGCTGCTCTCCTCCGCCGCCCTGGTCCCCCGCGCGGACCGGCGGACCGTCCTCTCCCCGCTCGACCGCCCGCTGCCCACCGCCGACGGACTGCTCTACCTGGGCGCCGAGGCCCGCTCCCGGCCGGGGGAGGTCGCCCGGACCGTCGGCGCCCCCGGCGCCGACGCGGTGGCGGAGCGGCTGCGGAGCCGGACGACCGACGCGTGGCTGGCCGAACTGCGGGCGGCGGGACTGCCGTCCGTCGCGGTCCGCACCGACCTGGCCGCCCTCGCCGCCGACCCGGCCTTCGCCCGCGCGGTCCTCCCGCCCGACGCGCACCTCCCGTACGCCCGCCCCGCCGCGCCCTGGACGTTCACCGAGGAGACCTCCGCGTGACGCGCCACCGGGTCCCCCGGGGCGACCGCTCCCGCACCCCCTCCACCGTCCCCGCGTCCGCGTCGGCGCCCGTGCCGGACCGGAGGCCGATACCCGGCGGACCGGCGCCCACGGCCGCCCTCCCGCGCTGACGGAACGCGCCCCGGCGCGCCGTTGCGCGCCCCGGCACCGCGGCCCGGCCGGCCGCGCCCGTCCGCGGTGCCCGTGCGCCCCGCCGGCCCAGGGTCGTCCGCCCCGTGACGACCCGCCGGAACCACGCCCGCCACCCCCGGGCGGGTCCGCCCTGCGCGCGGCCCGCCCCGTTCGACGTGAAGGCAGAACCCGATGACCGCGACGTACACCGTGCGGAAAGCCCCCTGGCGCTCCCGGAACGGCCTGGAGCTGCCCGACCGGGTCCCGCGCGCCGACCGCGAGGCGTGGGCGGCCCTGGGACTGTGCCCGGACGCCGACCTCTTCACCCTCTTCCGGGAGAACGCCCTGGCCGCCCCGGACCGCGAGGCCCTGGTGGACGACCTCGGCACCCTCACCTACGCCGAGCTGTACGCCGACGTGCTCCGCGTCGCGGGCCTGTTCGCGGAGGCGGGGCTCGGCGCCCGCGACGTCATCGCCCTCCGGCTGCCCAACGGGCGCCGGGCCGTCGTGGCGGAACTCGCCGTCTACGCCCTCGGCGCGGTCGCGCTGCCCTACCCGCCCGGCGGAGGGGTCAGGGACACCCTCGGCCTGCTCGGCCGGTCCCGGGCGGGCGGCGCCGTCCTCGGCGAACCCGAGGACCTCGAAGCGGCGGCCGGACTCCCGTGGCTGCGGGCCGTGTTCACCACCGCTCCCACCGCGCCCCCCGGGGTGCGCGGGCTGGACGGGGCCGCGCCCGGCGGGACGTTCCGGCCGGCGGAGCCGCCCGCCGAGGCCGGCGCGCCGGCCCGCTTCCTCGTCTCCTCCGGCTCCGAGGCCGAACCGAAGATGGTCGCCTACAGCCACCAGGCGATGGCCGGGGGCCGGGCCGCGTACGTACGGGCGCTGGCCGGCTTCCCCGCCGAGGCGCCCCGCTTCCTCGTCCTGGTCCCGCTGGCCTCCTCGTACGGCTCGCTGGGCGTCCCGGTCGCGCTCGCCACGCTCGGCGCGACCCTGATCGTGCGCGAGCGGTTCGACGCCCGCGAGGCGCTCCGGGCGGTCTCCGACCACCGGCCCACCCACGTCTTCGGGGTGCCGACCATGCTGCGCCGGATGGCCGACCTCCCCCGTCTGCCGGGGGAGGACACCGCCGGTCTGCGGGCCCTGGTCTCCAGCGGCGCCGCGCTGCCCGTCTCGACTGCGGCCGCCTGCCGGGAGCGCTTCGGCGTGCCGGTCGTCACCGTGTACGGCTCCTCGGACGGCGTCAACTGCCACACCGCCGACCCGGGCGGAGACACGGCCGGCACCCCGGATCCCGCGGTGGCCGCGGTCCGGATCGTCCGTCCGGACGGCACCCCGGCTGCCGTGGGGGAGGCCGGGGAGATCCAGGCCAGGGGGCCGATGACCCCGCTGTGCTACGCGGGCGCGCCCGAACTCGACGCCCGCTACCGCACGTCCACCGGCTGGGTCCGCTCCGGCGACCTCGGGGTGCTCGACGGGGAGGGGCGGCTGCGGGTGCTCGGCCGGCTCAAGAACGTGGTGATCAGGGGCGGTTACACGATCAGCCCGGCCGAGGTGGAGCGGGAGCTGGGCGCCGACCCCCGTATCGCGGAGGCGGTGTGCGTGCCCGTGCCGGACGAGGAGTTCGGGGAGCGGCTCTGCGCGTGCGTACGACCGGCCCCCGGGGCGCCCGCACCGGCCCTGGACGCCGTGACGGCCCGCCTCCGGGCCCGGGGGCTGGAGCGGCGGAAGTTCCCCGAGTACCTGCTGGTGCTCGACCGGATGCCGCTCGGGCCCACCGGCAAGGTCTGCCGCCGCACCCTCGCCGCCCGGGCCTCGGACGTCCTGGGCGCCGCCACGCCGCCCGGCACCACGGTCCACGTGAACCGAGGGGCAGAAGATGTCACTCATGCGAGGGAAGAAGTGGATTGATTGCGCTTCGGCCCGAAATCGCATGCAATCCTGTCACTGCAAACGGAATCTTTGATTCAGCTCCGCTGTCCGGAGTGAACCACCGGGGGACGACGCAATGTTCACAGAAGTCGCCGTGGTCGGTCTCGGCTACGTCGGTCTTCCGCTGGCCCGCAGGGCCTGCGAGGCGGGGCTGGCGACCGTCGGCTACGACATCGGCGCCGACGTCGTCGAGGGGCTGGACCGGGGGCGCTCCCACATCGAGGACATCCCCGACGAGGACATCGCCGCGATGTACGCGGCGGGATTCCGGGCCGGCACCGACCCCGGCATCCTCGCCGGCGCCCACACCGTCGTCATCTGCGTGCCCACCGGGCTCACCGAGTCGGGCGAGCCGGACCTGCTGCCGCTGACCTCGGCGGTCCGCACCGTGGCCCGCCACCTGGAACCCGGCACGCTGGTCTGCGTCGAGTCCACCAGCCACCCGGGCACCACGGAGGAGATCGTCCGGCCCCTCCTCGAAGCGCACGGACTGCGCGTCGGCGAGGACTTCCACCTGGCGTACTCCCCCGAGCGCATCGACCCCGGCAACCGCCGCTACAGCCTGCGCACCACGCCGAAGGTCGTCAGCGGCTGCACCACCCTCTGCGCCAAGCACGCCACCGCGTTCTACGAGCGGCTCGTCGACGAGGTCGTCGTCGCCGCCGGGACCCGGGAGGCGGAGATGGCCAAGCTCCTCGAGAACGCCTACCGGTACGTCAACATCGCCCTGGTCGACGAGGTCGCCGTCTACTGCGACCGGGTCGGCATCGACATCTGGGACGTGCTGCGCTGCGCGGACACCAAGCCCTTCGGCTTCACCGCCTTCAGGCCGGGCCCCGGGGTCGGCGGCCACTGCATCCCCGTCGACCCCCGCTACCTGATGACCCACGCCGCCGAACAGGGCTTCACCTTCCGCACCCTGGGCGCCGCCCGCGCCGTCCTCGACGCGATGCCGGAGCACGTCGCCGAACGCGCCCGCGACCTGCTCGTCGAGGCCGGCAAGGACCCCGCCGAAGCCCGCGTCACCCTGCTCGGCGTCGCCTACAAGGCCGACATCTCCGACACCAGGGAGTCACCCGCCTACGCCGTGGCCCGCGCGCTCGGCGCCCTCGGCGCCCGGCTCACCTACCACGACCCCTACGTCGGGCGCTTCGAGGTGGACGGCGTCCCCGTCCCCCGGCAGCGCTCGCGCGCCCACGCCCTCACCGGCAGCGACCTGGTCGTGCTCCTCCAGGAGCACGCCGAGTACCGCTCCGCCGACTGGGACCTCGCCACCTGCCCCGTCCTGGACACCCGGGGCACCGCGGAGGGCAGACGCGTGGTGCGGCTCTGACGCCGCGTCACGCCCCGCAGGCCTCCGGCCCGGTCACCCGTCCGTGACCAGGGCCGTGGGAAGGACCGTCCGGACGCCCGTCCGAACGGCGACATTGGATCAAGAAGGAGAAATCATGGCCACGGCAGTCGCTCAGGACCGTCTGGTGAAGCGCTTCGAGAAGTGGGACACGGACAACAACGGCGTGCTGGAGGTCTCGGACTTCGTCACCGAGGCCGCCAAGATCGCCTCCGCCTTCGGCGAGAACCCCGACTCCGCGAAGGGCGCCCAGCTGCGCGACGGCTTCATCGCGATGTTCGGGCTCCTCGCCGCCAAGGCGGGCGTGGCGGAGCAGGGTCCGCTCAGCCGCACCCAGTTCCTCCAGGCCGCCGGTGAGGTCGTCGAGGGTGGCGCCGCCACCTTCAACCCGGTCCTCGGCCCGGTCACCAAGGGCATCGTCGCCCTGGCCGACAAGGACAACGACGGCGTCATCGACGAGGCCGAGTTCGCCGTGTGGCTGAAGGCGATCGGCCTCAACGAGAAGGAGGGCCGCGCGGCCTTCCAGCAGATCGACGCCGACGGCAGCGGCACGCTCTCCGAGAGCGAGCTGCTCGACGCGGTGCGTCAGTTCCACACCGGTGAGCTGGACGTCGAGCTGCTCGGCTGAGCGCCCCGCCGACGCTGAAAGCGGCCGGCCGGCACCCCCTCGGGGAGCCGGCCGGCCGTTCTCCGTGTACGGGCCCGCTCAGTCGGACGGCACGAAGACCACGGGGGTCTCCGGCGCCAGCCCCAGGGACCGGCCGGTCAGCAGCCGGGGGGCGTGGATCACGACGTTGTAGTGGTTGGGCAGGTGGCAGCCGTCGAAGCCGAGCACGGTGCCGACCGGCTCGCCGCCGATCAGCACCCGGTCGCCCCGGTCGAGGACCCCGCCGTTCTCCAGCTCCACGAAGCCGAGGAAGCCGACCCGGTCCACCCGGGCGCCCGGCACGTCGGTCCACCGGTCGGTCGTCAGCAGCTCGTGCACCTCGCCGCGGCGGACGCAGCGGGCCGCGAACGGCTCCAGCGTCATGCCCCGGTCCGTGCGCTCGTGCAGCAGCACCTTGACCAGCGTGCCGCGCACCGCGCGCTTGGCGCCGTTCTCGTGCCGGCCGGAGTCCAGGGACGGCGGCGAGGGGGCGGGGAGGGCGGGGGAGGCGGTCATCGGGGCTCCGGTCGCGAGGTGGGGCGGGGTTCCCGGACGGCGCGCGGCGCCGGGAGAGCGGACGAGGCTTCCGCGGCGTAGACGGCGGCGACCAGTTCGAGCGCGGCCAGGCCGCCCTCGACGGCCCGGGACGGATCCGGCAGGTCGCGCAGCGCGGCGAGGTCCCGCAGGACGCCCTCGTACTCGTGCCACAGCGACTCCTTGAAGCCGGGCCGGCCGCCCAGCATGTCCGCCGACAGCTCGGTGCCGTCGTCGAGGCGCACCACGACGTCCTTCACCTCCCCGGGGTACGACCAGTCCAGCTCCACCCGCCCCCGTCCGCCCGGTCCCGCCAGCTCCACCACGGCCTGCCGGTCGGTGCCGGCGGCGTCCCGCACCACCTCCGCGGCCACCACCTCCGACGGCGTCTCGCCCAGCAGCAGCCGGACCAGGTCGAAGGCGTTGGGGCCGTTGTCCGCGACGCAGCCGCCACCGCAGCGGGCCGGGTCCAGATACCAGGTGTCCGCCCCGATGTGCTCCTCGATCCGCTCCAGGTAGCGCACCGTCACCGACTCCACCCGCACCGGCGAGTCCGGGCCGGGCAGCCGGTCGCGCAGGGCCAGGACGCGGTCGTTGTAGCGGCGGTGGAAGGCCGTGAGGAGCGGGACGCCGTGCTCCCGCGACAGCGCCGCCAGCCGCCGGCCGTCCGCCGGGTCCAGGGCCAGCGGTTTCTCCACGCACACCGGGACCCCGGCGCGCAGCGCGTCCGCGCACACCTCGGCGTGCGCGTGGTTGGGCACGGCGACGACCAGGGCGTCCAGCCCGCCGGCGGCGAGCATCGCCCGGTGGCCGGTGTGGCAGGCGACCCGGCCGCGGAACGGGGCCAGGGCCTCCTCGCGCAGGTCGCAGACGGCGGCGAGCTCCCACTCGGGCAGCCGCTCGGCGGCGGCCGCGTAGAAGCGGGAGATCACGCCGAGTCCGGCGATCCCCAGGCGCAGCGGGCCGTCCTTCGGGGGCGGGGTCACCGGTCCTCCTCCGGGACGAGCGGGAGGCGGAGCCCGAGGGCGGTCAGTTCGGCGTGGAGCGGGGCGGAGAGGGGGACGCCGGAGGCGCGCCGCCGCTCGGCGCGTTCGGCCTCCGGGTGGCCGGGGTAGCGGACCGGACCCCGGCCCGGCTGCGGGGGGCAGGCCAGGACGGTGCCGAACATCTCGCGGGCGTCCTCGTCGAAGCCGTCGCGGAGCGCGCCGGGCGCCAGGGCGAGGACGAGGAAGCCGATGTCGTCGTCGCTGCCGCCCGGCCTGCCGTCGCCCTCCAGCGCGGCGGGGGTGGGGCCGGTGGCCGCGCCGGGCAGCACGGCGGCCAGCAGCTCCACCGCCAGTCCGAGGCCGAAGCCCTTGAAGGCGCCGGTGGCGGGGGTGCCGCCGAGCCAGCCCAGCCAGGCCTCGCCCCGGTCGTAGGCGGCGGCGTCCCGCACCGGGCGTCCGTCGTCGTCGGTGAGCCAGCCCTCGGGTGCCTCCCGTCCGTCGCGGGCCGCGGTGCGGACCCGGCCGGTGGGGACGACGGTGGTGCTCATGTCCAGGACGAACGGGCGCCCCTCCAGGGCCGGGGCCGCCACGCTCAGCGGATTGGTCCCCAGCAGTGCGGCGGCGCCGAGCGGCGGCCGGGCGATGCGCTGGCCGCCGCAGTTGGAGGCGACGACGCCGATCATGCCCCGGTCGGCGGCCCGCTTCGCGTGGACGCCGGCGCAGCCGAAGTGGGTGGCGCCCCGCACCGACACCAGGCCGATGCCGCTGCGGGCCGCCCGCTCGGCCGCGAGGTCCATCGCCTCCGACGCGGCCCACAGCCCGAGCGCCCGCCGGTGGTCGAGGAGGACGCAGGAGCCCAGGTCGCGCAGGACGCGCGGCTCTGCGACGGGATCGGCGCCGCCGGACTCCAGGAGCGGCCGGTACAGGCGGTCCAGGTTGAACACGCCGTGCGAGTCCATGCCGGTCAGGTCGCCGTAGCAGAGCGCCTCGGCGGCGAGCCGGGCCCGGCCCCCGGGGACCCCGAGCCGGGCGAAGAAGGCGGCGGTCTCGTCGAGCAGCGTCTCGTACGCGACGGTCACCTCCCGCCCGTCGCCGGGCGCCGGGCCGGCGCTCCGGGGTGCGGCGCCGTCGGACAGCGTGGACGTCATGCGGTTCCTGCTTTCTCGGTGGAGACCGGTGAGGCGCGGTGCTCCGCGTCGTACCGGAGGTCGTCGGCGAAGGCGGTCAGCAGCGCGGCCGTGCGGTCCGCGAACGCCTCCAGGTCGGCCAGGTCGACGAACTCGCCCGGCGCGTGCGCCCGGTTGGCGTCCAGTTCGCCGGGGCCGAAGACCGTGGTGAAGGCGCGGTCCGCACCGTCGAGCCAGATCGCGTCACAGGTGAAGCCCGGCTCGTCGTCGGGCCACCGGGCGATGCCCGCCCGGGCCATCAGCTCCTCGCCCCAGGCGGGTTGGGCGCCGAGCGCGGGCAGTCCCCGCTTCTCCCACTCCAGGCGGGTGATCCGGGCCGCGTCGGCAGCGGTCCGGGCGAAGAGGGGGATGCCGGAGAAGCGGGCGGTGAACTCCCGCAGCCCCTCGTCGAGGGCGCGGGCGAGCGCCCGCTCGACGGCGGCGCCGGCCTCGGCGGTGGGGTACGCCAGGTTGAGCAGCAGACCGCCGGTGCCGTGCACCTTGTTGTGCAGCGTGCCGGTGTGCAGCCCCGCCACGCAGACCGTGGGCGGGGGGCCGCCGGCGGGGGCCGGGCCGAGGGCGGCGGCGAGGTGCTGGGCGAGGAAGCCGAGCAGGACGGTGGCGTTGTGCCCGGCGCCGGGCCGGTCGTCGACGGCGTCCTCGCCGTCGACGGTGACGCGGGCGGTGGCGGCGGCCGTCGCGCGGGGCAGGTGGCGCAGCCCGGTCGGCTCGCAGAACACGTTGAGCCTTCCGATGTGCCCCGCCTCCACGAGGGGCCGGGTGCCGAAGGTGCCCAGCGCCCCGCCCTCCTCGCCCGCCACCGCCTGCACCAGCACCGTGACGTCCCGGCCGATCGCCGGGTGGCCCGCGGCGGCGGCCCCGATCCCCGCGAGCAGCGCGACCGCCGGGCCCTTCGCGTCGACGGCGCCCCGGCCGTGGAAGCGGGCCCCGTCGTACGCGGGGGGTTCGCCGCCCGCGACGGTGTCCAGGTGCACGTTGAACATCACCGTGCGTTCCCGGGGCAGTTCGGGGCCGAGGCGCAGCAGCAGGCTCGGCTGGCGCTCCAGGAACGACGGGTCGGCGGCGATTGCGCGCCGTACGGGCCGTGGGGTGTCGTCGCGCAGCACCGCCTCGGGGGCGGGGGAGCCGATGCGTACCGTCCGGAACCCGATCCGGGCGGCCGCCGTGGCGTAGGAGTGCAGAGCGGCCGTCAGGTGGTGGGGGGCGTCGGGGCCGGTCTCCAGGGGGCCCGCGGTGGGGGTGTGCAGCAGGTGGAGCAGCAGGCCGGTGTCGACGCGGACCGGGCGGGGCGGCTCCGGGGCCCGGCCGGGGCCGGTGGCCGGGGCGGGGACGGTGACCGGCGCGGGGGAGGGCAGCGGGGGGACGGGCAGGGCGGCCAGGCGGCGGGCGGCCCGGACGAACGGCCCCGCCGTGTCGGTGTCCTCGCCCCGGATCCCGGCGTGCGGGACCACCGCGAGGTGGGGTTCGAGGGAGTACGCGCCCCGGTAGCCGTGCTCCTCCAGGAGCCGTACGCAGTCCGCGACCCGGGCGACGCCCTCGCCGGGCAGGGTGTAGACGGCCTCGCCGGGGCGGTCGCCGGGCAGCGCGTCCTTGACGTGGACGTGGGCGACGTGCGGCAGCAGCCGCGCGAGGAGCGCGTGGCCGTCGTACCCGTACGGCACGCCGTTGCCGATGTCGAAGAGGACGCGCAGCGCCGGGCTGTCCACCTCGGCGAGCATCCGGAGCGTGCGGGCGGCGTCGGAACCGGCCCAGCCCGTGCAGTTCTCGTGGAGCAGCTCGACGCCGAGCCGTTCCGCGCGGCGGGCCAGCCGGCGCATGCGGTCGATTGCCTCGGCCGCCCACTCCTCCTCGGGCAGTCCGCCGTCGGTCCACGACATGACGCGCAGGCTGCGGCAGCCCAGCACCCGTCCGTGCTCGGCGAGCCGGTCCAGCTCCTCCAGGTCGGCGGAGAAGGGGCCGGTGACCGGGCGGGCCCAGTTGCCGATCCGGGAGTCGAGGCAGACCACGCCGAGGCCCGCCGCGTGCAGCCGCGCGGCCGCGTCCCGCACCGCGGTCGCGGACAGGTCGGCCAGCGCCGTCCCGTCGATGCTGCGCAACTCCAGCGCGGACCAGCCCAGTTCGCGGGCGACGGCGATCTGTCCCGCCAGGCCGGGGGCCGCCTCGTCGCCGATGCCGGTGATCCGGCCGGTCAGGTCAACGGGCCGCGACACGGGGCGCCTCCTCGGACCGCTCGCCGGCCGGGTCGGTCGCGCACCGCCGCTTGGCCTCGTCGAGGAGCCGGACCACCTCGGCGTGCAGGGCGAAGTCCGCGTCCCAGGTGGGGTCTTCGGGCGGGGCGGTGGCGAAGCGGGTGTACGTCCGGTGCAGGAAGGCGGCCAGCGCGTCGTCGCGGAAGACCTCGCGCCGCCCGTCGACGTCGAGCTGGACGTGGTCGTCGGCGTCGCTCGGGGCGAAGTGGCCGACGGCGGTGCCGCGTTCGAAGCCGAGGGCGACCCGGCGCTCGCGCACCGGGGCGGTGAGGTCGGAGTGGATGCGGGTCCGCACGCCGTTCGCGTGGCGCAGTTCGAGGAGTGCGGAGCCCAGGCCGGGGCGTACCGTGCGGCCGATCCTCAGGTCGGTGAGGCGGGCCCCGGTGGTCTCGGCCGGCCCCGCCAGCGACAGGACCAGGCCGAGCGAGTGCGGCAGCTCCACGTCGAAGGCGGTGGGATGGCCGTCGTCGGGGCGCAGCGAGCGGGTGAAGCGCGGCTTGTGCTGGGCGACGTCGACGCGCAGCAGCCGCCCGAGCGTGCCCGCGTCGATCAGCGCGCGCAGGCGGTCGGCCAGGCCGGAGGCGGGCCAGTGCGCCACCACGGCGAGGCGCAGCCCGTGCCGGGCCCGCAGCCCGGCCACGGCGGCCCGCTCCCGGTCGCCGGTGGCCAGCGGCTTCTCCACGATCAGGTCGCGGTAGCCGGCCGCGCAGAGCTCGGCGAGGACGGCGGGGCGGCTGTCGGGCGGGGTGCACAGGTGGACGACGGCGCGGTCCGGGGGCAGCAGGGCCCGTGCCTCGGCCAGGGTCGGGGCCACGGTGACGCCGTCCGGCACCGGGGCCCGCTCCCCGGGCCGGGGGTCGACGGCGACGACCGGGCCCCGCCAGAGGTCCGGCGCCCGGTCGAGGGCGGTGCGCAGGGCCCGCAGGTGCAACCCGGAGCCGGCACGGCCCAGTCCGACGATCAGGGGCTGCTTCATACGGTTGTTCCATTCCGATGGTTCGGGCGGGGCGCAGCGAAGAATCTCTCCGTGCCGCGCGACATCGGTCAAGGAAATCAGAGGCATGATCACCGAGAAGTATGAATTTCCATGGGAGATTCGTGACTCCAATCTTCGTACTGTTACGCTCGCACGGCAGCTTTGGGCGGCGGGTTCCGGCCCGCCCCGTATCCCTCTCGGGCCTTCCCTCAGGCTCCAGTTGACGCCGGCGCTCCGCCGGCCGAGAAGAATTGTTTCCGCGTGACGCGATCCAGCATTCCCTTTTTCTCCCAGGCGAAGACGTTCGAAAAGATCTGGCCGGATCTCCGCGCCGGAGTGGACGAGATTTTCGCCGACGGCAAGTTCTCGCATTCCCGCCAAGTCGGCCGTCTGGAAAAGGCCCTCGCGCAGTACACCGGGGCCCGCCACGTGATCGGGGTGAACAGCGGGACCGACGCCCTCGTCCTGCTCCTCCAGGCGTGCGGGCTGCGCCCGGGGGACCGGGTTCTCGTCCCCGCGTACTCGTTCGTCGCCACCGCCAGCTCCGTCGTCCTGGCCGGCGGACGGCCCGTCTTCACGGACGTCGAGCCGGACACGTACGCCATGAGCCCGGGGACGATCGGCGAGGAGGCCGCGGACGGCGCCCGGTTCGTGCTGCCGGTGCACCTCTTCTCGCGGATGGCCGACATGGCGGCCCTCTCCGCCCACGCCGCCGAGCGGGGACTGACCCTCCTGGAGGACAGCGCCGAGGGCATCGGCATGCGGCAGAACGGCGTCCACGCCGGACTGCACGGACGCGGCGGCGTGCTGTCGTTCTTCCCGAGCAAGACGCTCGGCGCGCTCGGCGACGCCGGAGCCGTCCTCACCGATGACGACGCCCTCGCCGACCACGTGGCCGCGCTCCGGCACCACGGCCGCACCGGGCGCACCCTCGCCCACTTCCCCGGCATCTCGAACGAGAGCGTGCACATCGGCCACAACAGCAAGATGGACGACCTCCAGGCCGCCGTCCTACTGGCCAAACTCGCGGTCCTCGACGAGGACATCCGCCACCGGGCCGTCCTCGCCCGCCGCTACGACGAGGGGCTGCGGGACACGCCTGGCATCACCCGGCTGCCCGCGATCACCGGCGCCCCCGACGAGGTCTTCTACGTCTACCTGATCGAGACCGACCGGCGCGACGAACTCGCCGCCCACCTCCAGGACCAGGGCATCGGCACCGAGACGTACTACCCGCTGCCCCTGCACCTCCAGCCCTGCTTCCGGGAACTCGGCCACCGGCCGGGCGACTTCCCCGTCGCCGAGGCCGCCTCCCGCCGCGCCCTCGCCCTGCCGCTCCACGCCGACCTCACCGAGGCCGAGGTGGCACGGGTCTGCGCCGTCGTCCGCGCGTTCCACACCGGGAAGGTGCCCGCATGACCACCACCAGCGACCGGAGCGCCGAAGCCCCCGCCGCCCCCGGCGACCGCGTCCCCTTCTTCCCGCCCGACCTCTTCCACGAGGACCGCGACACCCTGCTGCGGCTCCTGTACGAGATCGGCACCGGCGCGGACCAGAAGTTCATCCTCGGCGACCACACCCGCCGCTTCGAGGACGCCCTGCGCGAGAGGCTCGGCGCCACCGACGTCATCGCCTGCTCCAGCGGCACCTCCGCCCTCCACCTGATCCTCACCGCCCTCGGCATCGGCCCCGGCGACGAGGTCGTGGTCCCCGCCTTCGGCTGCGCCCCGCTCGCCGCCGCCGTCCTGCACGCGGGCGCCGTCCCCGTCTTCGGCGACATCGACCCCCACACCCTCACCCTCGACCCCGCCGACGCGGAGACCCGCATCGGGACGCGGACCAAGGCGCTGATGCCGGCCCACATGTTCTCCGTCATGGCCGACATGCCCCGCTTCGTCACCCTGGCCGTCGCCCACGGCCTGCGGCTGATCGAGGACTCCGCCGTCGCCCAGGGCGCCGTCCTCGACGGCATCCCCGCCGGCCTGTGGGGCGACGCCGGGCTGTACTCCTTCGTCCAGGTCAAGTCCTTCGGGATGCCCGGCGAGGGCGGCGCCGTCGTCACCCGGGACCCGGAGACCGCCCGCGCCGTCCGCATGCTCCGCAACCACGGCCAGGACGGCGTCAACCGCTTCCTCCACCACCGGATCGGCGTCAACAGCCGCTTCGACGAGATCCAGGCCGCCTTCCAGCTGCACCGGCTCTCCGGCCTCACCGCCCGCCTGGAGCGCCGCGCCCGGATCGCCGCCCACTACACCGAGCACCTCACCGGACTGCCCGGCCTCACTACCCCGCCGCCCGGCGCCGACGGCCGCTGCCACTACGTCTACACCCTGCTCGCCGACGACCGGGACGCCCTGCGCGACCACCTCTCCGCCGCCGGCGTCGACACCCACGTCTACTACCCGAGGATCCTGCCCGAGCAGGCCGCCTTCGCCCCCGTCGCCGCGGGCCGCCCGGGCCCCGGCCTGCCGCACGCCCGGGACGCCGCCCGCCGGCACCTCTCCCTCCCCGTCCACCACCGGCTCACCGACGCCCAGGTCGAACACGTCACCGAGGCCGTCCGCGCCCACGCCCTGCGCACCCGCCGGTGACCGCACCGCCCCCGACAGGCCGTGCCGCCACCCCCAGCCCCGCACGGAGTACCCCCGCATGACCCCTGATCTCGACATCGCCGTCGTCGGCTCCGGACTCGCCGGACTCGCCGCGGCCCACGAACTGAGCCGCAACGGCCACGAGGTGTGCGTCTTCGAGGCCGCCGACGCCCCCGGCGGCCGGATGCGCAGCGTCCGCCGCGACGGCTACCTCATCGACACCGGGGCCGAGCAGATCTCCGCCCAGGGCTACCGCGCCACCTGGCAGCTGATCCGCCGGGCCGGCCTCACCCCCGACGAGGTGCCCCGCATCGGCCGCCCCATGGCCGTCTGGCGCGGCGGCCGCCCGCACAACGGCGTCGGCGAACCCCGCGCCGTCCTCACCGGCGCCGGGCTCGTCCCCGCCGCCCGGCCCTCGCTGGCCCGCTTCCTCGCCTGGAGCGGACGCCACCGCGCCGAGATCGACCACGACCACCCCGAGACCACCCCGCTCGGCTCCGACACCATCGCCGCCGCCGCCCGCGGCTACCATCCCGACCTCCACGACCACCTGCTCCAGCCGCTGTCCTCCGCCTTCTTCGGCTGGGACCCCGAGCGCAGCTCCGCCGCCCCCCTGGTCGGCCTGCTCCTCGCCGTCGGACCGGTCTCCGCCTGGCGCACCTACCGGGGCGGCATGGACCTGCTCGCCACCCGTCTCGCCGCCGGTCTGGAGACCCGCTACGGCCGGCCGGTCGACGAGGTCACCGACCACGGGACGCACGCCCGGCTCACCGTCGACGGCACCGCCCTCACCGCCCGCGCGGTGGTCCTCGCCGTGCCCGCCCCCGTCGCCGTACGACTCACCGGAGGCCCCCGCCCGGCCGACGCCGGCTACCCGGCCGCCTCCACCTACCGGCCCATGTTCAAGGTCTCCTGCGCCCTCGACCGCCCCCTCGCCCCGCACGGCGGCGCCTACGCCCTGCTCACCCCCTCGTGCGAGGAACCGCTGCTCTCCTGCGTCATCGCCGACCACCTCAAGTGCTCCGACCGGGCCCCCGAAGGCCGCGGCCTGATCAGCCTGCTCGCCGCCCCCCGCCACATCCCCGAACTCGCGGACGCGAGCGAGGAGGAGGCCGCCCGCAGGCTCACCGACGCCGCCGAGCGGTACGTACCCGGCCTCGGCGCCGCCCTCACCGCGACCCACGTCCACCACTGGCCCGAGGCCATGCCCGAGCTCACCCCCCGGGCCCTCGCCGTGCGCGCCGCCTTCCTGCGCCGGCCGACGCGCTCCGTCGAGTACGCCGGGGACTGGGTCGCGGCCCGGCCCTCCAGCGAGGGCGCCGCCCGCTCGGGCGCGCTCGCCGCCGCCCGCGTCCTCGCCCACCTCGCCCGCACCGCCCCGCCCCGGGGCCGCACCACCCGGCAGGAGACCGCCGCATGACCCCCCACGACCCGGGCGTCCTCTTCGACGAACTCGCCGACGCCGGCACCCCCACCCGCTACCACCTCGACCGTCCCTTCGACCTGGCGCCCTCGCCCACCGGCAACGGCGCCACCGAATGGACCGTCCCGGAACTCGCCCTGCTCGTCCGGGAGACCGCCGGCGCGCTCGCCGCCGCCGGGGCCGGCCCCGGCGAGCGGGTCGCGATCGTCAAGGCCAACCACTGGGACTACGACCTCGTCGCCTGCGCCGCCATCCGCACCGGCGCCGTCCCCGTGAAGCTCTCCGACCACCTCGCCCCCGAGGTCCTGCGCGTCCTCCTGGACCGCTGCGCCCCCCGCGTCCTCGTCACCGACCTCGACGTCCTGGGCCGCGACCCGGCGGCCGGCCTCGCCGCCGTCGCGCGCACCACGATCGTCCTGGGCCGCCCCGGCGAGCTGCCGCCCGGCACCGTCCACCTCGACGAGCTGAGCGGCCACGCCGACCCCGGACCGCACCCCCGCGACGACGACGACCCCCTGGTCGTCGTCCACACCAGCGGCACCACCGGGGTGCCGAAACTGGTCTCCCACACCACCCGCACCCTCATCCACCACCTCGCCCGGTTCGAGACCCTGCCGACGCCCCGCATCGGCCTGCGCCGCGACGACAGCCTCTTCAACGCCAGCTCCTACGCCCACGGCCGCACCATCTGCTGGACGGCCGTCGCCCCCGTCCGCGGGCCCCGGCACATCTCGCTCTGCTCCGAAGGCCGGCCCGACACGGCCGACCTCCTGCTGCGCGCCCACCCGCCGACCGTCGTCGAGGCGCTCCCGTCCCGCTACGTACGGCTGCGCCCGCTGACCCGCCGCCTGGACAACCCCTTCCAGGACGTACGGACCTACATCAGCACCTACGACGCCGTGCACCCCCCGGTCATCCGCTCCTACCTCCAGGCCAGCACGCGGCGCAGGCCGCTCTGGATGCAGGGCTGGGGGCAGAGCGAGACCGGACCGCTGACCTTCGCCTTCCACACCCGCCGCTCCGTCGCCCGGGCCGCCGACGGCGCCGCGACGACCGTGCGCGACCTCGGGCGGCCCGTCCCCCTGAAGACCCGGCTGAAGGCCGTCGACCCCGAGACCTTCCTCCCGGTGCCCGCCGGCACCCCCGGCCTCGTCCTGTGCCGCACCAAGGCCCTCGCCCCGGACTACCCGGGCGAGTCGGAGCGCTGGCGGGCCAAGACGCACGGCTCCTGGTGGAACACCGGGGACATCGGGACGATCGCCCGCGACGGCAGCGTCCGGCTCCTCGACCGGGAGGTCGACCACCTCCCCGGGTTCAGCTGCCTCCAGGCCGAGGACATGCTGGAGGACCGGCTCCCCGAGGCCCTGGAGTGCGTGGTGCTCGCCCGGACCGGTGCCGACCCGCTGCCCGTCGTGGTCACCGAGGACGGCACCCTCGACCCGGCGGGCTGGAAGCGGGCCGCGGACGGACTGCCGGCGCTCGCCGAACCCGTCGCGATCGCCTGGGACGACGTCCCGCGCACCGGCACAGGGAAGGTCCGCCGCGCGGCCCTCCTCGAACGGCTCACCGGCAGCACCGAGACCTGCGGCACCGGCCGCTGGACATGACCGCCCGCCCGCCCGCGCCCAGCGGCTACGTCTTCGACAACGACAGCCCGCACAGCGACCGCCACCACGCCTCCCTCGAAGCGGCGCTCGACCCGCTGACCCTCGGCCACCTCCGCGAGGCGGGGGTGGCCCCCGGCATGCGCTGCCTGGAGGTCGGCGCCGGGGCGGGCAGCGTCTCGCGCGCGCTGCTCCGGCTGGTCGAGCCCGGCGGCACCGTCACCGCCACCGACGTCAAGCCCGGCCGGATCGCGCCGGAGCCCGGACTGACCGTCCTCGCCCACGACGTCGTCACCGACCCGCTGCCCGAGGAGGCGTACGACGTCGTCGTCGCCCGCCTGGTCCTCCAGCACCTGCCCGAGCGGCAGGCGGTCCTGCGCCGGCTGGCCCGCGCGCTCGTGCCCGGCGGCCTCCTCCAGGTCGACGAGTTCGACGCCGGCCACGAGCCCTGCCTCCTCGCGCCCACCCCGGAGGACGCCCGGCTGTACGAGCGGTTCACCACGGCCAAGGCGGCGCTGATGCGCGCCGCCGGCGGCGACCCCACCTGGGGCCGCCGGGCGCCCGCCGCGCTGCGCGAGGCAGGCCTGACCGGCATCCGGATCCGGCCGCACGTGCTGGTGCGCGCCCCCGGCACGCCCGCGCTCGGCCTCCAGCTCCACCACCTCGCCCACCTCGCGCCCCGGCTGCTCGACAGCGGCTTCACCCCCGCCGAGCTGGACCGGCTCGCCGCGATGACGCGCTCCCCGGACTTCGCCGCCGCCACCGGCGTCCTCTACTCCGTGCAGGGCCGCCGCCCCGCCCGTACCCCCCTCACCACCCCATGCTCCGAGGCGACACCGACATGACCGACTCCACGCTCACGACGACCACCGCGCCCGCCGGACCCTCCGCGCCGCAGTCCCCGCCCCCGCCCCCCGCCGGCGGCCGGCTCCGGGTCTACGCGCGCCTCGGCAAGCTGGACGTCTACGACTACTACCTGGGCACCTTCATCGCCCTGTCCGCCGTGCTGCTGCCCGCCGGCACGCTCACCGGGCGGACCGGCGCGCTCTTCGGCGTCTTCCTCGTCGGGCAGGTCCTCCTGCTGATGGCGATGACCGCCTTCGACGACGTCACGGGCTTCCGCGACGGCAGCGACATCACCAACTACGGCCCCGACCACCCGCTGCGCAACGTGCACCGCAAGCCGCTGGTGGCGGGCGCGCTGAAGGTGCCGGAGGCGCTGCGGTTCGCCTGGGCCTGCGCCGTCCTGGCGGCCCTGCTGCTCGCGGTGACCGCCGTCCTCGCCCCGCACCGCCCGGCGTGGACCACGATCGGTCTCGTCGTGCTGTGGGTGGTGACGCTCCAGTACTCGTACGGGGTCAAGCTCAGCTACCACGGCTTCCAGGAGCTCTACCTCGTCGCCCTGGGCTTCGCGCTGGTCATCCTGCCGTACGGCATGGTCACCGGCCGGGCCACCGGCTTCCTGCTGGTCCAGGCGGTCCTCTTCGGCTTCGGCCCGCTGATGTTCGGCGTCTACTCCAACACCAACGACGTCGACGGCGACCGGGCGGTGGGCCGTCCCACCGTGGCTGCCCTGACCTCGGAGCGCGGCAACGCCCGGTTCATCGGCGCGCTGTCGCTCGTGGAGTTCCTGACGATCGCCGTCGCGAGCCTGACGGGCGTGGCCCCCTGGTGGTTCGTCCTGGTGATGCTGCCCGCCTCCCTGCTGCGGCTGCGGCAGTACCTGCTCGGTTTCCGGGCCGGCGACATCATGCGGGCCCGCCGCACCGGCTTCGCCGTGCACAGGCTCGGCGTCGTGCTGATGATCGTCGCCAACCTGCTGGTGGCCCTCACCGCGTGACGGCGGGGCCGCGCCCGCCACGCCGGAACGGCGTGTCGATCACCCTCCGGCGGCGGGCGTGCTAAAGTGGACTTGTTGCAGTTGTGGTACCCATGAACCTATGTGCGCCTGACCGGAATGCTTTTCCGCAGGCGCATATTTCGTTTTTCCGGCATCTCCGGATGGGGCCTCTGCCTACAGAAGGAGAAGGTCATGGCACAGGGAACCGTGAAGTGGTTCAACTCGGAAAAGGGCTTCGGCTTCATCGAGCAGGACGGCGGCGGTCCGGACGTGTTCGCCCACTACTCGAACATCGCCACCCAGGGCTTCCGTGAGCTCCAGGAGGGTCAGCGGGTGACCTTCGACGTCACGCAGGGCCAGAAGGGCCCGCAGGCGGAGAACATCGTCCCCGCCTGATCGCCGGACGCCTGTCCGTCGCTCACCGGGGTTCGCACCTTCGTGGTGCGGACCCCGGTTTGTGCTGTTCGAAGAAAGGCAGAACCCCTATGTCCCGCAGGCCGCCCCGGAAGTCGAACAAGCGGGCTTCCGCAGCTCCGGTCCAGACTCCCGCCTCCGCGTCCTCCAGCGAATTCCGGATGCCGGAAAGCGCGACGCCCGCCCTCCCCGCCGTGGAGGAGTTCGAGGGCCTCGACATGCCCGCGGGACTGCTGGCGACCCTCACCGCGCAGGGCGTGACCACTCCCTTCCCCATCCAGGGCGCCACCCTGCCCGACTCGCTCGCCGGCCGTGACGTGCTGGCGCGGGGCCGCACCGGCTCCGGCAAGACCCTCGCCTTCGGGCTCGCGCTGCTGGCCCGTACGGCCGGGCTGCGGGCCCAGTCCAAGGCGCCGCTCGCACTGGTCCTGGTGCCCACCCGCGAGCTCGCGCAGCAGGTCACGGACTCCCTGGCCCCGTACGCGACCGCGGTGAACCTCCGGATGGCCACCGTCGTCGGCGGACTCTCGATCACCAAGCAGGCCGCCACGCTGCGGCGCGGCGTCGAGGTGGTCGTGGCGAGCCCCGGCCGGCTCAACGACCTCGTCGAACGCGGCGACTGCGTCCTCGACGACGTCCGCATCACCGTGCTGGACGAGGCCGACCAGATGACCGACATGGGCTTCCTGCCGCAGATCACCAAGCTGATCAAGCAGGTGCGCGACGACGGGCAGCGGATGCTCTTCTCCGCCACCCTGGACCGCAACATCGACCAGCTGGTGAAGCGCTTCCTGACCGACCCCGTGGTGCACTCCGTCGACCCGTCCGCGGGCGCGGTGACCACGATGGAGCACCACGTGCTCCACGTGCAGGACGCGACCGACAAGAAGGCCGTCACCACCCGCATCGCGGCCCGCGACGGCCGGGTCATCCTCTTCCTCGACACCAAGCGGTCGGCCGACCGGCTCGCCAAGCGGCTGCTGTCCGTCGGCGTCCGGGCTGCGGCCCTGCACGGCGGCCGCACCCAGCCGCAGCGCAACCGCACGCTGGAGCAGTTCAAGACCGGCCAGGTCACCGCGCTGGTGGCGACGAACGTCGCGGCCCGCGGCATCCACATCGACGACCTCGACCTCGTCGTGAACGTCGACCCGCCGGGCGACCACAAGGACTACCTGCACCGCGGCGGCCGCACCGCCCGGGCCGGCGGCTCCGGCAGCGTCGTCACGCTGGTCCTGCCCGAGCAGAAGCACGAGGTCACCCGGCTGATGCGGGACGCGGGCATCCAGCCCCGGACGACCCGCCTCAGGTCCAGCGACGAGGAGCTGGCCACCCTCACCGGCGCCCGCGAGCCGTCCGGTGTCGCGGTCACCATCGAGGTGCCCCAGCAGGCCGCCCCGGCGGCCTCCCGCGCCGGCCGCAAGCCCGCGGGCGAGGACGGCGCCCGTCCGTCCCGCCGGCGCCGTGGCGGCGGCGGTGGCGGTGGTGCGGCGAACGGGGCCGCGGCGGCCGAGGCGCCCGCCAGGGCGGGCGGCCGGGGCTCCGGCCGCAGGCCCGCGGCGGGAGCCGGTGCGAAGACCGGTGGCGGCGCCACCGGCGGGGGCCGGACCTCCGGGACCGGGGGCCGTACCGCCGCGGCCGGCGGTCGCGGCACCGCCCGCCGCTCCGGTTCCGCCGGAGCGGCCGCCAAGGGCGAATCCGCCGCTCCGTCGGCGCGGGGCGGCGAGCGGCGTCCGCGCCGACGCTCCTCCTCGCAGGGTGGCGGTGCGTCGGAGCGCTGAGGCGCCTCGCGCGGATCCGCGTCCTGCCTCTCCGGCCGGTTCCCCTCGCGGGGGACCGGCCGGTGTTCTTCGCGGGGCTCCGTTCTCGCCCGGACGCGGCCCGGCCAGGCCGGCCGGGCGGTCGCCCGGCCTGGCCGCCGTTCGCTCGCCCGGGCCGTCCGCTCGCCGTCCGGGTCAGCCGAGGTAGTCGGCGACGAGGTCGGCGAAGGCCTCCGGGGTGAGGACCTCGACGCCGAGCTTCTCCGCCGCGACCGCCTTCGAGCTGGGCTTGCCCGTGGCGGACGGGGCGGAGACGAGGTACGAGGTCTTCGCGGTGACGCCGCTGCCCGCGCGCCCGCCGGCCCGCTCGATCAGCTCGTTCATCTGCGAGCGGCCGTAGCCGTCCAGCCGGCCGGTCATCCTGCCGGTGACGACCACGGTCCGGCCCGCCAGCGGGCCCGGGCCGGGCGCGCCGCCATCCGCGCCGTCCGCGCCGGCCTTCACGGCCGGGCCGGAGGGCGCCTCCGGCTCGGTCATGTTCACGCCCGCCGCGATCAGCTTGTCGACGACCGGGGCGAGGGCGGCCAGTTCGGCGACGACGACGGGGGCCTTCTCCGGGCCGATGCCCTCGACGGCGAGGAGGTCCTCGGCGCTCGCGGCGCGGATCGCCTCCATCGTGCCGAAGTGGGCGGCGAGCCGCCGCGACATGCGGCGGCCGGTGCCCCGGATGCCGAGGGCGCAGAAGACCCGGCTCAGCGGGCGGCTGCGGGCCAGCTCGAACTGCTCGGCCAGCTTCGCGCCGCGCCGGGCGCTGCCCGCGGCGACCGCCAGCTGCTCCTCGGTGAGGGTGAAGAGGTCGGCCACGTCGGTGACCAGTCCGGCGTCGATCAGGGCCTTGATGTAGGTCTTGCCGAGGCCGTCGACGTCGAGGACGTCGCGCCCGGCGGCGTACGCGATCAGCGGGGCGAGCGCGCAGCCCGCGCCCTTCGCGCACCGCCAGCGCTCCTGGCTCTTGTCGATCTCGCCGTCGCAGTTCGGGCAGGTGGCGGGCAGCGGGACGGGGACGGCGCCGTCGGGGCGCAGCTCGACCACGGGCGCCTGGACGCGCGGGATGATGTCGCCGGCCTTGTAGACGGTCACCGTGTCGCCGAGGTGGAGGCCGCGGCGGGCGATGTCCGCCGGGTTGTGGAGGGTGGCGCGGGAGACCGTCGAGCCGTCGATCTCGACCGGGTCGAGGAGCGCGGTCGGGGCGAGGACGCCCGTGCGGCCCACCTCCCACACGACCTCCCGCAGCACCGTCTGGCGCTCCACGGCCGACAGCTTGTACGCGATGGCCCAGTACGGGAAGCGGCTTCCGAGTCCGGCCTCGGCCTGCTCGGCCGCGCTGTTCGCCTTCACGACCACGCCGTCGATGCCGAACGGCAGCCCGGCGCGGAGCGCGCCGATCGCGTCCACCCTGGCCTGCGCCTCGGCGATGGTGCCGACCACGTGCAGTCCGGCCGGGGTGTCGGCGGTCGTCCTGACCCCGGCCGCGGCGACGGCCGCCAGGACCTCGGCGTGCGTCGCACCGGCGGGGAGAAACGATCCGCCGTCCAGGTCCACGGCGCCGTACGCCCAGAACGTCATCTCCAGCCGGTACGGCCGGTCCTTCGCCCGCAGCGTCCCCGCCACCGCGTTCCGCGGGTTGGCGAACGGCGCGCCGCCGTGCGCCGCGCGGACCTCCTGCGCGGTCTCGAACTGCTCGTGGGTGAAGAGCACCTCGCCCCGCACCTCGAAGGTCAGCGGCTCGGCCAGCAGTTCCGGCAGCCCGACGACGGAGCCCACGACGTGGCTGACGTCCTCGCCGTGCGTGCCGTCGCCCCGCGTGACGACCCGCACGAGCCTCCCGTCCCGGTAGCGGGCGGCGATCGCGGCGCCGTCCAGCTTCGGCTCGACGGTGAACCCGCCCTCGACCGCGCGGCCGAGCCGCCGCTGGAGCGAGGCGTCCCAGGCGACCAGCTGCTCGGGACCGAACACGTTGTCCAGACTGAGCAGGCGCGTCGTGTGCGCGACGTCGCCCTCGGGCGCGGCGCCGTCGGCGACCAGGCCCGTCGGCGACTGCGCCCCCTCGCCCGGGTGGGCCTCCTCCCACGCCAGCACGGCCAGCCGCAGCGCGTCGTACGAGGCGTCGTCCAACGGGCTGTTCTCGCCCGCGTAATAGGCGCCGGACGCGGCGCGCAGCCGATCGAGCGCGGCCTCGTACGCGGCGGGGTCGGACAGGACGAAGTGCGCCTCAGCGGCGGGAATCGCGGTCATGGCCCCATCTTGGCGCGAGGGTCTGACAACGCCCTCCCGCCCGACGGGGGTGCACGGAGCGGCCGGCGGCGGTCGTGGCGCCGGTCCTGGCGGGGCCGCGTGGCCCGCCCTCCCCGCCCCGCTCGCACGGTTGTTGCCGCTGAAGATCTTCGTGCACGTCGGTGACCCCGACGTGGGGGACGTCTACGTCCTGCGGAAGGGGGCGGCGGGCTGAGGGCGGGTGGGGGAGTCGTGGGCGGGGCGAGGGGCGTTCTGGGGGCGCCGTACGATCCGGGGGTGATTTCCCTGTCGAACGTGTCTTCCCGTACCCGTCCGGAGCGTGTGCCGTCGGAGCCGGTGAGTGCCGAGGAGGCGCTCGCGGTCGCTGTCGGGGGTGTGGCCCCGGACGGGTGGCGGGACTGGCCGGCGGAGGTGCTGGTGCCGGCCGTGCGGGTGGCCCTGCTGCGGGCGGAACTCGTGCGGGATCCGGGGGTGTTGGGGCGCGAGGAGCCGGGGGAGGCGCTGTACCAGGCGGTCCGGGGCGTCGAGGCGGGGGACGCGGGGCTCGTCCGGGCGGCGGCCGGGAGCGGGGACGCGGTGCTGGAGGGGGAGGCGCTGCGGCTGGCCCGGGAGGGGCTGCGGGCGGGTGGCCTCGCGCCCGCGTTCGTGCGGGACGTGCTGCTGGGGTTGCTGGGGTCGGCCGCCGGGGCCGTGGTGAACGGCGCGCTCGCCGAACTCGCCGAGCCCTGGGCCTCGGTCGAACCGCTGCCCGCCTCCGTGCTCGCCGGACTGCTGGGGCCGGAGACCGCCGGCGCCGCGCTCGCCACCGCCGCCGCCCACGGGCACGGGGAGCTGCTGTGGCGGGCCGCCGCCGACCCGGGCGCCTCGCCGGAGGTACGGGGGCGGGCCCTGGCCCTGTACGGGGAGACCGCGCGGCGCGAGGACGTGCCCGCGCTCCTGGAACTGGCCGGGACGGACCCCCTGATGCTCAGCGGCCCGGCGGCGGAGTGCCTGCGCGCGATGCACCGGCGCGGTCACTTCGCCACCGACGCGGACGTCCCGGCGGTGCTGGCCCTGGCGCTCGCCGACCACACGATCCCGGCGGGCACCGTGGCGACCGTGCTGTTCACCGCGCGCCACGCGCTGCTGCGCCTGCTCGCCGACGCCGCGCCGGACGACCCGGCGTGGCCGCGCCGCCTCGACCTCCTCGTCGCGCTGGACGCCCAGGGGGTCGGCGGCCTGCCGGTGGCCGCCGAGATCGCCCGCGTCCTGCCGGCCGCCGCCGATCCGGCACCGTTCCTGCGGGCCCTGCGCGCCCTCCGCGACCCCGGCACCGAGGCCGCCGTCCTCGCCGCCCTCCCGCACGCCCCCGCCGCCGCGCTCGACGCCCTGGAGGCCGTCGGCGGCGACCGGACCGTCCGCGTCCTGGGCACGGCCCTCGGCCTCGACGGCCTCGGCGCCCAGGACCCCGACGCACCGCCCGCGTCCCTCGTGGAGCGGGCGGTGCGGCCCCACCGGAAGCGGGCCCTGGAGCTGGTCTGGCTCCTGAACACCGACCCCGGGGTGCGGCGACGGCTGCTCACGCGGGTCGACGCGGCCGAGCTGCCCGCCCGGGTGGCCGCCGACCTCGGCGGGCCCGACGAGCGCGAGCTCGCCCTGCTGGCCGCGCACCTGGACCCGGACGACCCCGTCGCCGCCCTGTGCCGGCTCGCCGCGCACGCCGGTCCGGGCACGCTGCCCGTCCTCGCCGACCTGCTGCTGCGGATCGCCGGGGAGGCCGCCGCCGCGTGGGAGCCCGGTGGCACGGGGCCCGTGCCCGAGGCCGAGCCGGTGGTGCCGCAGGAGGCCGTGGACGCGCTGGACGCGCTCGGGCGGCGGCTGCACGCGCGCGGCCGGATCAGGCCGGTGTGCCTGCTGGACGTGTTCCCCGACGACGCCGGGCCCGCGCTCGTCACGGACCTGGTCCTCGGGCTGCTGGACCGCCCCGGCCTCACGGCGGGCGAACAGGCCGTCCTGCTCCGGGTGCCGGCCGACCTGCCGAGGGCCCCGCACCGGACGCTCCGGTCCCGTGCGCACCCCTTCCTGCGCCACCCCGACCGGCACGTGCGCAAGCACGCCGTCGCCCTCCTCGCCCGGGACGCCACCGGCGACGGCGTCGAGGCCGTGTCGGCGACCCTGCTCGCGCTGACCGGTCCCGACCGCGACCCGCAGACCGTGCGCCAGGCCCTCGGCGCCCTCGGCGGCGCCGGAGCCCGCTGGGCGTCCGACGCGATCGCCGGCTGCCTCGACCACCTCGCCATGAACGTCCGCAAGGCGGCCGCCGGCGCCCTCGCCACCGCCGGCACGGCCCGGGCCGTACCCCCTCTCCTCCGCCACCTCGGGCACACCGACAACCCCGGCCTCCGCGCCCTCCTCCTCGACGCCCTCCGCGCCCTCCTCGGCGCCGCCCTCCCCGCCACGCTCGCCGCCGCGGCGGACGGCTCGACGGACGCCCGCACCCGCGACCGCCTCCTCGCCGCGCTCCCCGGCGAGCCGGCCGTGGACCGCGACGAGGAGGACCTGCGCTCGCTGGCGGAGGAGGGCTGGGACCAGGACGTCGCGCTGGGCCTCGCCGAACGCCACGCGGAGGGCCGCCCCCACCGGGCGGCGCGGCTGCGGGAGACGCGTCCGCACCTCGACGACTGGCTCGCGCTCGCCGCCGCTTCGGGGCGGGCGCGGCGGGCCGTGCTCGCCGTGCTGCCCGGCGGGATCTGCCCCGCCCCGTGGACCGCCCGCGAACGCGGCGCGTTCGCCCGGCACGTCACGGTCCTCCTCGACGGCCTGGCGGAGGCCGAAGGGGCGGCACGGGACGCCCTCATCGAGGTCCTGGAGGCGGTCGCGACCCATCGCCGCCCGGACGTGCGCCGCGAAATCACCCTGTCGGTAAGGGACTTGCCCCTCACGAGCCCGGGGCGCCGCTCCGTGCTGCCGCTGCTGCGGCTCGCCGGCGCCGTCGTCGTCCGCGCCGACCTCGACCGCGCGCTCGACGCCGCGGCCCTGGCGGCCGACCCGGACGACGCCCGCGCCCGGCTGCTGCGCGAGGCCTTCGGGGTCGACGGGCGGAGCGAACGGCCGCCCTGGCACGGCGAACTCGCGGCCTCGGCGAGGAGCGTGGCGGACCTCGCCGCTCATCGGCGCCGGGGCGTCGCCGCCGGGTCGCGCGAGCTGCTCGCCGCCCTCGTCGACGTACAGGCCGGGGCGCCCGACGACGTGCGGGCCGCGCTCGTCGACTGGATGACGGACCTCCAGCCGCCGGCCGCGCCGCCGTGGACGCTCGCGGAGGACGCCGCCCGCGCCGAGGCCGGGGCACCCCGCGCCGGCCGCCCCGCCGGCCCGGACCGGCCCCGGTCCGCCGCACGGCGGGAGCGGCTGCTCGCCCTCCTGGCCTCCGGCGACCGGCGGGAGCGGAACGGGGCCGCGTACACGCTGCTCGGGTGGCCCGAGCCGGACGCGCGCGCCACCGTGCTCGACGCGTACCTGCGGGGCCGGATCGACGAGCCGGCCGAGGACGCGCTCCGGTCCGCGCTGGGCCGGGCGCTGACGGAGGCCGGCCCCGCGCGCCTCCTCGGCGGCGCGGAGGGCGCGCGGGCCGATCGGATCGCCCGCGCCGCGGCCGGCGGCCTGGACACCGGCCGCCTCCCGCTCCTGCTGCCCGTCCTCCTGCACCTGTGGGAGCACGGCCCGGAGGCGGCGCGGAGGGACGCGTTCGCCGCGCTGCGGCGGCTGCCCGCCGACGCCCTGGCGGGGCACCTGGAGGGCAGGCTCGCCACGGGGGAGCCGGGACCGCTGGGCCTCCTCGCCGGCCGCCGGCTGCTGCGCACCCCCGTCCTGGAACGGCTTGCCGGGCGCCACCCCGAGGCCGGTCTCGTCCTCGTCGACGGACCGCTGTACGGCCCGGAGGCCGCCGGACGGCGGGAGGCCGCGCTCCGCGCCCTGCGCGAGCGCGCCCCGAGGCCTTCCGACCCGTCCCCGGTCCTCCCGTACGAGGAGGCGGTCGCGCTGCTGCGGTCGCCCGATCCCCGGCGGGTGCGGCGCACCCTGGCCCATCTGACCGAGCACGCGGCGGCCTTCGCGGGGGCCCTGTTCGAGGGGCCGTTGCGGGAGCTGCTGGTCCACCCGGACACCGGTGTACGGCTGCACGCGCACCGGACCGCGCGGGTGCTGCTCGACCGCGACGCGCACCTGCGGCTGACCGAGGTCCTGCTGGACGACGTCCGGCCGGACGTGGTGCGCGGTGCGGTCCGGGTGCTGTCGCAGGCGCGCCGGGAGCCGGCCGTCCCCCGCTTCGTCGCGCTCCTCGACCACGGGCAGGCCGTCGTGCGGCGGGCGGCGGAGACGGCCGTCCTGCGCGCCGGAACGGCGGCCGTCCCCGCGCTCCGCCGGGCCGCCTCGCACGCCCGACCGGACCGCCGGCCGCTCTACGAGGGGCTGCTCGCGCGCGTCCGGGAGCAGGAGCAGGAGCGGGAGCGGGAGCCGGGCCCGGGGCGCTAGCCGCTGTCCTGGCGACCGGCGGAGGGAAGCGCTCGGGCCGGGCGATCACGCGTCCGTCGCCGCGCCGAGGTAGGGGGCGAAATGCTCGGCGACCTCCGCGGCCACGGCCACCGCGTCGCGCGTCCCGTCGACTTCGATGACGCGGATGCCGAGGCGGCGGGCGTTTCGTACCGCGTCGTCGGCGACCAGCCGGTCACGGGCGAGACGGTTGGCCTGGGCGCGGGCCGGGTCGGCGACGGGGAGGGTTCCCGCGCGCGGGAGGGTCCGGAGTTGGTGCCGGCGGAAGTCCTCGGTGGGGACGAGGACGACCATGCGCCGGAGCGAGTCGAGCAGCGGCGCGACCAGCTCCGGCCGCAGCCCCCACCCCTCGGCGATCGCCGGCCGCCCGGTGAACAGCGCGCGCAGGTCGTCCAGTGCCCACTCGAACCGGACCGGGAAGCCGGCCAGCGTCTCGGCGGCCATCTCCTCCGGGGTCCGGTCCGACCAGACCCGGTCGGGGGCGGGGTCCTCCACGGGCTCGCCCAGGGCGACACGACGCGCGATCCGGCGGTCCTGGTGGCCCCGGGCGTCGTGGTAGTCGTAGTGATACACCGTCAACCCGTACTGTCCGGCGATGAGTTCGGCGACGGTGGTCTTGCCCGACCACTGTCCGCCGCCGATCCACAGCGCGCGGTGCAGGCTGCCGTGCGGATCCCAGACGTCCGGCATGAATGTCCTCCCGTTGGAGAGCGGTGCGGGCCTCCGCTCGGGAACGATTTTCCTGGTTCGACGGCAAGAACTGCAGTCTTGTCTTCGCCGGCCGGCTCGCAGAGAGTGGAAAGGGAGGGGCCGGCCGCCGGGTTTCGACGGGCGCGGCCACCTCCGTCTCGGCACCGTCGCCGCAGCCGCGCCGGCGGTGGGAGAAGGACGGGTCAGGGGGCTCAGGAGGGGTCGCGGTCGAAGGTGGCCTTCGACCAGACGTAGCCGAGGACGGTGAGGCCGGCGCACCAGGCGAGGGCGATCCAGCCGTGGTGGCCGATCTCGGTGCCGAGGAGCAGTCCGCGCAGGGTCTCGATGGCCGGGGTGAAGGGCTGGTACTCGGCGATGGGCCGGAACCAGCCGGGCATGGCGTCGATCGGGACGAAGGCGCTGGAGATCAGCGGCAGGACGACCAGGGGGAGGGCGTTGTTGGAGGCGGCCTCCGCGTTCGGGGAGACCAGGCCCATGCCGACCGCGATCCAGGTGAGCGCGAGGGCGAACAGGGCCAGGAGACCGAAGGCGGCGAGCCATTCGAGGGCGGTGGCGCCGGTGGAGCGGAAGCCGATGGCGACGGCGACGGCGCCGACGAGGAGCACGCTCATGAGGCACTGGAGGACGCTGCCGACGACGTGGCCGACGAGGATCGACGGCCGGTGGATCGCCATCGTGCGGAAGCGGGCGATGATCCCCTCGTTCATGTCGTTGGCGACGGAGACCGCGGTGCCGATGACGGTGGAGCCGATGGTCATCAGGAGCAGTCCGGGCACGAGGTAGGCGACGTACGCGTCGCGGTCCGCGCCGCCCATCCCCGCGCTCATCACGTCGCCGAAGACGTAGACGAAGAGCAGCAGCATCACCACGGGGGTGAGCAGCAGGTTGAGGGTGAGGGAGGGGTAGCGGCGGGCGTGCAGGAGGTTCCGGCGGAGCATCGTGGACGAGTCGCGGACGGCGAGGGAGAGGGCGCTCATCGGGCGGACTCCTGGTTCTGGGTCGGCTGGGCGGGGACGGTGGCGTCGGCGGGGGCGGTGAGGGCGAAGAAGACGTCGTCCAGGTCCGGGGTGTGCACGGTGAGTTCGTCGGCCTCGACGCCGGCGGCGTCGAGCCAGTCGAGGAGGGAGCGCAGTTCGCGCTGGCTGCCGCCGCTGGGGATCTGGAGGGTGAGGGCCTCGTCGTCCCGGGTGGCCACCTGGAGGGTGGTGGCGGCGGTCCGGTAGGTGGTGGGGTCGGTGAAGCGGAGGCGGACGTGGCCGCCGGGGACGCGGCGTTTGAGCTGGTCGGGGGTGCCTTCGGCGACGATCTTCCC
>NZ_JBHYPS010000053.1:0-42925 GCF_042746075.1 Streptomyces sp. NPDC058758 | reverse complement strand
GGGCCTGTTGGGTGGTCTGGGTGGGGGGCCGGCCCGCCTGGGGGGGGCGGGGGGGGGGCCCGGCCCCCCCCGCCCCGGCGCCCGGGGCCCCCCGGGCCGGGCGGGGCCGGGCGGGAAAAGCTCACGGGACGTTCCCCCGGCGTCCAGATCCCCGTCGGCGGGGACACGCCGGGCGCGACGAGAACACCCGTATGCGTGTCGTCATCGTCACCGAATCCTTCCCTCCCGACGTCAACGGTGTGGCGCACTGCGCCCTGCAGACCGCGCGCCACCTCGTCCGCCGGGGCCACCGGCCCCTCGTGATCGCCCCGGCCGTCCCCGACCCCGCCGCCGACGCCGACGCCCCCTGCCCCGTGGTCCGCGTCCCCTCCCTGCCGCTGCCCGGCTACGCCCAGGTGCGGGTCGCCCTCCCCAGCCGCCGCGTCGCCGCGGCCATCGCCGCCCACCGCGCCGACCTGGTCCACCTGGCCGGCCCCTTCGTCCTCGGCGTCCGGGCCATGGCCGCCGCCACCCGCCTCCGGGTGCCCGCCGTCGCCGTCTACCAGACCGACCTGGCCGGCTACGCCCGCACCTACGTCGGCACCGGCGAGAACACCGCCTGGCGCCGGCTCCGCGCCGTGCACGGCGCCGCCGACCGCACCCTCGCCCCCTCCAGGGCCGCCCGCCGCGACCTGGAGGCCCACGGCATCGAGCGGATACGCCTCTGGGGCCGGGGCGTCGACACCGCCCGCTTCCACCCCGCCCGCCGCGACCCCGGCCTGCGCCGGGAGCTGGCCCCCGACGGCGCGCTCCTCGTCGGGTACGTCGGCCGCCTCGCCCCCGAAAAGCGCGTGGACCTCCTCGCCGCCGTCGACGGGCTCCCCGGCGTCCGGCTCGTGGTCGTCGGCGACGGGCCCAGCGGCCCCGGCCTGCGCGCCCGCCTCCCGCACGCCCGCTTCCTCGGCCGCCGCACCGGCGACGACCTCGCCCGGATCTTCGCCTCGCTCGACGTCTTCGCCCACACCGGCCCCCACGAGACCTTCTGCCAGACCGTCCAGGAGGCCATGGCCAGCGGGCTCCCGGTGATCGCCCCGGCCGCCGGCGGCCCGCTCGACCTCGTCGCCCACCGGCGCACCGGCCTCCTGGTGCCCCCGGAGGACCCCGAGGCCCTCCGCGAGGCCGTCACCGCCCTCGCCGCCGCGCCCGCCCTGCGCGCCGCCTACGGCAGGGCGGGGCGGTCCGAGGTCGCGGGCCGCACCTGGGAGGCCCTCGGCGACGAACTCGTCGGCCACTACCTGGAGGTCCTGCGGGAGCGAACGGCGGTGGCGGCGTGAACGGAGGGAACCGCGCGACGGCCGGCGCCACGCGGGCGCGTGCGCAGGGCGAGCCCGCGCCCGGCGGAGTCCTGCGCGGCGGAGCCCCGTACCGCGCCTCCCACGGCCGCGACGGGCTGCGCATCGTGCGGCTCGCCAACTTCGTCACCCCCACCTCGGGCGGGCTGCGCACCGCCCTCGACCGGCTCGGCCGCGGCTACCGCGCGGCCGGGCACGACCCCGTCCTGGTCGTCCCCGGAGCCACGGCCTCCGACGAACCGGCCGGCCAGGGCCGGGTGATCACCCTCCGGGGGCCCGAACTACCCGGCACCGGCGGCTACCGCGTCCTCACCGACCGGCGCGGGCTCGCCGACCTCCTCGACCGGCTCGCCCCCGACCGGATCGAGGTCTCCGACCGCACCACCCTGCGCTGGACGGGGGAGTGGGCCCGGCGCGCCCGCGTCCCCTCCGTGATGGTCTCCCACGAGACCGCCGACGGCGTCCTGCGGACCTGGGGCGTCCCCGCCCCGCTCGCCGCCCGCGCGGCGGACCGGCTCAACCGCCGCACCGCCTGGGCCTACGGCCGGATCGTGTGCACCACGGCCTGGGCGGAGGACGAGTTCGTCCGCCTCGGCGCCCGCAACGTCGTACGCGCTCCGCTCGGCGTGGACCTGGAGCGCTGCCGGCCCGGCCGGCGCGACCCCGCCGTGCGGGCCCGGCACGCGCGGGGCGCCGCCGTCCTCCTGGTGCTCTGCTCCCGCCTCTCGGTGGAGAAACGTCCCGGCACGGCGCTGGAAGCGCTCGCCGCACTGCTCGACACGGGCGTGCCGGCCCGGCTGGTCGTCGCGGGCGACGGGCCGCTGCGGGCCGGCCTGGAGCGCCGGGCCCGGGAACGGGGCCTGCCGGTGACCTTCCTGGGCCACGTCGCCGACCGGGAGGAACTCGCCGACCTCCAGGCCGCCGCCGACCTCTGCCTGGCCCCCGGCCCCGCCGAGACCTTCGGGCTGTCCGCCCTGGAGGCGCTGGCCTGCGGCACGCCCGCCGTCGTCAGCGCCTCCTCCGCCCTCCCCGAGGTCGTCGGCGCGGCCGGCGCCGCGGCCGCCGACACCCCGGCCGCCTTCGCGGACGCCGCACGGGGGCTGCTCGCCCTGCCGGAGGCCGGGCGCAGGGCCGCCGCACGCGCGCGTGCGGAGCGCTTCTCCTGGGACCGCTCGGTGGCGGCCTTCCTCCGCGCCCACGGGGCGGCCGCGGCGCCGGCCGCCCCGCCGTCGCCCTCCGCCGCCGCCGACCCGCCCCGACGGCAGGAGGTCGGCGGATGAGACCCGTGGGGGAGAACCGCGTCACGGGGCTCGCTCCGGAAGTGCTCGTTCCCAAAGCGCTCGTCCCGGAAGCGCTCGCCCCGGAAGTGCTCGTCCCCGCCCGGGGCTCCGGCGGACCGGTCGAGGGCTCCCGTGAACCGGTCGGGGGCTCCGGCGGACCGCTCCAGGGCCCCGACGGTGCCCGCCCCGGTCACGGTCCCGGGCGCACGGAGGCCGCCCCGCTGCGGTTCGCCGTGCTCGGGGACTCCTTCAGCGAGGGGGTCGGGGACCGGGCCGCCGGGGAATGGCGCGGCTGGGCCGCGCTGCTCGCGGACGGGCTCGCCGGGCCCGGACAGCGCGTGGAGTACGTCAACCTCGCCGTCAGCGGCGCGCTCAGCGCGGACGTGGCCGCGCACCAGGCCCCGCGCGCGGTGGCCCTCCGGCCGCACCTCGCCTCCGTCGTCGTCGGCGTCAACGACACCCTGCGGCACGGCTTCGACATCGGGCGGTTCGCCCGCCGTCTGGACGGGGTCCTCGCCTCGCTCGACGCGGCCGGAGCCGTACTCCTGACGGCCTGCCTGCCCGACCCGGGGCGGATGCTCGGCCTCCCCGCCCCGCTGGCCCGGCCGCTCGCCCGCCGCCGGCGGTCCGTCAACGCCGTGGTGCACGCGCTGTCCGCCCGCCGCGGCGCCGTCCACCTCCACCTCGCGGACCCGGCCTGGACCGACGACCGGCGACTGTGGAGCGCCGACCGGCTGCACCCCGGCGAGCGGGGCCACCGCGCGGTGGCCGGGGCCTTCCACCGGCTCCTCGCCGAGCGGGGGCTCGCCCGGGGGCCCGCGCCCTCCCCCGAGGCGTCCGAACCACCGCCCACGCGCGCGGAGACCGCCCTCTGGCTCGCCACCGCGGGAACCGGCTGGGTGCTGCGCCGCAGCCGCGACCTGCTGCCGCAGCTGCTGCTGCTCGCCGGGGAGGAACTGCTCCACCGGGGCGACGGCACCGCACCGGGCCCGCTGGACGCGCGCGCGGAGACCGCCCTCGCCGCCGCCCTCGCGGCGACAATGGGGAAATGAGCGGGCGCTGGGAGTTCTGGATCGACCGGGGCGGCACCTTCACCGACGTCGTGGGGCGCCGCCCCGACGGGAGCCTCGTGACCCGCAAGGTCCTCTCCCACGACCCGGCCCGCCGGCAGGACGCCGCCGTGGCCGGGATCCGGCTCCTCATGGGCCTCGCCCCCGGCGAACCCGTCCCCGCCGACGAGATCGCCGTCGTCAAGATGGGCACCACGGTCGCCACCAACGCCCTCCTGGAGCGGCGCGGGGAGCCGACCCTGCTGCTCGTCACCGAGGGCTTCCGCGACGCCCTGCGGATCGCCTACCAGAACCGGCCCCGCCTCTTCGACCGGCACATCGTGCTGCCGGAGGCCGTGTACGCGCGCGTGGCCGAGGTCCCCGAGCGGGTGGACGCGCACGGCACGGTCGTCCGCCCCCTCGACGAGGCCGCCGTGGCCGCCGCCCTCGCCGCCGCCCACCGGGACGGCCTGCGCTCCGCCGCCGTGGTCCTCGTGCACGGCCACCTCCGGCCGGACCACGAACTGCGCGTCGCGGCCGCCGCCAGGGCCGCCGGATTCACCCAGGTCAGCTGCTCGCACGAGGTCAGCCCGCTGATCAGGCTGATCCCGCGCGGCGACACCACCGTCGTCGACGCCTACCTCTCGCCGGTGCTGCGCCGCTACGTCGACGAGGTCGCCACCGAACTCGCCGGGATCCGCCTGATGTTCATGCAGTCCAACGGCGGGCTGCGGGAGGCCGCCCACTTCCGGGGCAAGGACGCCGTCCTCTCCGGACCGGCGGGCGGCGTCGTCGGCATGGCCCGTACCTCCGCCCGGGCGGGACACGACCGCGTCATCGGCTTCGACATGGGCGGCACGTCCACGGACGTGTCGCACTACGCCGGCACTTTCGAGCGTGAACTCGGTTCACAGGTCGCCGGGGTGCGGATGCGGGCACCCATGATGAGCATCCACACCGTCGCCGCCGGCGGCGGCTCCGTCCTCCACTACGACGGGCGCCGCTACCGCGTCGGACCCGACTCGGCCGGCGCCGTCCCCGGCCCCGCCTGCTACCGGCGCGGCGGCCCGCTCACCGTCACCGACGCCCAGGTCATGCTCGGCCGGATCCAGCCCGGCCACTTCCCGGCCGTCTTCGGCCCGGACGGCGACCGGCCGCTCGACGCCGGGGTCGTGCGCGAGCGGTTCACGTCCCTCGCCGAGGAGGTCGGCGGCGGACGCACCCCCGAGGAGGTCGCGGCCGGCTTCCTGCGGATCGCCGTCCTCGACATGGCCAACGCCGTCAAGAAGATCTCCGTCCAGCGCGGCCACGACGTCACCCGCTACGCCCTCACCTGCTTCGGCGGCGCCGGCGGCCAGCACGCCTGCGCCGTCGCCGACGCCCTCGGCGTCGACACCGTCCTCGTCCCGCCGCTCGCCGGCGTCCTCTCCGCGTACGGCATCGGGCTCGCCGACGCGACCGCCCTGCGCGAACGGTCCGTCGAGGCCCCGCTCGACGAACCCGGCACCCCCGCGCGCGTGGAGGCCGTCGCCGCCGAACTCGCCGACCGCACCCGGGCCGAACTCCGCGCCGACGGCCTCCCCGACACGGCGATCACCACCCGCGCGCGCGTGCTGCTGCGCTACGCCGGCACCGACGCGAGCCTCCCCGTCGACCTCGGCCCCGCCGCCTCCATGGCCGCCGCCTTCACCGCCGAGCACCGCGCCCGCTACGCCTTCACCATGGACAAGCCGCTCGTCGCCGAGGCCGTGACCGTCGAGGCCGTCGGCGCCGCAGGACCCCACGGCCCCGTCCACGTCCCCGCCGGCGCCCGCACCGGCCCCCTCGTCCCCCGCGCCACCGTCCGCACCCACGACGGCGCCACCGCCACCGACACCCCGCTCCACCGCCGCGAGGACCTCCGCCCCGGCGACACCGTCGACGGGCCCGCGATCCTCGCCGAGGACGACGCCACCACCGTCGTCGACCCCGGCTGGCGCGCCACCGCCGCGCCCACCGGCCACCTGCTGCTCACCCGCGCCGTCCCGCGCCCCGCCCGCACCGCCGCCGGCACCGACGTCGACCCGGTCCTCCTGGAGGTCTTCCACAACCTCTTCATGGCCATCGCCGAGCAGATGGGCGTCCGCCTGGAGAACACCTCCCACTCCGTCAACATCAAGGAACGGCTCGACTTCTCCTGCGCCCTCTTCGACGCCGAGGGCAACCTCGTCGCCAACGCCCCCCACATCCCCGTCCACCTCGGCTCCATGGGCGAGACCGTCAAGGAGGTCCTGCGCCGCCGGGCCGGCGACCTGCGCCCCGGCGACGTCTACGCCGTCAACGACCCCTACCACGGCGGCACCCACCTGCCGGACGTCACCGTCGTCACTCCCGTCCTCGACGACGCGGGGGACGAACTCCTCTTCCTCGTCGCCTCCCGCGGCCACCACGCCGAGATCGGCGGCATCACCCCCGGCTCCATGCCCGCCTTCAGCCGCACGATCGACGAGGAGGGCGTCCGCTTCGACAACTGGCTCCTGGTCCGCGACGGCAGGCTCCGCGAGGCCGAGACCCGCGCCCTGCTCACCGGCGCCCCGTACCCCTCCCGCGACCCCGACACCAACCTCGCCGACCTGCGGGCCCAGATCGCCGCCAACGAGAAGGGCATCGAGGAACTCCGCAAGGCCGTCGCCGAGTTCGGACTCGACGCCGTCCAGGCGTACATGCGCCACGTGCGGGCCAACGCGGAGGAGTCCGTCCGCCGGATCGTCGCCCGCCTGCGGGACGGCACCCACCGGTACGAGACCGACTCGGGCGCCGTCATCCGGGTCGCCGTCCGCGTGGACCGCGAACGGCGCTCCGCCGTCCTCGACTTCACCGGCACCTCCCCCCAGCTCCCCGGCAACGCCAACGCCCCCACGGCGGTCGTCACGGCCGCCGTCCTGTACGTCTTCCGCACCCTCGTCGACGAGTCCATCCCGCTCAACAGCGGCTGCCTGGCTCCCCTGGAGATCCGCGTCCCGCCCGGCTCCATGCTCGCCCCCGCACCACCCGCCGCCACCGTCGCCGGGAACGTCGAGACCTCCCAGGCCGTCACCGGAGCCCTCTACGCGGCCCTCGGCGTCCAGGCCGAGGGCTCCGGCACCATGAACAACGTCACCTTCGGCGACGACCGCGTCCAGTACTACGAGACCGTCGCCAGCGGATCCGGCGCGGGCGACGGCTTCGACGGCGCCGACGCCGTCCAGACCCACATGACCAACTCCCGCCTCACCGACCCCGAGGTCCTGGAGTGGCGCCACCCCGTCCGCGTCGACGCCTTCGCCGTCCGCGAGGGCAGCGGCGGCCGGGGCCGCTGGCGCGGCGGCGACGGGGTGGAGCGGCGGCTGCGGTTCCTGGAGCCGATGACCGTCACCCTCCTCACCGGGCACCGCCGGGTGCCCCCGTACGGCATGGCGGGCGGCGCGCCCGGCGCGCTCGGCGAGAACCTCGTCGAACGCGCCGACGGCACCGTGGAGCGCCTCGACGGCACCGCGACCACCGAGGTCGGCCCCGGCGACGTCCTGGTGGTGCGCACCCCCGGCGGCGGGGGCTACGGCACCCCGCCGGAGGACGACGCCGGGCCCGGCGGTCCTACGGGGCCGTGACGAAGCGGACCGGCGTCCCCGGCACGGCCTGCGCCGCGGCCGCCAGGTCCGCCTCCCGCACCACCGCCACCACGGGGTAGCCGCCGGTCGTCGGATGGTCCGCCAGGAAGACCACGGGACGACCGTCCGGCGGCACCTGCACCGCGCCCAGGACCATGCCCTCGCTGGGCAGCTCCCCGGGCCTGGCCCGCTCCAGGGCGGGCCCGTCGAGCCGCAGCCCGATCCGGTTGCTCGCCGGCGACACCAGGTACGCGCGCGTGGTCAGGGTCCGGAGCGACCGGCCCGTGAACCAGTCGTCGCGCGGCCCGAGCCGGACCCGCAGGACGAGTTCGTCCGGCGGGCCCGGCCAGGGGGGAGCGTCGACCGGCCCCCGTACGGCCGCGGCCGCCCCCAGCGGCAGCACCGCCCCGTCCGCCAGCGGTGCCGGGCCGAGCCCGGACAGCAGGTCGGTGGAGCGGCTGCCGAGCACCGGATCGACGGCGATCCCGCCGCCGATCGCCACGTACGAGCGCAGCCCGCGCACCGCCGGGCCGACCTCCAGGAGCGCGCCCGCCGGGACCCGCACCGCGGTGCCCCAGGGCAACGGGCGCCCGTCGGCCCGCACCGCGCAGGGCGCGCCGCCCACCGCGACGGTGACCGCGCGCCGGGGGCGCAGGGCGCAGCCGGTGACGGTGGTCTCCAGGACCGCGGCCCCCTCGTCGTTGCCGACCAGCCGGTTCACCAGGCGGGCGGCGGCCGGGTCCAGGGCCCCGGAGCGGGGCACGCCCAGATGGGCGAACCCGGTCCGTCCCAGGTCCTGCACGGTGGTCAGGGCGCCGGCCCTGACCACGGCGACGGCACGCTCGTTCACCGGCCGGCCCCCGCCCCCGCCGGGACGTCCGCGGGGACGAACCGCACGCGGGTGCCGGGGGAGAGCAGCGCCGCCGGTTCGCGGCCGGTGTCCCACAGGACCGCGTCCGTCGTCCCGATCAGCTGCCAGCCGCCCGGCGAGGAGCGCGGGTACACCCCCGTGTACGGCCCCGCCAGCGCCACTGCCCCGGCCGGCACCGCGGTCCGGGGCGTCGCCCGGCGGGGCACCTCGTACCGCGCGCCCAGTCCCGTCAGATAGCCGAACCCGGGGGCGAAGCCGCAGAACGCGACCCGGAACTCGGCCGACGAGTGGATCCGCACCGCCTCGGCGGGCGACACCTCCCACCGGGCGGCCACCTCGGCCAGATCGGGCCCGTCGTACCGGACGGGCACCTCCACGACCTCGCCCACGCGCGCGTGCCCCGGCCGCGGCTCCCAGCCGGGCAGCTCGGCCGCGAGCGCCGCCGGCTCGGCCACCCCGTCGAGCAGCACCGTCCGCGCGGCCGGCACGACCTCCCGCACGGCGGGCAGCGCGCCCGCCGCCCGGCGCCGCAGCAGCTCCGCGTGGAACGCCTCGGCGCCGGGGCCGTCGGCCAGTTCGACCAGGAGGGCGTGCTCGCCCACGCGCAGCACCCTCACGCGAAGGCCCCCACCGTGACCCCGGCGGACTCCAGCCCCGCCCGGACGCGCCGGGCCAGCTCCACCGCGCCCGGGGTGTCCCCGTGCAGGCAGAGCGACCGTGCCCGCACGGCCACGGCCGTCCCGCAGTGCGCGGTCACCGCGCCCTCGCGGACCAGCGCCACCGACCGCTCGACCACCACGTCCGGGTCGTGCACGACGGCCCCCTCCCGCCCCCGTGGCAGCAGGGAGCCGTCGGCCCGGTACGCGCGGTCGCCGAAGGCCTCGGCGACCGCCGGGAGCCCCGCCCGCTCCGCCGCCTCGTGCAGCCGCGAACCGGGCAGTCCGAGCACCGGCAGCCCGCCGCCCGCGAGCAGCACCCCGTCGACGACCGCCGCCGCCTGCTCCGCGTCCCGCACCACCCGGTTGTAGAGCGCGCCGTGCGGCTTCACGTACGCCACCCGGGACCCCGCCGCGCGGGCGAAGACCTCCAGGGCGCCGATCTGGTACGCCACCTCCGCGGCCAGCTCCTCCGCCGGCACGTCCATCGCGCGCCGCCCGAAGCCGGCCAGGTCCCGGTAGGACACCTGGGCCCCGATCCGCACCCCCCGCTCGGCGGCGAGCGCGCACACCCGCCGCATGGTGACCGCGTCCCCCGCGTGGAAGCCGCAGGCCACGTTGGCGCTGGTGACGACGGAGAGCAGCCGCTCGTCGTCGGTCAGCGTCCAGCGGCCGAAGCCCTCGCCGAGATCGGCGTTCAGGTCGATCGAGACCCCGCTCATGATGGTGCTGTTCCCTTCACCGGTGCTGTGGTGCTGTGGTGCTGTGGTTCCCGTGGTGCCGTGTGTCGTCGTCCCGCGGTCGTGCCGGGGCGGCACGCGCGCGGGGGACGGCGGTCTCAGAGGGCGAGGCGGTACTCCTCGTCCCGGACGTCCGTGACGAGCATCCGCCCCGGCGCGTGGGTGATCGCGAACGGCGGGCGCGAGGCCATGACGGCCGCCTGCGGGGTGACCCCGCAGGCCCAGAAGACCGGTACGTCCCCCGGCTCCGCCACCACCGGGTCGCCGAAGTCCGGCCGGTCCAGGTCCCGGATCCCGAGCGCCGCCGGGTCGCCCGCGTGCACCGGCGCCCCGTGGACCGCCGGCAGCAGTCCGCTGATCCGCCGGGCCGTCGGCACGAGCCGCGCCGGGACCGGCCGCATCGACACCACCATCGGCCCGTGCAGCCGCCCGGCGGGCCGGCAGGCCCGGTCCGTGACGTACATCGACACGTTCCGGCCCTGCTCGACGTGGCGCAGCGGCACCCCCGCCGCGTCGAGCGCCCCCTCGAAGGTGAAGCTGCACCCGATCAGGAACGAGACCAGATCGGCCCGCCAGTACGGCGTGGCGTCCGCCGGCTCCGCCACCAGCCGCCCGTCCTCCCACACGCGGTAGCCCGGGATGTCGGTGCGCAGGTCCGCCCCCGGCGCGAGCGGGGTGGTCCAGGAACCCGCGTCGGTGACGTCAAGGACCGGACAGGGCTTGGGGTTGCGGGTGCAGAAGAGGAGGACGTCGTAGGCCCAGTCGGCGGGCACCGCGATCAGGTTGGCCTGGGCGTGGCCGGGTGCCCAGCCGGCCGTCGGTCCCGCGGTCCCGGCCCGCGCACGCGCGCGTGCCTCCCGCGGACCCGGTACGCCCGCCCCCGGCGGGTCGATGCCGTTCACCCCAGCTCCTTTCCGCGCGTCTCCGGAAGTCCCAGCAGCGCGAGGACCGCGATCCCGTACCCCACCGCGCCGAAGACCAGCGCGCCGCCGACGCCCCAGCTCTCGGAGAGGAAGCCGACCAGGGTGGGGAAGACCGCGCCGACCGCGCGGCCGGTGTTGTACGTGAGCCCCTGGCCGGTGCCGCGCACCGGCGTCGGGTACAGCTCGGCGAGGAAGGAGCCGAAGCCGCTGAAGATGGCCGACATGCAGAAGCCGAGAGGGAAGCCGAGCACCAGGAGGAGGGTGTTCGCGCCCGCCGGGATCTGGGTGTACGCGAGGACCGCCGCCGCCGACAGGACGGCGAAGAGCGCGATGTTCCGCTTGCGGCCGATCCGGTCCGTCAGGTGACCGCCCGTCAGGTAGCCGAGGAAGGCGCCCGAGATCAGCAGCGTCAGATAGCCGCCGGTGCCGACCACGGTCAGTCCGCGCTCGGTCTTCAGGAAGGTCGGCACCCAGGTGGCGAGCGTGTAGTAGCCGCCCTGCACGCCCGTGGAGAGCAGGATCGCGAAGAGCGTGGTGCGCAGCAGCCCGGGCCGGAACACCGCCCGCAGCGAGCCCCGCTCCGGGCTCGCCACGCGCGCGGCGGCGGCCTGCGGGGCGTCCTCCACGTGCCGCCGCACCCAGAACACGAGCAGCGCGGGCAGCGCGCCCGTCCAGAACAGGATCCGCCAGGCCAGGTCCGCGTCGAAGAACTGGAAGACCAGGGTGTAGACGATCACCGCGAGGGCCCAGCCGGCCGCCCACGCCGACTGCACGGCGCCGAGCGTACGGCCCCGGTGCCGGGCGGAGGCGTACTCGGCGACCAGGATCGCCCCGACCGCCCACTCGCCGCCGAAGCCGAGGCCCTGGAGCGCCCGGAAGACCAGCAGGGTCTCGTAGTTCGGCGCGAAGCCGCAGAGCACGGTGAAGAGCGCGTAGGTGATCACCGTGATCATCAGGGCCCTGACGCGGCCCACGCGGTCGGCGAGGACCCCCGCGAGCGCGCCGCCCACCGCCGAGACCACCAGGGTCACGGTGGTGAGCAGTCCGGTCTGGCCCTTGTCGAGGCCGAAGTAGGCGGCGATCGCCACCATGGACAGCGGCAGGGTGAAGAAGTCGTAGGAGTCCAGGGCGTATCCGCCGAAGGCGCCGCCGAAGGCGCGCCGTCCGCGCGGTCCCAGGGCGCGCAGCCAGCCGAAGGCGCCCGTCGCGCCCGAGCCGTCGGGGGCGACGGGACGGCCGGGGCCGTCGGGGTGGTCGTCCGGGGAGTGCTGCCGGGTCTGTGCCGTGCTCATCTGCACCTCGCAGGGGGGAGGCGTGCCGGAGACGTGCGGGAGGCCGTGCGGAAGCGTGCGGGTCGTCAGGAACGGTCCGGTACCGGCGCGTGCTCCGCCGGTGACCGTGTGCGGTGGCGCCAAGGTAGAGGATTGTTCAACGATTCGACAAGGGGGATGTTGTCCGCGATCCGTTTCTGCGGTTGACTCGGCGGCCGGACGACGCCGGGGCCGACCGCCCCGGGAGGAGAGGGGGACCGTGGACGCGAGCGGCACCGGGACGACCGGGGGACTGGCCGACGACCGCGCGCTGCTCGGGCGCACCAGCACGGCGGAACGGGTCGCGGACATCCTGCGCACCCGCATCGCCGAGGGCTTCTTCCCGCCCGGCACCCGGCTCTCCGAGGAGAGCATCGGCGGCGCCCTCGGGGTGTCCCGCAACACCCTGCGCGAGGCCTTCCGGCTCCTCACCCACGAGCGACTGCTCGTCCACGAGCTGAACCGCGGCGTCTTCGTCCGGGTCCTCGCCGTGGACGACGTCGAGGACATCTACCGCACCCGCCGGCTCGTCGAGTGCGCCGTCGTCCGGGGCCTCGGCGCCCCGCCCTTCCCGGTGGACGGCCTCGCCGCCGCCGTCGCCGAGGGCGAGGCCGCCGCGCGCGCCGGCGACTGGCGCACGGTCTCCACCGCCAACATCCACTTCCACCGCGAGCTCGTCGCCCTCGCCGGCAGCGCCCGCACCGACGAGCTCATGCGGAGCGTCCTCGCCGAACTCCGGCTCGCCTTCCACGTCGTGGACGACCCCCGGACCCTCCACGAGCCCTACCTCGCCCGCAACAAGGAGATCCTGGAAGCCCTGCGGGCCGGGGAGCGGGCCGCCGCCGAGGGCCTCCTCGCCCGCTACCTCGACGACTCCATCCGCCGCGTCGCGGCGGCCTACGCCCGGGCCGTGGACGAACCGGCCGAGGCGTAGCCGGACCACGCGCGGCCTTCGCCGGCCGCGCGGGAGACCGCCCCGGCGCGGGCGGAGGGTACCGCCCCGGGCGGGGGCGGGGCGGTGGTTTCTGCGCCGTTTCGACCCGTGTCAGTGCGAGGACCTACTCTGTGCACCGTGACTTCGCCTGCCTCGACGGACCTCGCTCCGCCCCAGCTCAGCGCGGGGCCGCGCCCCGCGCAGGGGCCGGCCGCCGACGAAGGGCTCGCGCGGCGCCTGCGCGCGCTCGCCTGCACCGCGCCGCTGCACGACCTCGACGCGCGCAAGGCCAACCTCGCCGGCGAGTACACGGTCTACGCGATGGCCGAGGTCGCCCTCGCCGCGATCGACCTCGTCACCCTCCACATGGACTTCGACACCGGCGCCGACCACGACCAGGTGGTCGCCCGGCTGCTGCCCCGCGTCGCCGCCCAGGCCCCGCAGCGCCCCGCCGCCGAGCACGAGCGCGTGGCCCGCTGGGTCCTGGAGAACCTGATCAACGTCGGCAGCGTCGACCGCGGCTTCCGCGCCGTCTACGGCACCTTCGGCACCGACGGCGTGTACGTCCGCCGGGACTACGACTTCAAGCTCGTCGAGGAGGTCCCCGGCTACGGCGGCACCGTCTGCCTGCGGACCACCGACGAGGCCGTCAACGTGCTGGTCGGCGCCCTCGACACCGACGTCACCAGCGCCCAGATCGCCGCCGAGGTGAAGCTGGAGGTCCTCATCAGCCGGGGCCGCCTCGCCGACGCCCAGCTCGCCGCCGAACAGGCCCGCTACCGCACCGTCCAGTACGCCGAGACCCTCCGCAGGACCCTGGAGGCCACCCGGCGCAACGTGCGCGCGGTGGACTGGCTCCACGGCGTCCCCGACATGATCGCCGAGGCGCTCGACCACGTCGCCGACCGCTACCGCCACGAGAACGCGATCCTCACCAACATCCGCAAGGCCCGCGACGAGGCCGAGGAGCCCGAGCACAAGCGCCGCGCGGCCGAACTGGTCGACATCGTCAAGGACTGCATCCGCCGCCACACCCAGCTCCAGTCCCGGCTCCTGGAGGCGGGCCCGCTCTTCCGCGCCGAGCAGGACCGCCAGGCCTTCGCCGCCCCCACCCGGTACACCGGACTCGACCTGTACGGACAGCTGGTCGCCCCGGTGCTGCCGCTCCCCGTCGAGCGGGCCACCCGGGTCACCGACGCCTTCTTCGCGCGCGGCACCGGCCTGCGCACCCCCGCCTCGGTCCGCCTCGGCGACCTCGTGGACCTGCTGCTCACCCCGCCGGTCGAGCGCGAGCACCTCGGCGCGGAGATGCCCGAGCCGGAGCTGATCGCCACCCCCGACGACTCCCGCTTCAGCGAGCAGCAGCTGGCGGACGCGCTCGGTCTGCTCGACCTGGAGCACGACGCCCCGCGCCGGCTCTCCGGACTGCTCGCCGAGGCCCGTGCCACCGGCGGCGAGGACCTCGCCTACCTGGTGGCCCTCCTCGCCGTCCACGCGGCCAGCCCCCCGGTCGGCACCGCCTACCGACAGGGCGAGGAGCGGCTGCTCTTCGCCGTCGACGACGGCACCCCGCTCGACGACCCCGGCTTCGGAGGCGCCGACCTCATCGTCGGCACGGCGCTCCTCGACGCCGCCGGCATGGCCGCCGACCGTACGGAGGCGACGTGACGTACGCCTCCGGGACCACCCCGGCCGCCCCCGGCTCCGGCCAGGATCCCCGCCCGGCCCACCCCCCGCGCGCGTGGCTCCCCCGGCCCGTGCCCCCGACCGAGGCCGCGGGGCCGTTCCGGCCCGTCGCGCCCGAGCCGCCGGAGGCCGCGGAGCCGGCCCCCGCCGCGCCCGCGCCCGAGCCGTTCCGGCCCACCGCCGAACCGTTCCGGCCCACCGCCGAACCGTTCCGGCCCGCGCCCCCCGTGGCACCCGGCGGCGCGCCCGCCGCGCCCGCCACAGACGCCGCATCCGCCGCCGACGCCGCGGCCGTCGCGGGCACCGCACCTGTCGCGCCCGCCGCCGATGCCGCGCCCGCCACACCCGCCGCCGACGCTCCGGCCGTTGTGGACGCCGCGCCCGTAGTGGACGCCGCACCCGTCGCCGAGGTCTCGCCCGCCGCCGGCGCCGCGCCCGTCACCCGCGCCCCCGCGGACCTGCCCGCCGAGGCCCCCCGGCCCCCCGCGTCCCCCGGCCCCCGCCTCGGGGCCGTCCCGCTGCCGCAGGTGCCGAGGGCGGCCGCGCGCCGCCGGGAGCTGCCGGCGGTCCGCGCCGTCCGCCTCGGCGCCCCGGGCGGGCCCGCGCCCACCCCGGGCGAGGCCCCCGCGCCGCCGTCCGCCGCCGTCACCCCCGTGCCGCTGCCCCTGCCGAGGACCGCCGGCGCCCCCGCCGTACCGCACGAAAGCCGCACCGAGGAGCCCCAGCAGTGAGCGACGACGCCGTCCAGTACCCCGAGTACCCCGAGTACGCGGACGCGCGGAGCGAGCAGGAGCCGCCCCGGCCCGCGCCCCCCGGCGGATCCGCCGGCGTCACCCCGGCCGACGCCGCCGACGCCGCGCGGCTCGTTTCCTTCGGCCTCCAGCCCAAGCTGCTCCCGGCCCGGGACGCCGAGTACGCCGAACTGCTCCGCCGCTACCAGGAGGACCCGGCCTTCGCCCGGCTCGCCGACGCCGTCGCGACCGGCCTCGGCCTGATCGTCCTGGAGGTCTCCCCGCGCGCCGGCATGGCCGTCACCGCGGGCGAGGACTCCGTCTTCGCCGTCCGCATGGGCGACTACGCCCGCCGCGCCCACACCGACTCCGCCGACCGCTTCCTCCACGGCCTCGCCCACCTCGCCGTCGCCGCCATGGCCTTCCCGCGCCCCGAGGACCTCGCCGACGACGGCTACATCGGCCGCCTCACCGTCAACGGCGTCGACTCCTTCGTCCGTCAGGCGTGCCTGCGCCTGGAGCAGCGCGCCGAGGAGGAGGGGGAGAACACCGACCCCGCCTCCGACGCCCCCGGCCTGGAGGCCGCCTGGCGCGTCTGGTCCCGCCGCTCCACCACCGGTGCCACCAAGGACGCCCGCCGCCTGGCCGGCTCCACCACCGGCATCGTCGCCAAGGCCGTCGCCTTCCTCACCGACTCCGGCTTCCTCCAGCGCACCGGCGACGAGAACGGCGGCTCCTTCCGCACCACCGCCCGCTACCAGCTCCAGGTCCGCGACATGGCGGGTTCGGCCGCCCTGACCGAACTGCTCGACCTCGGCATCGTCCCCGTCAGCGACGGCACCGCCACCCTCGTCCCGCCGCCCGAGGGCGACGACCTGGAGCTCGCCGCCGACGCCGGCCTGCCCTTCCACGCGTAACCCCACCGCGCCGCACCCGCACTCCGTCCCGCACCACCGAACTTCCCGAGCACGAGAGCACGAGAGTCCCTCGCCATGTACGAGCTGTCCCGGGTCCGCCTCTACTCCATCGGTCCCGCCGGCGCCCGCTACGCCGACACCGTCCTGGACCTGCGGGGCGTCGGCGCGCCCGTGCCGAACCCCGCCCCCACCCAGGCGGAGTTCTTCGAGGAGGAGCCCGTCGGCCCGCCGCGCCGCCCCGCCCCCGCGGGCGTGCTCTTCCTGGAGAACGGCGGCGGCAAGTCCGTCCTCCTCAAGCTGATCTTCTCGGTGATGCTCCCCGGCCACCGCAACACCCTCGGCGGCGCCAGCTCCGGCGTGCTCCGCAAGTTCCTGCTCGCCGACGACTGCGGCCACGTCGCCCTGGAGTGGCAGCACACCCTCACCGGCGAACTCGTCGTCGTCGGCAAGGTCAGCGAGTGGCGCGGCCGCCAGGTCTCCAACGACCCGCGGAAGTTCGCCGAGGCCTGGTACTCCTTCCGCCCCGGCCCCGGCCTCAGCCTGGACAACCTCCCGGTCGCCGAGGCGAACTCCGTCCGCCCCGCCGCCGAGGGCGCCTCCGGGGCCACCGGCCGCCGCCGCACCATGAAGGGCTTCCGCGACGCCCTCACCGAGGCAGGCAAGGCCTACCCGCACCTGGACGTGGTGTGGGAGGAGATCCACGACCGCTGGAACGAGCACCTCGGCGAACTCGGCCTCGACCCCGAACTCTTCCGCTACCAGCGCGAGATGAACGCCGACGAGGGCGAGGCCGCCGGCCTCTTCGCGGTCAAGAAGGACTCCGACTTCACCGACCTCCTCCTGCGCGCGGTCACCGACACCCGCGACACCGACGGCCTCGCCGACCTCGTCGGCGGCTTCGGCAACAAGCTCGGCCGCCGCGCCGAACTCACCGCCGAACGCGACTTCACCGCCGGCTCCGTCGACCTCCTGAACCGCATCGTCGACGCGGCCGGAACCCGGTCCCGCGCGCGCGAGGTGCACGCCGCCGCCGAACGCCGCACCCGGACCCTCGCCCGCCGGCTCTCCGGCCGCGGCGCGGCGGAGCGCGCCCGCGCCGCCGAACTGGCCCAGCAGGTCACCTCCGCGGGCCACGCCGTCTCCGAGGCCGAGACGGCCCGCGAGCGCAGCGCCCTCATCGCCGCCGAACTCGCCTACCGGCACGCCTCCCTGGCGCTCGCCGCCGCCGAGAAGGGCGCCGCCTCCCAGCGCCGCGAACTCATCGAGGCCCGCACCCTCCACTCCGCCTGGCAGGCCGCCGAATCGGTGCTCCGCCACCGCGCGGCCGGCGACCGCTCCGCGCGCGTGGCCGCCGCCATCCGCGAGGCCGAGCGCGACGCCGCCCCGGCCCTCGCAGCCCGCGCCGAGGCCGCCGCCGACCTCGTACGGGCCCTGGCCGCCGCAGCCGAGGAGGGCGAGCGCCACGCCGCCGAGGAGGAGGAGCGCTCCACCGCCCTCCAGGAGGCCGGCGAGGCCGCCCACCGGGACGCCACCGCCGCCGCCACCGAGGCCCAGCGCGCCCGCAGCGAGGCCGGGCACCTGCGCCAGCGCCTCGCCGAGGTCGAGCAGGAGACCGCCGAGGCCGTCCGGGCCGGCTGGCTCGACGACTCCGCCCCCGACGCCGACCCCGCCCGCGCCGCGCTCGCCGCCGCCGACGCCGAGAAGACCACCGTCGCCGCCTGGGACGCCGCCCGCGAAGCGGCCCGCACCGCGAGCGAGCGGGCCCGCGAGACGGCCGCCGCCGAGGCCCGCGCCGAACTCGCCGCCGCCCGCGCCGCCGACGCCGCCGCGGCCGCCGGCGGCGCCTACGACGCCGAGCGCCGCGCCGCCGAGGCCCTGGCCGCCGAGGAGCGCCTCGCCGAACTCCTCGGCCTGCCCGGCTCCGGCAGCCCGCTCACCGGCCCGCGCGCCGCCGGCCAGGACGACGAGACGGCCGCCGGGGCCGGCCCCGGCGCCCCGCTTTCCGTCACCGACTTCGACCGCTACGCCGAGGAGCTGCGCCGGCTGCTCGACGGCGCCGTCTCCTCCGCCGAGCGCCAGCTCTTCGACCTGCGCACGGCAGCCGCCGACGACTCCCGCATCCTCGGCGCCCTCGGCGACGGCGGCCTGCTGCCGCCCGGCCCCGACGTCCTGGCCACCGTCGAGTTCCTCGGCGAGCACGGCATCCCCGCCCTCCCCGGCTGGCGCTACCTCGCCCAGTCCGTCGACCCCGCCGACCACGCGCGCGTGCTCGCCGCCCGCCCCGAACTCGTCGACGGCGTCGTCATCACCGACCCCGTCTCGTACGGCCGCGCCCGCGAGGCCCTCGGCTCGGCCGCGCTGCTGCCCCGCTCCGCCGTCGCCGTCGGCACCGCCGCCGCCCTCCTCGCTCCCGTACCGGCGCGGGACGTGGGCGAGGACACCGGGGTGTTCCTGGTGCCGCCGAACCCGGCCATGCACGACGAGCACGCCGCCGACGAGGAGCGGCAGGCGCTGCGCGCCCGGGCCGCCGCCCGCGACGAGGAGATCCGCGCCCTCGCCGCCCGGCTCGCCGGCGACCGCGCCCTCGCCGCACGGATCGGCGCCTGGCGCGCCGACTGCCCGCCCGGCATGCTCGCCGAGCTCGCGGCCGGCGCCGCCGCCGCCCGGGAGGCCGCCGAGGCCGCCGCCCGGGCCCTCGACGAGGCCCGCGCCGCGCGCGCGGAGGCCGAGGAGACCGCCGCCGAGGCCCTCGCCGTCCGCGACGAGCGCCAGGAGGCCGCCCAGCGCGCCCGCCGGGCCGCCGACGCCCTCGCCGGCCTCGCCTTCCGGCTGCGCGAGCGCTCCGCCTGGCAGGCCAAGCTCCGCGAACTCGCCGACGACGCCGCCGAGTCCGAGGCCCGCGCCCAGACCTGCCTGGAGCGCGCGCGGGCCGCCGACGAGGACCGCCGGGCCGCCCAGCGCGCCGCCGACGACGCCCACCGCACCGCCCGCGCGCTGCGCGCCGAGCGCGCCGAGATCGCCGGCGCCCCCGAGCAGCTGCCGGAGGAGGCCCCGGGCGCGCCCCGCGCCGCGCTCCCCACCCTCCGCGAGGCCTACCGGGCCGCCTCCCAGGTGTACGAGAAGGTCGGCGTCGGCGCCGACCTGCGCGCCGAGCAGGCCCGCGCCGAGAGCGACGAGTCCGCCGCCCTCGCCGAGCTGGACCGGCTCACCAACAAGGTCCGCACCCGCGCCGAGCAGCTCCTGGAGTCCACCGACGGCGCCGACGGCCCGTCCCGGCAGGCGGCCGCGGCCCGCGCCGAGTCCCTGGTGCAGATGCTGGAGTCCCGCGCCTCCGAGGCGAGCGAGAAGCTCGGCCGGCTGCGCGGCGAGGCCGAGCGACTGGCCCCCGAGGACGGCGAGGCCCACACCGAGCTGCCGGAGGAGCTGGTCCCGGCCGACGCCGACCGGGCCCAGGCCCTGCTGCGCACCGCGAGCGCCGAACTCGCCGCCCGCAGCGACGCCCTGGAGGCGGCCCGGGCCGCCCACGCCGGCCTGCTGCGCGACCACCGGGCCGCCGAGGACGCCGCGGGCGGCTTCGACGAGACCGCCGCGCTCCTGCGCGACCTGCTGCGCGACCACGCGGAGGAGGAGCCGGAGGAGCAGGAGCCGTACCCCGGTTCCCTGGAGGAGGCCCGGACCACGGCGGGCGAGGCGCGGCGGGCGCTGCGCGCCTGCACCGCCGAGCTGTCCGCCGCGGACTCGGCCGTCCGCGAGGCGAGCGACATCCTCGTCCGGCACGCCAACTCCACCCGCTACGAGCAGGTCCGCACCCCGGCCCGCCAGCAGATCCGCGAACTGCCCGCCTCCGCGCTGCCCGAGCACGCCGCCAAGTGGGCCGAGGCCTTCGCGCCCCGGCTGCGCGTCCTCACCGACGAGCTGGCCCAGCTGGAGCGCAACCGCGAGTCGATCGTGGACCGGCTGCGCGGCCTCGTGGAGTCCTCGCTGGCCACCCTCCGCTCCGCCCAGCGGCTCTCCCGGCTTCCCGAGGGCCTCGGCGAGTGGTCCGGTCAGGAGTTCCTGCGGATCCGCTTCGAGGAGCCCGACCAGGCCACGCTCGCCGAGCGGCTCGGCGAGGTCGTCGACGAGGCGACCCGCGCCGCCGTGAAGAAGAACTCGGACCTGCGCCGCGACGGCATGTCGCTGCTGCTGCGCGGGGTGCAGGCGGCGCTCGAACCCAAGGGCGTCGCCGTCGAGATCCTCAAGCCTGACGCGGTGCTGCGCGCCGAGCGGGTGCCGGTCGGGCAGATGGGCGACGTCTTCTCCGGCGGCCAGCTGCTCACCGCGGCCATCGCCCTGTACTGCACGATGGCGGCGCTGCGCTCCAACGACCGGGGCCGGGACAAGCACCGGCACGCGGGCACGCTGTTCCTCGACAACCCGATCGGCCGGGCCAACGCCACGTACCTGCTGGAGCTCCAGAGGGCCGTGTCGGACGCGCTCGGCGTCCAGCTGCTCTACACCACGGGCCTGTTCGACACCACGGCGCTGGCGGAGTTCCCGCTGGTGATCCGGCTGCGCAACGACGCGGACCTGCGGGCCGGCCTGAAGTACATCAGCGTCGAGGAGCACCTGCGCCCCGGCCTGCCGCAGCCGGCCGGCGAGGGCGAGACGATCCACGGCGAGATCAAGGCGACCCGGATGTTCCGCCGCCACCAGGACGAGCAGCCCTCCACCGCGCCGTAGGCACGGCCGTGCCCCACGGCCGTGCCCCGCGGCCGGGTCCTCTCCGTGACCCCCGCCGCGGGGCACGGAGAGGACCCGGTCCCTCGAAGTCCTCTCGAGGGGCCGGGCCCGTCCCGTTGCGCCGGGGCCCCCGTTGCGCCGGGGCCCCCGTTGTGCCAGGTGCCCCGTGATGCCAGGTACCCCGCGGGGCCAGGCGCCCCGTGGCGTCAGGCGACCCGCTCCTCCGCCATCCGCTCCCGCCGCCCGGCGTAGGCGGTGCTGCTCGGCTCGGAGACCACGCCGTCGCGCTGCCGCCAGACCTGGCGGGTGATCCAGATGTCCAGCACGCTCCAGGTGGCCACCACCGTCGCGACCACGGCCGCGATCGTCATCGGGTAGGCCAGCCACGAGCTGGTGACCGAGGTGAGGAAGGCGACGACGGCCAGGATGATCGTCACCGACGTGATCATCACCGCCCGCACCGCCGCGTTCCGCACCGGGTCCGGCATCCTCCGCAGTCCGCGCTCGTCCTCCACCCACAGCTGGCCCGCGGTCCGCGTCCCGTCTTCCATGTCCTGTCACTCCCCACCGCACGACGCTCTCAGGGGTGGCTGCCCGGATCCGGCGGTCCTACACGGCGCGCGCGGCCGGCGCGCGACCGGCCTCTCCAAGGGCAGGGCGTTCCCCCGTACTTCATGACGCTCCGGACAGGGAAAAGGTTTCCCCACATCACCCGGCATCGCGAGCGGAACGAATGATTCCAGCCATTGCGTCCAGGGCGGAAAATGGCGCTCCGTCAAGTGTCCTGCGCCACAGTGGCCGATCCGAACTCCTGGAATACCAGGACATCTCATGATCAACGCTCACTCGACAGGCTGAAAATCGCCCAGACACACCTTCGAGATGGTCGTGATGCAGTAGTAGGCTCACGCCGCCGTTTGTTGAAACCGAAGGTTGACGCGCCGTGTTGACGCGGCGACGCCGTTCGAGTGACCTCCGTGGCCGCGGAGGCCGTACTGGGGGAGGCCATGCGCTTTCGCGGGAAGTCCATCCGCAGGAAGATCGTGGCGCTGCTCCTCGTACCGCTCGTCTCCCTCACCGGACTCTGGGGTTTCTCCACCGTCCTCACCGGCCGCGAGGCCGACCAGCTCCTGGACGTCGGCTACATCGTCGACAAGGTCGGCTACCCCATCGAGGACACGGCCCGGGTCATCCAGCTCGAACGCCGCCAGTCCCTCGTCTACCTCGCCGACCCGCGCGGCTCCGACGCGCTCACCCAGCTCCGCGAGGCCCGCCTCGCCACCGACCGCCAGATCGCCCGCATCCGCTCCAACGCCGAGGACCCCGGCGTCCGCGAGGAGATGCGCCCGGTCACCACCCAGAAGCTCAACTCGCTCCTCACCGCCTTCGAGGAGATCTCCTCCCTGCGCCGCTCGGTCGAGAAGCGCGCCATCGGCCGCCTCCAGGCCCTGGAGTTCTACAACCGGCTGGTCGACCCCTGCTACAGCTTCCTCGTCACCCTCCACGCGCTGGAGAACGTCGAGATGGACAAGCAGGGCCGCGCCCTCGTCGGCATCACCCGGGCCCGCGAACTCCTCTCCCGCGAGGACGCCCTGGTCCTCTCCGCGCTCGTCGCCGACCGGGTCACCGCGCAGGAGGTCCGCGCCGTCTCCGACCTCGTCGCCGTCCGCAAGCAGACCTACGAGGTCAACCTCGAACTCCTCCCCGCCGCCGAGCGGCAGCGCTTCGAGCAGTACTGGCGCAGCCCCGAGACGACGGCCCTGCGCACGGCCGAGGAGGCCTTCATCGAGGAGGGCCCGACCGAGCGGCCCCGGAGTGCCACCGCCGCCTACTGGCAGGACGAGGCCAGCCCCGTCCTCGACGAGCTCGCCCGCGCCAACACCGCCGCCGGCGACCACTACCAGGACCGCGTCCAGCCCGCCGCCTACAGCGTGCTGCTCAAGGCGGGCGTCGCGGGCGTCCTCGGCTTCCTCGCGCTCCTCGCCTCCGTCGGCATCTCGGTCCGCGTCGGCCGCTCCCTCGTCCGCGACCTGCGCCGCCTCCAGAAGGAGTCGCAGGAGGTCTCCGGCGTCCGCCTGCCGAGCGTCATGCGCCGCCTCGCCGCCGGCGAGCACGTCGACGTCGAGACCGAGGTGCCCCACCTGCGGTACGGCGAGGACGAGGTCGGCCAGGTCGGCCAGGCCCTCAACACCCTCCAGCGCGCCGCCGTCGAGGCCGCCGTGAAACAGGCCGAGCTGCGCCGCGGCGTCTCCGAGGTCTTCGTCAACCTCGCCCGCCGCAACCAGGTCCTGCTCCACCGCCAGCTCACCCTGCTCGACACCATGGAGCGGCGCACCGAGGACACCGAGGAACTGGCGGACCTCTTCCGCCTCGACCACCTCACCACCCGCATGCGCCGCCACGCCGAGGGCCTGGTGATCCTCTCCGGCGCCGCCCCCTCCCGCCAGTGGCGCAAGCCCGTGCAGCTGATGGACGTGGTCCGGGCCGCCGTCGCCGAGGTCGAGGACTACGAGCGCGTCGAGGTCCGCCGGCTGCCCCGGCTGGGCGTCGGCGGTCCCGCCGTCGCCGACCTCACCCACCTCATCGCCGAGCTGCTGGAGAACGCCACCGTGTTCTCCCCGCCGCACACCGCCGTCCAGGTCCTCGGCGAGCGCGTCGCCAACGGCTTCACGCTGGAGATCCACGACCGGGGCCTCGGCATGAGCCCCGACGTCCTCCTCGACGCCAACCTGCGGCTCGCCGAGACCCCCGAGTTCGAGCTCTCCGACACCGACCGGCTCGGCCTCTTCGTGGTCAGCCGCCTCGCCCAGCGCCAGAACGTCCGGGTCTCGCTCCAGACCTCCCCGTACGGCGGCACCACCGCGGTCGTCTTCATCCCGGCCGCGCTGCTCACCGACGCCCCCGAGACGCAGGGCGCGGGCTTCCGCCTGGACCGCAAGAGCCTCGACCCGCGCCCCGCCGAGAGCGACGCGCGGCCCTCCGCCGGCGGATCCCGTACGACCTCCGGGGCGCACGCCGGCGTGCTCGACGAGGCCCCGCTCCCGCAGCGCCGGCCCGCCCTCGCGCGCGTGCCCGACCTGACGGACGGGACGACCGCGGAAGGCGGCGACGCCGCCCGCCCCCTGGACGGCCCCGTCGAGCTGGAACCCCCGCTCGGCCCCGAGGAGCTCGACGCGCTCCTGGACCGCTCCGCCGACCTCCTGGACACCGACAGCGAGCGCGGGGGCCTCTTCCGCCCCCAGCGCCGCCGGGGCGGGCTCGTCCCCGCCGCCGAACAGCACCAGCAGGTCCCCGACCAGCCCTCCGGCCCCGGCGAGGAGGACCCGGCGGCCCGGGACGGCGCCCACACCGCGCTGCCGCGCCGCCGCCCGCCGACGCTCGTCGTCGACCGCGGACGCCGGCTCGACGGGCCCGGCCGCGCCCACCCGGCCCCCGGCCGGGACGGCGCCGAGGACCACGGGGCGCCGCCCCGCCAGGCCGGCCCCACCCTCGTCCCCGTACGCCCGGAGGGCACCGGGGCCCGTACGGCTCCGGCGCCGGCCGGCGGGGCCCCGGAGCCGCTCGACGGGCTCCCGCGCCGGGTCCGGCAGGCCAGCCTCGTACCGCAGCTGCGGGAGCCCGGGCAGCCGGCCGCCGCCGACGACCGGCCCGCCGAGGGCGGCCGCGACGGGGCCGGGGACGACTTCGAGCGCGACGCCGAGGAGGTGCGGGCCCGCATGGCCGCCATGCAGCGCGGCTGGCAGCGCGGCCGCCGGCACGGCGCGGACCCGGACGACAGCACAGCACGAGGAACGACACCCGAGGGGGACGGTCGATGACCGCACCGAACGCCGCAGCAAGCACCAGCAGCTCCGTCCACGGCAACGGCGAGCTCAACTGGCTCCTCGACGAGCTGGTCGAGCGCGTCGCCGCCATCCGCAAGGCCCTGGTGCTCTCCAGCGACGGCCTGGCCACCGGCGCGTCGAAGGACCTGAGCCGCGAGGACGGCGAGCACCTCGCCGCCGTCGCCTCCGGCTTCCACAGCCTCGCCAAGGGCGTCGGCCGCCACTTCGAGGCGGGCAGGGTCCGGCAGACCGTGGTCGAGCTGGAGGACGCCTTCCTCTTCGTCACCGCCGCGGGCGACGGCAGCTGCCTCGCCGTCCTCGCCGACGCCGACTCCGACGTCGGCCAGGTCGCCTACGAGATGACGCTCATGGTCAAGCGGGTCGGCACCCACCTCGGCACCGCCCCCCGGACCGGTCTGCCCACGGGAGGGTGAGCCGCCCCGCATGAGCGACGCAGCCGAGCGCGACCAGCCCGACCGGGAGGCCCCCGGCCGGCGGACGGCCGTCCCCCACCACTGGTACGACGACGACGCGGGCCCGGTCGTCCGTCCGTACGCGATGACCCGCGGCCGGACGAGCGCCGCCGGCCGCCACCGGCTCGACCTCATCGCCGTGGTGGTCCCCGAACCGGCCGCCGACGACCCCGGCCGTGACCAGTCGCTCTCCCCGGAACACGTGGAGATCGTCGAACGCTGCTCCGAGCAGCCCCAGTCGATCGCCGAGCTCGCCGCCGGACTCGACCTCCCCGTCGGGGTGGTCCGGGTCCTGGTCGGTGACCTCGTCGACGAGGAACTCGTGCACGTGACCCGCCCCGTTCCGCCGGCCCAGCTGCCGGACGTGAGCATCCTCCGCGAGGTGATCAATGGCCTTCGGGCGCTCTAGCCGCAAGAAGACCCCCGTCGAGCCGGTGACCCTGAAGATCCTGGTCGCCGGCGGGTTCGGGGTCGGCAAGACGACGCTGGTCGGCACGGTCAGCGAGATCCGGCCGCTGCGGACCGAGGAGGTCCTCACCGAGGCCGGCCGTCCCGTGGACGACCTGCACGGCGTCGAGGCCAAGACGACCACCACGGTCGCCATGGACTTCGGCCGGATCACGCTCCGCGAGGACCTCGTCCTGTACCTGTTCGGCACCCCCGGCCAGGACCGCTTCTGGTTCCTGTGGGACGAGCTGGCGCAGGGCGCGCTCGGCGCGGTCGTGCTCGCCGACACCCGCCGCCTGGAGGACAGCTTCGCCGCCATCGACTACTTCGAGCGGCGCGGCATCCCCTTCACGGTGGCCGTCAACTGCTTCGAGGGCGCCCGCCGCTATCCGGCGGAGACCGTGCGGGCGGCGCTCGACCTCGACCCCGAGGTCGAGCTGCTGATGTGCGACGCCCGCGACCGCGAGTCGGTCAAGGGCGTCCTCGTCGCCGTCGTCGAGCACGCCCTCGTCCTCGCCGACCGGGGGCACGAGCCCGTCGCGACCTGAGCGGTACGGCTCCGGCCGCCACGCGCGCGTGGACCCGTCGCGGGCGGCGGTCCTCAGCGGACCGCCACCACCGCCGACCCGTGCCCGAACAGGCCCTGGTTGGCGGTGATCCCGGCCCGGGCGCCCGGCACCTGCCGGTCGCCGGCCTCGCCCCGCAGCTGCCGGGTCAGCTCGCAGACCTGGGCGATCGCCTGCGCGGGCACGGCCTCCCCGAAGGAGGCGAGCCCACCGCTGGTGTTCACCGGCAGCGCGCCGCCGAGCCGGGTCACCCCGTCCCGGAGCAGCTTGGCGCCCTCCCCGGGCCCGCACAGCCCGATGTCCTCGTACCACTCCAGCTCCAGCGCCGTGGACAGGTCGTACACCTCGGCCAGCGACAGGTCCTCGGGCCCGAGCCCGGCCTCCTCGTACGCCGCCCGTGCGATCGAGGCCCGGAAGGCGTGCGGCGGGGGCGCGAGCGCGGCGGTCGAGTCGGTGGCGATGTCGGGCAGGTCGAGGACCGCCTTGGGATAGGTGGGGGAGACCGTCGACACCGCCCGGATCCGCACCGGGTCCGGGTGCCCGTGCCGCCGCGCGAAGTCCATGCTGGACAGCACCAGCGCCGCCCCGCCGTCCGAGGTGGCGCAGATGTCGAGCAGCCGCAGCGGATCGGCGACCACGGCCGAGGCGGCGACCTCCCGCTCCGTCACCGGCTTCCGGTAGCGGGCCATCGGGTTGAGCGCCCCTGCCGCCGCGTTCTTCACCTTGACCTGCGCGAAGTCCTCGGCGGTGTCCCCGTACAGGGCCATCCGGCGCCGGGCGTAGAGCGCGAAGTAGGCGGGGTTGGTCGCGCCGAGGATCCGGAAGCGCAGCCAGTCCGGATCGTCGGGCCGCTCCCCGCCGGCCGGCGCGAAGAAGCCCTTGGGGGTGGAGTCGGCGCCGACGACGAGGACCGCGTCGGCGAGCCCGGCGAGGATCTGCGCCCGGGCCGCGCCGATGGCCTGGGCGCCCGAGGCGCAGGCCGCGTACACGCTGGTCACCCGCGCGCCCTGCCAGCCGAGGGCCTGCGCGAAGGTCGCCCCGGCCACGTATCCCGGATATCCGCACCGCACGGTGTCGGCCCCGACGACGGAGCCGATGTCCGACCACCGCACGCCGGCGTCGGCGAGCGCGGCGCGGGCGGCGGCGGTCCCGTACGAGACGAAGCTCCGCCCCCACTTGCCCCAGGGGTGCATCCCGGCCCCGATGACGGCGATGTCGTTCACGCGCGCTCCTCCGTCCCCGCGGGCCGCCACCGCCAGGTGGTCCAGACGTGCTCGGCGTCCTCGTTCAGCACCCCGGGCACCACCTCGACCTCCATGCCCACCGCCAGGTCCGCCGTCCGCACGCCGGGCGCGGCCTGCCCGAGCACCACCATCCCCTCGGCGGCGAGCTCGACCGCCACGAGGACGTACGGCTCCCAGGGCTCCTCCGGGTCGGAGACGTACGGGGCCGGGGGCCGGTAGCGCCCGTCGGTGTACGACCACACCCGCCCGCGCGGCGAGAGCGGCGTCTCGTCGAGCGTGCCCCCGCCCGCGCAGCCCGGGTTGCGGCAGGCGTCGTCCTCGCGCGGGAAGAACACCGCCGCGCAGGCCGAGCACCGCGTGCCGAGCAGCCGGAACTCCCCGTCCGGAACGGTCCCGTCGGTGAACCAGCCGTCCACGACCGGCCTGCGCGTCCGTGCCATCCCCGGCCCTCCCGCCCGTATCTGACGCTACGTCAGAAGTCTGCGGCCGAGTCTGGCACGGCCGCGCGGACGGCGGAAGACGTCAGTGCCCGGCCACCGACCGCCGGGCCACCGGGAAGTCGAAGTACGTCGACGGGAACGGCTCCGGCTTGAACGTGAAGTGCCACCACTCCTCCGGCAGGTTCACGAACCCCTCCGCCTCCAGGAGCCCCTTCAGCAGCTGCCGGTTGGCCCGCTGGACGCCCGTGATCCGCGGATCCTCGGTGTGCGAGAGCGTGTCGAAGCAGTCGTACCCGGTCCCCATGTCCACCGAGCTGTCCGGAAACCGCTCCTCCACCGGCCCGGAGCACGAGGTCAGCTCCTCGCCCGGCACGTACGCGCGCGTGCGCTCCGCCGGCAGCCGCACGACCGTCAGGTCCACGGTCGACCCCCGGCTGTGCCCGGACTTCTCCGCGATGTACCCGTCCGCGAACAGCCGGTCCTTCGCCACCAGCGGATAGAACTCCGCCTTCATCCGCTCGTCCGCCAGGTCCTCCGCCCACCGCACGAAGTGGTCCACCGCCCGCTGCGGCCGGTAGCAGTCGTACACCTTCAGCGTGTACCCGCGCGCCAGCAGCCGCGTCTGCGCCCGGTGCAGCGCCTCCGCCGCCGGCCGCGTCAGCACGCACACCGGCTGCCGGTACCCGTCGATCGGCTCCCCCACGAAGTTGTGCGCCGTCGTGTACCGCATCTCCTGGAGGATCGTCCGGTCCACCGAGTCCAGCGCCACGAACTCCGGCGGAGCCTTCGGCTCGGGAACGGCGACGGCGGGGGAGGCGGCGGACCCGGCGAGCGCGAGCAGGGCGGCCGCGCCCGTGACGGCGAGGGTACGGAAGGCAGAGGCAAGTCCAGTCATGCGCACCGGGTCTACCAGTTCCGCCCCCACCGGGAAACCCCCTCGCGTACGGTCGACGCCGTGACCACCCCCGCGCCCCACTCCCACTGCTCCGCCTGCGGAGCCCCCTACCCGCCCGGCACCACCACCTGGCCCCGCACCTGCCCCGCCTGCGCCACCACCGCCTACCGCAACCCCCTCCCGGTGGCCGTGGCCCTCCTCCCGGTCACCTCCCCCACGGGCACCGGCCTCCTCGCCGTCACCCGCGCCATCCACCCCGGCCACGGCGGCACCGCCCTCCCCGGCGGCTTCATCGACCACGGCGAGGACTGGCGCACCGCCGTGGCCCGCGAACTCCGCGAGGAGACCGGCATCGTGGCCCCCGCCGAGGACGTCCGCCTCGCCGACGTCCTCTCCTCCGCCGACCACCTCCTCGTCTTCGGCCTCCTCCCGCCCGTCGAGGCCGCCACGCTCCCCGCCTTCACCCCCACCCCGGAGACCTCCGCCCGCCTCGTCCTGCCGGAACCCCGCGAACTGGTCTTCCCCCTCCACACCGAGGCGGCGGAGAAGTGGTTCGCGGGCGCCTACGGCTGACCCTCAGTCCCACCAGAAGGCCCACACGTCGGCGCCCACCAGCCGCTCCGCGTACTCCGCGAGGTCCTTCACCGACCCCTGCCAGACGTTGTCCGGACAGAAGGCGAAGTGCTCCGCGGCGATCGGCAGCGCCTCCTCCAGGGTGGCCGGGGGAGCGGCGACGGAGAGCCGCAGGGTGTCGAACCCGACCGCGAACACCCGCGCCCCGAAGCGCCGTTCCCAGTCGGCGACGACGGCGGCGATCTCGCCGGTGCCGGCGTGGTTGGCGGGCCCCGACCAGCCCGTGACGACGAGCGCCTCCGCCCCGGACGCGGCCTCGACCAGCCCCAGGCGGGCCCCGGCGCCGAAGGACAGGAGCGCGTCGGCGTTCTCCGCCGCGAGCTCGTCGGGGTCCTCCGCCACGGCCCGTCCGGCCGCGAGCCCCGGCCAGGCGGCGCCGTAGGGGGCGGTGACGGCGAGCCGCTCCTCGGCGGAGAGGGGGTCGTCCTCCTCGTCGATCGCGGTGCACCCCTCCCACCACGCCGCGAGGACCGCCGCCGGGTCGTGGTCGGAGGGCCGGGACATGCCCTCCGGATACAGCTCCCCCGACGCCCACGGCCGGAATTCCCCGACCTCGCCGTCCAGCGGTTCGAGCAGCAGCGGCCACAGCCCGGTCCGCGCGTGCGCGGCCCGTATCCGCCCCCACAGCCCGAAGGGCGCGGGCCCGTCGCTCAGCCACAACGGCCGCGCCCCGCCGTCCCCTTCATCGGTCGCCACCCCGCACCCGGCGGGCAGCGGGACGCCCTCGCCCCGCAGAGATTCCGGATCCATGTCCCGGATGCTAGGCGGAGGGTCCGACAACGCCCCCGCCCTCACGCCCCTTCACACCCCCCCGCACCCGCACCGGCAGTTCCGGCTCCACCGGCCCCGCCTCCGTCACCCGCTCCACCACGACCCGCCCCTCCACCAGCCGCGACTGGTAGCGCTCGATCTCCGCCGGCTCCCAGCCGTCCCCCGTGTCGCGCACGACGAGGCCGCCGCCCGTCCGGCCGGGCGCGGGCGCCCACACCTCCAGCACCGGCTCCCCGTCCTCGCCCCGCACCGGAAGGACCGCCCCCGCGCGGGCCAGCACCGGCACGCGCGCGAGGGGCGCGCCGAGCAGCACCTGCCCGGGGCCCTCGTACGCCCGGCCGGTCGCCGTGTCGTACCAGCGGCCGCGCGGCAGCCGCACCGCCCGCCGGTCCTGGCCCCGGTGCAGGACCGGCGCGACCAGCAGCGCGTCGCCCAGCAGGAAGGCGTCCTCGCACTCCCGCAGGACCCGGTCCTCCGGCGTCCCCCACCACACCGGCCGCACGTAGGGCGCGCCGGTCATCCGCGCCAGCCGGGCCAGGGTCACGAAGTACGGGTGCAGCCGCTCGCGCTCGGCCAGTGCCACGCGCGCGTGCTCCAGCACCTCGGGACCGAACTCCCACGGCTCCCGCCGCCCCGCGTCCAGCGCCGCGTGCGTCCGGAACAGCGGAAGCCAGGCACCCAGCTGGAACCAGCGCAGGAACAGCTCCGGCGACGGACTCCCGTCGAAGCCGCCGACGTCGGGACCCGAGTACGGCACCCCGCACAGCCCGAGCCCCAGGACCAGCGCGAGCGAAGCGCGCAGCCCCGGCCACCCGGTGGCCACGTCGCCGGACCAGGTGCCCCCGTACCGCTGCATCCCCGCCCACCCCGAGCGCGTGAACAGGAACGGCCGCTCCCCGGGCCGCAGCCGCCGCAGCCCCTCGTAGCCGGCCCGGGCCATCAGGAGCCCGTACACGTTGTGCGCCTCCCGGTGGTCGCCGCCCCGCCCGTCCAGGTGGTGCCGGGCCGACCGGGGGAGCGTCGGATCGCCGAAGGCCGCGAACGACACCGGCTCGTTCATGTCGTGCCACACGCCCGAGAAGCCCTGCCGGAGCCGCTCCTCGTACAACCCGCCCCACCACTCCCGTACCGCCGGATCGGTGAAGTCCGGAAAGGCGCACTCCCCGGGCCACACCACCCCCCGCACCTCCTCGCCCCGCGCGTCCCGCACGAACGCCCCGGCCGCCCGCCCCGCCTCGTACAGCACGTTCCCCGGCTCCGCCGCGACCGCCGGGTCGACGATCGACACCAGCCGCACCCCCTGCCCCCGCAGCTCCTCCGCGAGCCCCGGCAGATCGGGGAACCGCTCCCGGTCCACCGTGAACACCCGGTGCCCGTCGTAGTGGTCGATGTCCAGGTGGACCGCCGACAGCGGCAGCCCCCGCTCCCGGTAACCGGCCACCACCCGCCGCACCTCGGCCGCGCTGCCGAAACCCCAGCGCGCGTGCTGCGGCCCCAGCGCCCACGCCGGAGGCAGCGCCGGCGCACCCGTCAGCGCCGCCCAGTGGTGCAGCACGCGCGCGGGGGTCCCGACCACCACCCAGCACCGCAGCGGCCCGCCCTCCATCCGCACCTCGACGGTGCCGGGCCGGTCGTGCCCCGACCCCGCGCCCTCCTCGCCCTCCGCGAGGGTCACCCGCCCGTCCCAGCTGCTGTCGTGGAAGGCCAGGTGCGTCCCCGCGTCCGCGACCACGAACTGCACCGGCATCGTGATGTACAGCGGATCGTCACCCGGCCCGAACCGCCCCTGGGGATCCGTGTTCCACAGCCGGTACGAGCCGTCCCGCAGCCGCGGCCCCGCCGACCGCCCGCCCAGCCCGAAGAACCGCGCGTCCGCCGCCACCTCCGCCCGCTGCGCCCACCGCGACGGACCGCCGTCCACCGGGTCCCACCAGCGCGGCGGCAGGTCACGCCGGAGCGTCACCCCGCCGGGCGTGCGGATCTCCACCGCCCCGTGCCGCGAGACCGCCACCGTCACCCGCTCCGACACCACCCGCCAGCCGCCGTCCGTGTCCGGCTCCAGGACCGCCCGCGGATCCGGCTCGGGCGCCGCCCCCGCCAGCGCGTACGAGGGCTCGGGCTCCGCCCCGTCCCACCCCCAGAACACCGTGCCGCCCGCCGACACGCACACCCGCAGCGAGGACCGGGCGAACCGCACGGTCCCCCCGCCCGGCAACGGCTCCGCGCCCTCCGCCGGCCCCGGCACCCGGGCCCGCTCCGCCCCCTGCCGCGGCAGCCCCGCCGCGTCCGTCCGGCGCCGCCGCCACGCCGCCCGCACCGTCGTCAGCCCCCGCACCGAACCGAACACCCCCACCGCGCCGAACACCCTCGCCGAACGCACCAGTCCACGACCGTCCATGCGGGTCACCCTGCCACCCACCAGCGGCGATACGAGCCTCGTTCAGCTGCCGTTCACCCGTGGTGGGAGCACATGTTCAACTCGCCGCCCCCGGGCGGGCGGCCCTGGTGCGAACGCCGCTCCCATGGCATCGTCCTGTCAGCCGCGTCACGCGCACACCCCCGCACGTGCGCGCGACACACGCCGACCCGCGTACAGCCAGGGAGCCACCCGATGACAACTGCGCCGACCGAGCCGAGCGAGCCGACCGAGCCGCTCTGGCAGCCGGACGAGGAGCGCATCGCCCACGCCGCCGTCACCCGTTTCCAGACGTGGGCCGCCGCACACCACGGCGCCCCCGCCGACGGCGGGTACCCGGCCCTGCACCGCTGGTCCGTCGAGGAGCCGGAGACCTTCTGGGGGGCCGTCGCCGCATGGTTCGACGTCCGCTTCTCCACCCCCTACGCGCGCGTGCTCGGCGACCGCTCCATGCCGGGCGCCGACTGGTTCCCCGGAGCCACCCTCAACTACGCCGAGCACGCCCTGCGCGCCGCCGCCGACCGCCCCCACGACACGGCGCTCCTGCACGTGGACGAGACGCACGAGCCCGTCCCGACCACCTGGGCCGAACTCCGCCGCCAGGTCGGCTCGCTCGCCGCCGAGCTGCGCACCCTGGGCGTCCGCCCCGGCGACCGCGTCAGCGGCTACCTGCCGAACGTCCCCCAGGCCGTCGTCGCCCTGCTCGCCACCGCCGCCGTCGGCGGCGTCTGGACCTCCTGCGCCCCCGACTTCGGCGCCCGCTCCGTCCTCGACCGCTTCCAGCAGGTCGAGCCGGTCGTCCTCTTCACCGTCGACGGCTACCGCTACGGCGGCAAGGAGCACGACCGCCGCGACACCGTCGCCGAGCTGCGCGCCGAGCTGCCCACCCTCCGCGCCGTCGTCCACATCCCGCTCCTCGGCACCCCGACCCCCGAGGGCGCCCTCGACTGGGCCGACCTGGTCGCCGCCGACGTCGAGCCGGTCTTCGAGCAGGTGCCGTTCGCGCACCCCCTGTGGGTCCTGTACTCCTCCGGCACCACCGGCCTGCCGAAGGCGATCGTCCAGTCCCAGGGCGGCATCCTCGTCGAGCACCTCAAGCAGCTCGGCCTCCACTGCGACCTGGGCCCCGAGGACGTCTTCTTCTGGTACACCTCCACCGGCTGGATGATGTGGAACTTCCTCGTCTCCGGCCTCCTCACCGGCACCACCGTCGTCCTGTACGACGGCAGCCCCGGCTACCCGGACACCGGCGCCCAGTGGCGCGTCGCCGAGCGCACCGGCGCCACCCTGTACGGCACCTCCGCCGCCTACGTCATGGCCTGCGCCAAGGCCGACGTCCACCCGGGCCGCGACTTCGACCTCTCCGCCGTGAAGTGCGTCGCCACCACCGGCTCCCCGCTGCCCCCGGACGGCTTCCGCTGGCTCCACGACGAGGTCCGCGAGGACCTGTGGATCGCCAGCGTCAGCGGCGGCACCGACGTCTGCTCCTGCTTCGCCGGAGCCGTCCCCACGCTGCCCGTGCACATCGGCGAGCTCCAGGCCGCCGGCCTCGGCACCGACCTCCAGGCCTGGGACCCGTCCGGCAAGCCCGTCATCGGCGAGGTCGGCGAACTCGTCGTCACCAACCCCATGCCGTCCATGCCGATCCACTTCTGGAACGACCCCGACGGCAGCCGCTACCGCGACAGCTACTTCGAGATGTTCCCCGGCGTGTGGCGCCACGGCGACTGGATCACGATCACCGACCGCGGCTCGGTCGTCATCCACGGCCGCTCCGACTCCACCCTCAACCGCCAGGGCGTCCGGATGGGCAGCGCCGACATCTACGAGGCGGTGGAACGGCTCCCCGAGATCCGGGAGTCCCTCGTCATCGGCCTGGAGGAACCGGACGGCGGCTACTGGATGCCCCTCTTCGTCCACCTCGCCGAGGGCGCCACCCTCGACGACGACCTGATCGCCCGGATCAAGGCCACGATCCGCACCGAACTGTCGCCGCGCCACGTCCCCGACGAGATCATCGAGGTCCCCGGCGTCCCGCACACCCTCACCGGCAAGCGCATCGAGGTCCCCGTCAAGCGCCTCCTCCAGGGCACCCCCCTGGAGAAGGCCGTCAACGCGGGCTCCGTCGACGACCTCGACCTGCTCCGCTTCTACGAGTCCCTCGCGGCAGCCCGCCGCGGCTGACACGGAAAGGGGCGCCCCCGCGGGGGCGCCCCTCACCACGGACCGGCTCAGCCGGGCAGCTGACCGGCCTTCGCCACCGCCGCCTTGGCCAGCACCGCCGTCTCGCTCAGTACCGTCCCGGCCGGCCCCGTCTCCGAGGCGGCGACGAGCACGGTCCGCTCCCCGAGGAAGGCCGAGGTCGACCGGTCGAAGACCCACTGGGTCCGTTCACCGCCGGCGGTACGGGCCACGGCCACGCCCTCCCGGCCCGCCGCGTCCCGCGCCGACGGCACCACCGCGACCCCGGGGATCCGCGCCGCCGCCTCGAACAGCGCGGCCGTCACCTCCGGCGGCGCCCAGGTCTCGGCCAGCAGCGTCCCGATCGCCGAGAACGCCCGCTGGTCCGCGTCCCCGCCACCGGTACGGGTCTGCTCCCGCACCAGCCGCAGCAGCGCCTCCGGATCCGTCGGCAGCCCCGCCACGAACGCGTGCGTCGGATCGGTCACCGACGGCTCGCCCGGCTCCAGGAAGGTCCGCCGGGGCGCGGCACCGGGCCGGTCCAGCTCGTACACGGGCAGCCGCGGCGACAGTGCGGAGTCCGCGGCCCCCTCCTCCCGCAGCAGCCCGGGCCGGCTCCCGTCCGCCGACAGCCACACCTGCCGCCGGTGCACGGGTTCCACGACGGCGGCCCCGCCGCCCGCCGGAAGACCCGCCCGGGACACCAGGCTCTCCACGTACACGAACTCCTCCGGCCGCGCGTTCGGCCCCGGCGCCGAGGCGGCGGCGAGCGCGGCCCGCGACAGCACTGCCGAAGCGCCGCCCTCCGCGCGCACCGCCGGACGCTGCTCGCGCGGGTCCGGGGGAGCGGCGACCAGCACCGCGCCGGCCGCGATGCCGCACACCACGGCCGGCACGGCGAACCGCACGGCCTTCCGGGTCCACCACGCCGCGGGCCGCGCCGGCCGGGCCGACGCCAGCAGGGCGCGCCGCAGCTCCCGCTGCCGCTCCGGCGCGAACTCCGGTACGGGGGGCGGGGGCAGCAGCTCCGTCAGCTCGGCGCGCAGCGCGTCCTGAGGGCGGGGATCGATGTCGTTCATGCCGGCTTCTCCGGGGAGGTTCGGGGGACGAGGACGGTTCGGCCCGCGCTCACGGGCAGGGAGGGCGCGCCGGCACCGGGCCACGCGCGCGTGCGGGCCCCCTCGGCGGCACCGGGAGCCCCGGGGCGGGGCGAGGGGGAAGGCGCGTCGGATCCGGGGGCGGGAGGGGACGCGGCGCGGGAGGCCGCGGCCCCGCTGCCGGAGTCGGAGTCGGTGCCGGAGCCGGGCCCCGGACCGGTGCCGGCACCGCCCCGTTCCCGCCCGCGCCGCCCGGCGCGCAGCTCCGCCTCGGCGAGCGACCGCAGCCGCTCCCTGGCCCGCGAGAGCCGCGACCGCACCGTGCCGACGGGGACGCCCAGCGCCTCGCCCGCCGTCGCGTAGTCGAGCCCGGCCCACACGACGAGCCCGAAGACCTCGCGCTCACGGCGCCGGAGCCGGCCGAGGGCCACCCGCGCGGCCCGCAGCCGCTCCTCGTCGGCGAGCCGGGAGGCCACCGCGTCGCTGAAGTCCGGGAGCACCCCCCGGTCGGGCATCCGCGCCAGCGCGGCGTCCCGCCGCCGTGCCTCCCGCGCCGTCCCGCGCAGGACGTTGGTGGCGATGCCCAGCAGCCACGGCCGCAGGCTCCCGCCCTCGGCGTGGACCTTGCCGCGGCAGCGCCAGGCCTCCAGGAAGGTCGCGGACACGACGTCCTCGGCCGCGGCCCGGTCACCGCACATCCGGTACGCGTACTGGAACAGCACGCGCGCGTGCTCGTCGTACGCCTCACCGAGCGCCGAGGGGTCCCCGGCCCGGAAACGTTCTCTCATCTCTGGTTCCACACCGGGTACTGGCCGCCGGCCCGCCCGGGTTCCCGTGACCCGCGCCACACCGCCCCCGGAGATCCCCGCCTCACCCCCCGTACGTGGCCTGCGCGTCCCCGAGCACCTGCGCGAAGTCCGCCGCCAGCCGCTGCGCCGCCTCCGGCGCGAGGGCGGCCACGGTGATCCGCACGGCGGGCGGCGCGGCGATCCGGAAGCGGGCACCGGCCGCCACCCACCACCCGTGCGTCCGCAGCCCGTTGACCACCGCCGACTCGTCCCGCACCGGCACCCACACGTTCAGCCCCTCCGCCCCGACGGCGCGGATGCCGCGCGCGCCGAGCGCGTCGATCAGCGCCCGCCGCCGCTCGGTGTAGGCGGCCTCCCCGCGCGCCACGAGCCGCGCCACCTCCGGATCGGAGAAGAGGCCGACGACGGTCTCCTGGAGCACGTGGCTGACCCAGCCGGAGGTCATCAGCATCCGGCCGTCGTGCCGGGCGAGCGTCACCGCGTCACCCGTGAGCCCCGCCCACCGCAGGTCCACGCCGAGCCGCTTCGAGACCGTGCGCACCTGGGCCCAGCGGGCCGGCCCGAGCGCGCCCACCGTCGGCGCCGGGGGCCCGTCGAGTTCGGCGAGGTAGTCGTCCTCGATGACGAGGACCTCGGGGAACTCCCGGAACAGCGCGCCCAGTTCGTCCCGCCGGGCGACCGAGAGCGAGGCGCCGGTGGGGCACTGCGCGCGGGGGCTGAAGACGACCGCCCGCACCCCGGCCCGCAGCGCCGCCCGCAGCGCGTCCGGCGTGATCCCCTCGCCATCCACGGCCACCGGCACCATCCGCAGTCCCAGCGCGGGCACCAGGTCGAGCAGGTGGTGGAAGCCGGGGTCCTCGACGGCGACCGCGTCCCCGGGCCGGAGTTCGACCGAGAGCAGCCGCGCGACGCAGTCCAGCGCCCCGTGCGCGAAGGTCACCCGCGCCGCGGGCACCCCGTCCCGCCGGAACCACGCCCGGGTCAGCTCCTCCAGCACCGCGAGCCGCGGCGCGGCGCGGTGCGAGCCGTAGACGGGCCGCACCTCGCGCGGCGGACGGAGGACGGGGAGGAAGGCGGGGTCGGGCAGTCCGCTGGCGAGGTCCGTGAGGCCCTCGGGCATCCGGGGCGGTCGCCGGGACGCCACGGACGGCGCCTCGGCCACGACCGTGCCGCCCCGGCCGCGGGTCACCACGAGCCCCCGGGCGCGCAGTTCCTTGTAGGCGGTCGCCACCGTGCCCGGACTGACGCCCAGGTCGTCCGCGAGCTTCCGTACGGGAGGCAGCGCGTCGCCCGGGGCGAGTTCGCCCTCGGTCACGCCGCGCTCGACGGACGCGGCAATCCCCTTGGCCGTCTTCCCCTGGATCGAATATTGTGTTGCCACGTTCCAAACTATGTATCAATACATAACTCGCGTCAAGGGGGAACCGCGTGAACAGCCCGTCCTCGTGGCACCGCACCGCACTCGACCGCATCCCGGGAGGCCGGGACGGCCGCCGGATGCTCGTCGTCAGCATCATCGACAAGATCGGCACCGGCCTCTGGGCCGGCTGCACCGCCCTCTACTTCACCTACGTCTCCGGAATGAGCCTCGGCCAGGTCGGCCTGCTCATGACCGTCTCCGGCGGCGTCGGCGTGGCCGGAGCACCGCTCGCCGGCCTCCTCGCCGACCGCTTCCCCCTCGTCCGCGTCATCGCCGCCACCCAGCTCATGCGCGGACTCGGCCTCCTCGCCCTCCTCACCACCGACCACGTCCTCCTCCTCACCCTCTACTCCGCCCTCGGCGCCCTCCCCGACCGCGCCGGCAGCGTCCTCATCAAGCTGTACGCCGCCCGCCAGGCCGGCGCCGAACGCGTCCGCTACCAGGCCATCCAGCGCACCACCGTCAACATCGGCTGGTCCCTCGGCGGCCTCGGCGCCGCCGCCGCCCTCGCCACCGGCTCCACCCGGGCGTACACCTGGCTCCTGGTCGGCAACGTCCTCTCCTACCTCGTCATCGCCGTCCTCACCCTGCGCTGCGCCGAACCGCCCGCCCCCTCCCGCGTCGCCGCCACCGGGGAGGACGGACCCCGGGACAAGCCCGCGGGCCCCTGGCGCGACCGCACCTTCCTCGGCTACACCGCCACCGACGCCGCCCTCTTCCTCGACGACACCATCCTCCAGGTGGCCGTCCCCCTCTGGATCGTCCACGCCACCGACGCCCCCGTCGGCCTCGCCCCGCTCCTCCTCGTCCTCAACACCGTCCTCGTCGTCCTCTTCCAGGTCCCCCTCGCCCGCTTCGGCGCCACCACCCCGGCCGCCCGCCGCCTCCTCGTCCCCCTCAGCGGGCTCTTCGCCCTCGGCACCCTCGCCCTCGCCGCCTCCGCCGCGGGCGGCCCCGCCCTCGCCGTCACCGCCCTCGTCGTCGCGGTCGTCGCCCTCACCTTCGCCGAGATCATCCACGCCACCTCCGCGTGGGAACTCTCCGTCGCGCTCGCTCCCGCCGAGGCGCAGGGCGCCTACCTCGGCGTCCACGGCCTCGCCCAGTCCACCCAGCGCTTCGCCGGACCCCTCCTCGTCACCGGGGTCATGACCGCGGGCCCCCTCGCCTGGCCCCTCCTCGGCCTCGCCCTCGTCGGCGCCGGCGCGGCCCAGCACCGCCTCATCCGCGACCGCGTCGCACCCCCGGCCGAGCCGTCACTGTCAGTGGCGAAGGTTACGGTGAGTGAGCACTGATCGCCGTGATCAGACCGCCGCATCCGAGGGGGAGCCATGACGACCACCACCACGACCCGCCTCCGCCGCGCCCTGCGCCGCGAGATCCCCAGCACCGTCGGCCTCCTCGCCGACGAGCAGGACTTCGCGGCCATGCGCCGCTACCGCACCTTCGCCTTCGACGACCACCCCACCTACCTCAAGGAGGTCGAGGCCCTCCTCACATCCCTCGCCCGCCAAGGGGCCCACACCACCGTGGCCCTCTTCGACCCCGACGAGTACGCCTCCTACTGCGCCGAGACCGGCCTCGACCCCGACCATCCCACCAGCCGCAGCCGCTTCACCGACCACCTGGCCACCACCGGCGCCCGCGTCACCTACCGGGGCCAGCCCCTCACCGCCCTCCTCCCCGAACTCGTCGACACCGCGGTCCGCCGCGCCACCTGGGAGTACGCCACCACCGTCCTCGCCACCGCCGGCGACTGCCCGGACTGCGGCCTGGACCTCGGCAGGGACGCCTTCGACCGCGCCACCCGTCTGCTCCTCGCCCTCCTCGACGGCGCGGGGACCGGCACCCACCACCTCGTCTGCAGCGTCCCCGCCGCCGACGACCACCTCCTCGCCGTCCTCCACACCGCCCGGGACGACCACGGCACCCACCACCACGACCCCACCGCCGCCACCGAGTTCACCGCCGTCCTCGCCGCCGGGATCACCCTGGCCGCCCCGGGCGGACTCGTCCTGCGCGTCACCCGCCCCGGCGCACCCGACCGGCTCCACGGCTGGCGCCTCGCCGACGGCACCCTCGCCCCGCTCACCGAGGCCGAGGTCTTCGCCGCCTACTGCACCGACGCCCGCACCGGCGAACCCCTGCCCCCGGAGCACGGCGTCGACCACCGCGCCGGCTTCCCCCTCGCCCCCGGCCCGGACGCCCACCGTCACGACCACCCCTGACCCCGGACACGACGGAGGGGCTCCCCGCCACCAGGTGACGGGAAGCCCCTCCGGACCACGCGCTACGCCTCCGGGATCACTCCCCGGACAGCACCGCCTGCGCGGCGAGCCGCGCCTCGTGCGCCGTGTCCGCGGCACGCGCCGCGGCCGCCGCACGCTCGCACTGCGCGAGCGTGTACTTCGCCAGCGTCGCCCGCACGTACGGAATCGACGCCGCGCCCATCGACAGGGAGGTGACCCCCAGACCCGTCAGCACGCACGCGAGCAGCGGATCCGAGGCGGCCTCGCCGCAGACGCCACAGCTCTTGCCCTCGGCCTTGGCCGCCTCGGCGGACAGCGCCACCAGGTCGAGCAGCGCCGGCTGCCACGGGTCCTGGAGCCGGGACACCGCACCGACCTGACGGTCGGCGGCGAAGGTGTACTGCGCCAGGTCGTTCGTGCCCAGCGACAGGAACTCGACCTCCTGCAGGATCGAGCGGGCCCGGAGCGCGGCGGACGGGATCTCCACCATCGCGCCGAACTTCGCCTGGAGCCCCGCCTCGCGGCACGCGTCGGCGAACGCCTTGGCGTCCGTCCGGTCGGCCACCATCGGCGCCATGACCTCCAGGTACACGGGCAGGCCCTCGGCGGCCTTGGCCAGCGCGGTCAGCTGCGTCCGCAGCACCTCCGGGTGGTCGAGCAGCGACCGCAGCCCCCGCACGCCGAGCGCCGGGTTCGGCTCGTCCGCCGGCGTCAGGAAGTCGAGCGGCTTGTCGGCACCGGCGTCGAGCACCCGCACGACCACACGGCCCTCCGGGAAGGCTTCGAGCACCTTCCGGTAGGCCTCGACCTGCTTCTCCTCGGACGGGGCCTTCTGGCTGTCGTCCAGGAAGAGGAACTCGGTGCGGAACAGACCGACGCCCTCGGCGCCCGCCTCCACCGCGGCCGGCACGTCCGCCGGGCCGCCGACGTTGGCGAGCAGCGGCACCTTGTGCCCGTCGGAAGTGGCCCCGGGGCCACTGGAAGCGGACAGTGCCGCCTTCCGCGCCTCGGCGGCCTCGGTCAGCGCCGCCTTCTTCTCCTCGCTCGGGTCCACGAAGATCTCGCCGGTGGAACCGTCCACCGCGATCTCCGTGCCCTCGGCCAGCTCGCCGGCGCCGGGCAGCGCCACCACGGCCGGCACGCCCAGGGCACGCGCCAGGATGGCGCTGTGGCTGGTCGGCCCGCCCTCCTCGGTCACGAACCCGAGCACCAGCGCCGGGTCGAGCAGCGCCGTGTCTGCCGGCGCGAGGTCCCGGGCGATGAGCACGTACGGCTCGTCGCTGTCCGGGACGCCGGGCATCGGCACGCCGAGCAGCCGCGCGACGATCCGGTTGCGCACGTCGTCCAGGTCGGCGACCCGGCCCGCCATGTACTCGCCGGCGCCCGCCAGCAGCTCGCGGTAGTGCGAGAAGGCGTCGTAGATACCGCGCTCGGCCGTGCTGCCGACCGCGATCCTGCGGTCGACGTCGGCGATGAGCTCCGGGTCCTGGGCGATCATCGCCTGGGCCTCCAGCACCGCCTGGGCCTCACCGCCGGCCAGGTTGCCGCGCGCGATCAGGTCCGCGGCCACGGCCTCCACCGCCTGGCGGGCGCGCCCCTGTTCGCGCTCCGCGTCCTCGGCGGGGATCTGCTTGGCGGGCGGCTCGAGAACCGCCGTACCCATGTGCCGCACCTGGCCGATCGCCACTCCGTGGCTGACGCCCACGCCTCGCAGCGTTGTCTCCATCTCACCCGTCTCCGATAGAGCGGTGGCCCTCGCCACCGCGTTGAATGTCGTTCGCGCGGCCGTCCTGACGACGGACCGGACTCAGCTCCAGTCGAAGAGCTGGTCGCCGGCCTTCACGTCGCCGTCCTCCCGGACGTCGGAGAGCGAGTCGGCGGTGGCCTCGAGAGCGACGACGGGACAGATGGGGGACTTGCCGGCGGCCTCGACGTCGGCGGGGTTCCACCGGACGACCGCCTGTCCGCGGGTCACGGTGTCGCCCTTGTTGACGAGGAGCTCGAAGCCCTGCCCGTTGAGCTGGACGGTGTCGATGCCGAGGTGCGTCAGCACCCCGTGTCCCTCGCCGTCCACGACGACGAAGGCGTGCGGGTGCATGGAGACGACGACCCCGTCGATGGGGGAGACCGCCTCCGAGGGCTCACGTACGGGATCGATGGCGGTGCCGGGCCCGACCATGGCACCGGAGAAGACCGGGTCGGGAACGTTGGCGAGACCGATGGCGCGTCCAGCAAGCGGCGACGTCACGGTTGACATGGGAAGCCTCCCAGGGGCGGAGATCGTGTGGCGCCGCCACACCTGTCCTGGGCGGCGCGTACTGTTCAGAAGCGTAAGTCATAAGAAGTCCCGGTTCCGCACGAGACGTACCAGTTGGCGGACCTAGGGACTACCGGAAACGATTTGCCTCCACTGACGGTGGGATGTACTGTCGTACTCCTGCCTGACCCCAACGCGGCTTTGAGTCGCGGTCGGCAGCACCGATCAAGCCAGATCCTAACCCCAGTGGTCTACACCTCTTCCTGCCTCGGTTCGTCCGGAGCGAGGGGCGTGGTCAGGGGGCCGGAGAAAGCCTGGTAATGTTTGACCCCGCCGAAGGCCCCAAGGAATTGAAACTCGGGACCGGAAAGCACCGAGGAAATCGGATCGGAAAGATCTGATAGAGTCGGAAACGAAGGAAGCGCCCGGA
>NZ_JBHYPS010000052.1:0-43531 GCF_042746075.1 Streptomyces sp. NPDC058758 | reverse complement strand
ACCCTCACCCCCCCCCCCCCCCCCGCCCGGGGGGGGGGGGGGGGGGGGGGGGGGGGGGGGGGGGGGGGGGGGGGGGGGCCCGGGCCCCCCCCCCCCCGGGGGGGCCCCCCCCCCCGGCGGGGGGCTCGGTCAGCCCGCGATCTTCGGGGCCGGCTCGTTCTTGTAGCCCGAGGGGCCGAAGTTCTGCTTCACGAGCTTGTCCCAGGTGCCGTCCGAGACCATCTTCTCCAGGGCCTTGTTGATCTTGCCCTTGAGCTCGGAGTCGCCCTTCTTGATGCCGATGCCGTAGTTCTCGTCGCTCATGGAGAGGCCCACGAGCTTGAACTTGCCCTGGTGCTCCTTCTGCGAGGCGTAGCCCGCGAGGATGGAGGCATCCGTGGTGAGGGCGTCGACGGCCTTGTTCTCCAGACCGGTGAGGCACTCGGAGTAGCCGCCGAGCTGCTGGAGGTCGGCCTGCGGGGCCAGCTTCTCCTTGACGTTCTGCGCGGAGGTCGAGCCGGTGACCGAGCAGAGCTTCTTGGAGTTGAGGTCCTCGACCTTGGTGATCGAGGTGTCGTCGGCGCGGACCAGCAGGTCCTGGTGGGTCAGGAAGTACGGACCCGCGAAGTCGACCTCCTTCAGGCGCTTCTCGTTGATCGAGTAGCTCGCGACGACGAACTTCACGTCGCCGTTCTTGATGAGGTTCTCGCGCTCGGCCGAGGGGGCCTGCTTCCAGACGATCTTGTCCTCGGAGTAACCCAGCTCCTTGGCGACGTACTTGGCGACGTCGACGTCGAAGCCCGCGTACGAGCCGTCCGGGGTCTTCAGGCCGAGACCCGGCTGGTCGAACTTGATGCCGATGGTGATCTTGTCGCCGTTGCTGCCCGAGTCCGAGCCGGTGCCGCAGGCGGTGGCGGTCAGGGCGAGGACGACGGCGGCCGCGGCGGCCGCGGAGGCGTTGCGAAGCTTCATGGGTGAACGTCCCTTGGGTAGCGGTGAGTTGCGAAGACTAGATCGTCGACTCGCTCAGTGGTGCAGGATTTTGGAGAGGAAGTCCTTCGCCCGGTCGCTGCGCGGGTTGCTGAAGAACTCCTCGGGGGTGGCCTGTTCGACGATCCTGCCGTCGGCCATGAAGACGACCCGGTCCGCGGCGGAGCGGGCGAAGCCCATCTCGTGCGTCACGACCACCATCGTCATGCCCTCACGGGCCAGCTGCTGCATGACCTCCAGGACCTCGTTGATCATCTCGGGGTCCAGGGCCGAGGTCGGCTCGTCGAAGAGCATGACCTTGGGGTCCATGGCGAGCGCGCGGGCGATCGCCACGCGCTGCTGCTGGCCGCCGGAGAGCTGCGCCGGGAACTTCTCGGCCTGCGCGGCCACGCCCACCCGCTCCAGCAGGGTGCGGGCCTTGGCCTCCGCCGCCTTCTTCTCCGTGCCGCGCACCTTGATCTGACCCAGCATCACGTTCTCGAGCACGGTCTTGTGCGCGAAGAGATTGAACGACTGGAAGACCATGCCGACGTCCGACCGCAGCCGGGCCAGCTCCCTGCCCTCCGCGGGCAGCGGCTTGCCGTCGATCGTGATCGTTCCCGCGTCGATGGTCTCCAGGCGGTTGATCGTGCGGCACAGCGTCGACTTGCCGGACCCCGACGGGCCGATGACGACGACGACTTCACCGCGGCCGATCACGAGGTCGATGTCCTGCAGCACGTGCAGTGCGCCGAAGTGCTTGTTGACCCCGGACAGGACGACCAGGTCCTCCTGGGCCCGCGGGGAGCCCTCGTGCTCCTTGGACACTGCCACTCCGCTCATCGGCCTCTTGCTCCGTCCTCCTCGGTTGGGAGGACACTAGAGACACGCTCGGATGACCGTCATCACATCTGAGCGGAAATTGAGGATAACGATAAGGCCACAGCCGGACACGGTGGGTGAAGGCACCCCGCGGGGCCGTACCGGGTGGATAACGGAAGCGGACGGTCCGCAGGGGACACTTGACTGTGACGTCGGTGATCGGCGTTCATGGGCGTTCGTGCCCCGGTCCGGGGCGCCCCGGCGAACGAGAGGAGAAGACCATGCGACTGCTGCTCGTCGAGGACGACGACCACGTCGCCGCGGCCCTCTCCGCGATCCTCGCCAAGCACGGCTTCGCCGTCACCCACGCCCGCAACGGCGAGGAGGCCCTCCAGGCCGTCCTCCCCACCGCGCAGGGCGACCGGCCCTCGTACGGCGTGATCCTGCTCGACCTCGGCCTCCCCGACCAGGACGGCTACCAGGTCTGCGCCCGCATCCGGAAGCTCACCAGCACCCCGGTGATCATGGTGACCGCCCGTGCCGACGTGCGCTCCCGCATCCACGGCCTCAACCTCGGCGCCGACGACTACGTCGTCAAGCCCTACGACACCGGCGAACTGCTCGCCCGCATCCACGCCGTCTCCCGGCGCACCACGGGCCCCGGCCCCGACGACACCGCCAGCGGTACGGGCTCCGCCGCCGAGGCCGCCGTGCTTCGCCTCGGCTCCGTCGCCGTCGAGCTGCCCACCCGGCGCGTCAGCGTCGACGGCGAGCCCGTCGCCCTCACCCGCAAGGAGTTCGACCTGCTCGCCCTCCTCGCCCAGCGCCCCGGAGTCGTCTTCCGCCGCGAACAGATCATCTCCGAGGTCTGGCAGACCAGCTGGGAGGGGACCGGCCGCACCCTGGAGGTGCACGTCGCCTCGCTCCGCTCCAAGCTGCGCATGCCCGCCCTGATCGAGACCGTGCGGGGCGTCGGCTACCGCCTGGTCGCCCCGGCCGCGTAACCCCCGGCCGCCCCGCCCGTGCGCACCCGACTCCTCCCCCTGCTCATCGTCCTGATGGCCGGGGTCCTCCTCGCCCTCGGCTTCCCGCTCGCCGCGAGCCTCGCCGCCGCCCAGCAGCAGCGGGTCGTCGTCGACCGCCTCGACGACGGCGCCCGCTTCGCCGCCCTCGCCCAGTTCGCCGGCGACCTCGCCACCGGCAGCGACGAGCGCCGCACCACCCTCGGCGGCGAGCTCGCCAGCTACCACGACGTGTACGGCATCCGGGCCGGCATCTTCTTCCGTGACAACCGCGCCATGGCCGCAGCCCCCGAGGACTGGGTCGTCCCGTACGAGGGCGAGAGCCGCCGCGCCTTCAACGAGGCCCTGCTCGGCCGCCGCAGCCACGACCCGCCGCAGGTTTGGCCCTGGCAGCCGCACGCCCGCCTCACCATCGCCTCCCCGGTGGTCCGCGACGGAGACGTCGTCGCCGTCGTCGTCACCGACTCGCCCACCGGCCCGCTCCGGGCCCGCATCCTGCGTGGCTGGCTGGTGATCTTCGCCGGCGAGGCCGCCGCCATGCTCCTCGCCGTCGGCGCCGCCGTCCGCCTCACCGGCTGGGTGCTGAGGCCGGTACGGGTCCTCGACGGCGTCACCCACGACATCGCCACCGGGCGGATGAACTCCCGGGTCGCCGAGGCCGGCGGACCGCCCGAACTGCGTCGACTGGCCCGCTCGTTCAACGAGATGGCCGACCACGTCGAGGAATCCCTGGAGCAGCAGCGGGCGTTCGTCGCCGACGCCTCGCACCAGCTGCGCAATCCGCTCGCCGCGCTGCTGCTCCGCATCGAGCTGCTCGCCCTCGAACTCCCCGAGGGCAACGAGGAGATCGCCTCCGTGCGCACCGAGGGCAAGCGGCTCGCCCGGGTCCTCGACGACCTCCTCGACCTGGCCCTCGCCGAGCACGCCGAGGCCGACCTGCGGCTGACCGACGTCGGCGCGCTCACCGCCGAGCGGATCGCCTCCTGGCGCCCGGTCGCCGACGACAAGGGCGTCCTGCTGGTCGGGGAGTGCGGGGCGGCCACGGGCTGGGCCGACCCGGTGGCGCTGTCCAGCGCGCTCGACGCGGTCGTCGACAACGCGCTGAAGTTCACGCCGGCGGGGGAGCGGGTCACGGTCCGGGTCCTGCCGGGGAAGGACTCCGTGGAGGTCGTCGTCGCCGACCTCGGTCCCGGCCTCACCGAGGAGGAGCTGGCCCGGGTCGGCGACCGCTTCTGGCGCTCCGGACGCCACCAGAACGTCAAGGGCTCGGGCCTCGGCCTCTCCATCGCCCGCGTCCTGCTGACCGCCACCGGCGGCGGGATCGCCTTCGCCCCGAACGACCCGCACGGGCTGCGGGTGACGGTCACCGTGCCGCGGTACGAGCCGGCCGACCGGTGAGGGCGGAGCCCGTACGCCTCAGGGCTTGACCGAGCGGTAGTAGCGGCGGGCGCCGTCGTGGAGGGTGAGCGGCTCCGTGTAGACGGCCGTCCGCAGGTCCACCAGCTGTGCCGGGTGCACCCGGCTGCCGATGCCGTCCCGGCTGTCGATCACCGACCGGGTGAAGCCCTCCACCAGGTCCGGATCGGCCTCGGCGGTCGTCACCATCAGGTTCGCCACCGCCAGTGTCTTCACCGGCTGCCCGTCCTGCGCGGCCGCGTACGCGTCGGCCGGGATCACGGCCGAGCGGTAGTGCCGGGTCGACTCGCCCACGTCCCGCAGCGCCTCCACCAGCGCGTCGTCCATCGGGACCAGGCGGACCGAGGTCCGCTCCGACAGCTTCTGCACGGTCAGGGTCGGCAGCCCGCCGGACCAGAAGAAGGCGTCCAGGGTGCCGTTCTCCAGCATCGCCGGCATCGAGTCGATGCCGACCGGCACCGCGGTCACGTCCCGGGTCGGGGTGAGCCCGGCCGCCGCGAGGACCCGGTCCGCTATCAGCCGGACGCCCGAGCCGTCCTGGCCGACGCCGACCCGCAGTCCGCGCAGGTCGGAGACGTTCTGGACGGCCGCGCCCTTGCGCACGACGAGCTGGACGTAGTCGTCGTAGAGCCGTGCGCAGCCGCGCAGCCGCTCGAAGCCGGGCCGGCGGTCACGGATGTACTGCGCCACGGCGTCGGCGGTCGCCACCGTGAAGTCGGCCTCGCCGGAGGCGACCCTCGCCAGGTTCTGCTGGGAGCCCTCGCTGTCCTTGAGGGTGATCGAGACGTCGGGGAGGTCCTTGGCCATCGCCTGCTTCAGCAGCTCGCCGTAGTGCTGGTAGACGCCGCTGGGGACGCCGGTGCTGAACGTGACGGAGCCGCTGGGCGTCGAGGCCCCGAACGGCGCCAGCCACCACAGCAGCACCCCGCAGACCGCCAGCAGCGCGGCCGCGAGCGCGAGGACGCGGCGGCGGGCGGCGCGGGTGAGCGAGGCGAACATGCCGTCGATCCTGCCAGGTGGCCGCCGCCGCTGGCCAGGGAGAACCGGCGGGCCGCATGTGACGTCCCCTGCCGCGCCGCGGCTTCCCGCGCCCTCCCGCACCTTCCCGTGGCTCCCCGTACCGACGGGACCACCGGCAGCCACGACCGGGCGCCGGCCACCCGGCCCCCGGCTGACTCTCCCCTGGCCGACCCGGCCGCCCCTCGACCCCCCCGCCCCCCGGCCCCCAGTTATCCCCCCGGCCGACCTGCCCCCAGCCGGCCCGGGCGGCCCGTGTGCGCTCCGCCGAAGCGGTGAGCGGGTGCCGGGAGGGGGGTCGTGCCGTGTGTCCTGCCGGGGCGCCGGGGTCCGCCCGGTTAGCGTCGGGCACGGCTCGGTGATCTTGAGGGCAGTCCCCTCTGCCCGCCCCTGGCCCCTGCCGAGCCGCCGGCCCGCGCCCCGCGTCCCACGGGAGCATCGGCCGTGCCCGTGGCCCGTTCCCGCTGGACCGGGCGGGCCCGGGCACGTGAGGGTGGGGGCCGGGACCGCGCGCCGCCCGTCCCGTCCGCACCCGTACGACCCGAGGGAGCCGCCGATGCACTCCGCCCCGCCCGTCGCCCCGCCCCGCGTCGCCGTCCTCGCCGACGACCTGACCAGCGCCGGGGACGGCGCGGCGCCGTTCCGCCGGGCCGGGCACCGGGCCCGGGTCCTGCTCTCCGGCAGCCCGCTCGCCGGCCACGGGCAGGAGGACGGGGTCCTCGCCGTGGACCTCGGCAGCCGGCTCCTGGACGAGGGCGCGGCCGGGGACCGCACCCGGGAGGCGGCCCGCGCCCTGGCCGGGGCGGGGCTGCTCCTCAAGACCGTCGACTCGACCCTGCGCGGGCACGTCGCCGCCGAGATCCAGGCCGCGCGGGAGGGCTCCGGCCGCCCGTCGGTGGTGGTCGCCCCGGCCTTCCCCGCCGAGGGCCGCACCACGCTCGCGGGCGTCCAGTACGTGCGCGGCGTACGGGTCGACGAGAGCGAGTTCGCCCGCGACCCCGCCCACCCCGTCCGGACCGCCGACCTCGCCCGGATCCTCCCGGACGCCGTCCCCGTCGACCCCGGCCGGACCGCTCTCCTGCCCGAACTCCTCTCCGGGGGAGGGGTGTTCGTATGCTCCGCCGTCACCGACGCCGACCTGGACCGGATCGTCGCCGCCGCCCCCGACCACCGGGCCGTCCTGTGGGTCGGCTCGCCGGGCCTGGCCGCCGCCCTCGCCCGCCACCACGCCCGCCCGGGCCCCGCCGCCGAAGCCGGTGAACTCCCGCCCGCGAAACGCCCCTTGGTGGCCGTCGGCAGCGCCAACCCGGCCACCCGCCGCCAGCTCGACCTGCTCGCCGCCGCGCCCGGCGCGGTCAGCGCCGACGCCGCCGACCGGCTGCGGGCCGCCGACACCCCCGTGCGCATCCTCCACACGCCCCACGAACGCCTTTCGGACCCCGCCGAGTTGACCCGTCGGCTCGCCGCATCGGTGGCCGCCCTCGCCGACCGCGCCCCCTTCGACGGGCTGGTGCTCACCGGCGGCGAGACCGCCGAGGCCGTGCTGCGCGCGCTCGGCGCCCACGGCATCGACCTCCACGACGAACCCGAGCCCGGCATCGCCCGCGGCACCCTCGCGGGACCCGCCGGCCTCTCCCCAGTCCCCGTCGTCATCAAGGCGGGCGGCTTCGGCGACGACCGCACCCTGCTGCGCCTGCACGCCCTCCTCACCGGCGCCAGGGCCTGAGGGGGCTACGCCTCCAGATACCGCAGGACCGCGAGGATCCGGGGGCTGTGGCCCTCGGTCCCGCGCAGCTCCAGCTTGTCGAAGACCGCGTTGAGGTGCTTCTCCACCGCGCTCAGCGACAGGTGCAGCCGGCGGGCGATCGCCGCGTTCGTGTACCCCTCCGCCAGCACCTGGAGCACCTCCCGCTCGCGCGGGGTCAGCCGGGCCAGCGGATCGGCGTGCGCGCTGCGGACCACCAGCTGCCGGACGACCTCCGGGTCGATCGCCGCCCCGCCCGCGTGGATCCGCTCCAGCGCGTCCAGGAACTCCTCGACCTGCGCCACCCGGTCCTTCAGCAGATAGCCGACCCGCTCGGCGCCGCCCGCGAGGAGCCGGGCCGCGTAACGGCGCTCGACGTGCTGCGACAGCACCAGGACGCCCGTCCCGGGCAGCCGCTCGCGGATCTCGACGGCGGCCCGCAGGCCCTCGTCGGTGTGCGTCGGCGGCATCCGGATGTCCACCACGACCACGTCGGGGCGGAGCGCCTCCGCCTCGGCGACCAGCGTCTCCGCGTCGCCGAACGCGCCGGCGACCTCGTGCCCCTCCTCCACGAGCAGACGGGCGAGCCCCTCCCGCAGCAGGGTCGAGTCCTCGGCCAGGATCACACGCACGGCAGCTCCGCGACGATGGTGGTGGGTCCCCCGAGGGGGCTGTCGATCCGCAGGACGCCGTCGAGCGCGGCGACCCGCCCGCGCAGCCCGGTCAGGCCGCCGCCCGCCGGATCCGCGCCGCCCCGGCCGTCGTCCTCGATCCGCACGGTGAGCGGGCCGCCGGGCGCCCCCGCGACCCGTACCGAGACGGCCGTGGCGTCCGCGTGCTTGGCCGCGTTGGTGACGGCCTCGGAGACGACGAAGTACGCGGCCGTCTCCACCGGGCGGGGGAGCGGCCCCGCCACCTCGTAGGCGATCCGCAGCGGCAGCGCGCACCGCTGCGCCACCCCGCCGAGCGCCTCCTCCAGACCGAGGCTGTCCAGCGCCGACGGGTACGCCCGCCAGGCCACCTCGCGCAGTTCGGCCAGCACCTCCTGGGCCTCCCGGTGCGCCTGCCCCAGCAGCTCCGCCGCCCGCTCCGGATCCCGCGCGCCGCCCCGGCGGGCCCGCCCGATCAGCATGGCGAGCGCCACGAGCCGCTGCTGCACCCCGTCGTGCAGGTCCCGCTCGATCCGTCGCCGCTCCGCGTCCACGGCCCCCACGACGGCCGCCCGGCTGACCGACAGTTCGTCGATCCGGCGCCGCAGCAGCTCCCGCTCCGAGGGCCCGAAGTGCTCCCGGGCCAGCCGGGCGTCGAGCGCGGTCAGCGCGAACAGCCCCTGGAGGCCGAGGAAGAGCAGGACGCCCCCGAGGACGAGCTGTGCCAGCAGCTCCGCGGCACCGAAGGCCCCGCGCGCCACACCGCCGGCCAGCAGCACCGCGAGCACGAGGCCGAAGGCGAGCAGCGCCAGCACGACCGCGCAGACGATCCCGGCCCAGGACCGGGCGGCCAGGTAGCGGACGGCGCCGCCCCCGCCCGGCCCCTGGTACGCCTCGGGGAACCGGTCGCCGAAGAAGCGGGTCCGCCGCCGCCGCTCCAGCTCCACGAGCCGCCGGGCGCCGGAGCCGAGGACCTCCAGGGCGTACGCCCGCGTCCGCGGCCACAGCAGGAAGCCGCCGAGCGCGACGCCGGCCACCAGGAGGTACAGCAGCCCGGCCGGCGCCGTCAGGCACCCGGCCACCACCCCCGCCGCCCGGCGAACCCCGAACCGCCCCCCGCCACCGTCCCGTTCCACGCCGTCCACCCTAGGCCGGGTCTTTCGCGCGCCGGTGACGCGGCTCCGCCCCGCGCCCCCGGAGCCGTACGACCAGCCAGGTCGCGGCGGCCGCGAGGACCAGGACGACGACGGCCTTCGAGGCCACGCCCACGTACGACTCGACCAGCTCCCAGCGGTCGCCGAGGGCGTAGCCGGCGAGGACCAGGACGCTGTTCCAGACGAGGCTGCCCGCGGTGGTGAGGAGGAGGAAGAGCGGGACCGGCATCCGCTCCACGCCGGCGGGCACCGAGATCAGGCTGCGGAAGATCGGCACCATCCGGCCCAGCAGGACCGCCTTGGTGCCGTGCCGCCCGAACCACGCCTCGGTCCGCTCCAGGTCCGCGACCTTCACCAGCGGCAGCCGCGCCCACAGCGCGTACATCCGCTCCCGGCCGAAGAGCGCGCCGATCCCGTACAGGGCCAGCGCGCCCACCACCGAGCCGAGCGTCGTCCAGAACAGGGCCGAGGAGAGGCTCAGCACGCCCTGTCCGGCGGCGAAGCCGGTCAGCGGCAGGATCACCTCGCTCGGCAGCGGCGGGAAGAGGTTCTCCAGCGCGATGGCGGCCCCGGCGCCCGGCCCGCCGAGCGTGTCGACGAGGCCGGCCGCCCAGCCGGCGACGCCGCCGGCGGGCTCCTGGGCGAGAACGGTCGGGAACGGCGTCATGAGCCCTCCATGGCTGTGGGGAAGGTCCCCGGCGGACCCGCCGGGCGACCCTCCCCACGCTAGGAACCGCGGCCCGGAGCCGGTATGCGCGTTCCCGTCCGGCGCCCCTGCGGAAAACCGCGGGGGCCGCCGGCTCAGGCCGGCAGGTCCGCGGCCGTCGGCACCACGACCGCGAACACGTCGGTCAGCCCGGTCAGCGCGGCCCGCTTGAGCTCGGCGGCGGGCACGACCGTGCCGTCCGGCGCGGTGAGCGCCCGGGTCGCGGTGGCCTCGGCGACCACGGTCGGCCGGTAGCCCAGGTTGAAGGCGGCCTGGGCCGTGTAGTTGACGCACATGTGGGTCATGAACCCGGCGAGGACCAGGTCCTTGCCGCCGCCCGCCGGGAAGCCGAGGTCCGTCAGGACCTTCTCCAGGTCGGTGGCGTGGAAGGAGTTCGGGAAGTTCTTCACCACGACCGGCTCGCCCTCGGCCGGGGCCACCTCGTCGCTGATCGCGCCGACGCGGGCGGTGAGGTCGTACGGGGAGCCCTCGCCGCTGTCGTGCTGGACGTGGACGACCGGGGTGCCGGCCGCCCGTGCCCGGGCGAGGAGCCGCGCGGCCTCGGCGACGGCCTCCTCGGCGCCCTCCAGCGCCATCACCCCGGAGCGGTAGGTGTTCTGGATGTCGATGAGGACCAGGACCGCCTCGGAGAGCCGGGCCGGCTCGTCCGACAGGCCGGAGAGGGAACGCAGGGGGGTGGAGGGAGTGACGCTCATGTCGGAACCTTTCACAAGAAAACGGACTGCGTGAGGGCAGGGCGAAGCCGCCCGCCCAGAGTGGAAGGGAAGGGTCGGGGGAGTGGTACCGGGGTCAGCCGGTCCCGGTGCGGAACCGGCGGCGGTAGGCCGCCGGGGTGGTCGCGAGCCGTCGGCGGAACGCCCGGTGCAGGGTCTCCACCGAGCCGAGCCCCGCCCGCGCCGCCACCTCGGCGAGCGGCGCGTCCGAGGTCTCCAGATGGCGCCGGGCCACCTCGATCCGGGCCGCCTCCACGTAGGCGGCGGGGCTCGCACCCGTCTCCTGCGCGAAGACCCGGGCGAAGTGCCGCTCACTCAGGCACATCCGGCCGGCCAGCCGCTCCGCGGACAGGTCCTCGTCGAGGTGGTCCGCGATCCAGAGCCGCAGCTCGTCGATGTCCCGCCGGCCGGCCGCCGGACGGCTCAGCGGCACCGAGAACTGGCTCTGGCCGCCCTGCCGCTTCAGGTACATGACGAGCTGCCGGGCCACCGCCAGCGCGGTCTCCTCGCCCAGGTCCTCCGCCACCAGGGCGAGGGAGAGGTCGAGGCAGGCGCTGATCCCGGCCCCGGTCCACAACCGGCCCCGGTCGGTCCGTACGAAGATCGGATCGGGGTCGACGGCGACCTCCGGGTGGTCGGCCGCCAGCTGCGCGGCCGTCGACCAGTGGGTCGTCGCGGACTTCCCGTCGAGGAGGCCGGCCGCCGCCAGGACGTGCGCCCCGACGCAGACCGACGCCACCCGCCGGGCGTGCGGCGCGGTCTCCCGCACCCAGCGCACGACCTCCGGGTCGAGCCGGGCGACGACCCCGCCGTCCGGGGCCGGGTCCACCGCCCCCGGGACGAGCAGCGTGTCCACGTCGGCACCGACCTCGTCGAAGCCGAGGTCCGCGACCAGCCGCACCCCCGCCGAGGTCCGCACCTCCCCGGCGCCGCCGGGTGCGGCCAGCCGCACCCGGTAGCGGGCGGTGCCCGTCTCCCGGTTGGCCAGCGCGAAGACCTCGGCCGGCCCGGTGACGTCGAGGAGGTCCACGTCGGGGAAGACCGCGACGACGACCCGGTGGACGGGCCGGGCGGCGGGGGCCGGGGTGGAGGGCGTCTCGGACATGCCCCCACCCTCGCCCGCCCCGCCCCGTGACGGCAATGACGATTTCCTGTCACATCCGGACACCGGCCCCGCCCCCGCGCCCGGCCGGGCCCCCTCCGGCGACCGCCTACTCTTGGATGTCATGACCAGCAGCAGCGACCGGAGTCTCACAGTGGGCATCGAAGGACCGAAGACCTACGACATTCGCACCTACGGGTGCCAGATGAACATCCACGACTCCGAGCGGCTCTCCGGTCTGCTGGAAGAGGCGGGCTACGTCCGCGCCCCCAAGGAGGCCGACGGCGCCGACGTCGTCGTCTTCAACACCTGCGCCGTCCGCGAGAACGCCGACAACAAGCTGTACGGCAACCTCGGCCACCTCGCCCCGATGAAGACCGCCCGCCCCGGCATGCAGATCGCCGTCGGCGGCTGCCTCGCCCAGAAGGACCGCGACACCATCGTCCGGCGGGCCCCCTGGGTCGACGTGGTCTTCGGCACCCACAACATCGGCAAGCTGCCGGTCCTGCTGGAGCGCGCCCGCGTCCAGCAGGAGGCGCAGGTCGAGATCGCCGAGTCCCTGGAGGCCTTCCCCTCCACCCTGCCGACCCGCCGCGAGTCGGCGTACGCGGCCTGGGTCTCGATCTCGGTCGGCTGCAACAACACCTGCACCTTCTGCATCGTCCCCGCCCTGCGCGGCAAGGAGGAGGACCGCCGGCCCGGCGACATCCTCGCCGAGATCGAGGCGCTCGTCGCCGAGGGCGTCTCCGAGATCACCCTGCTCGGCCAGAACGTCAACGCGTACGGCTCCGACCTCGGCGACCGCGAGGCCTTCAGCAAGCTGCTCCGCGCCTGCGGCTCCATCGAGGGCCTGGAGCGCGTCCGCTTCACCTCGCCGCACCCGCGCGACTTCACCGACGACGTCATCGCCGCCATGGCCGAGACGCCCAACGTGATGCCCCAGCTGCACATGCCGCTCCAGTCCGGCTCGGACACGGTCCTCAAGGCCATGCGCCGCTCCTACCGCCAGGAGCGCTTCCTCGGCATCATCGAGAAGGTCCGCGCCGCGATCCCGCACGCCGCCATCTCCACCGACATCATCGTCGGCTTCCCCGGCGAGACCGAGGAGGACTTCGAGCAGACCATGCACGTGGTCCGCGAGGCCCGCTTCGCCAACGCCTTCACCTTCCAGTACTCCAAGCGCCCCGGGACCCCGGCCGCCGAGATGGAGGGCCAGGTCCCCAAGGAGGTCGTGCAGGCCCGCTACGAGCGCCTGGTCGCCCTCCAGGAGGAGATCTCCTGGGACGAGAACAAGAAGCAGGTCGGCCGCACCCTGGAGGTCATGGTCGCCGAGGGCGAGGGCCGCAAGGACGGCGCCACCCACCGCCTGTCCGGCCGCGCCCCCGACAACCGGCTGGTCCACTTCACCAAGCCGGACCAGGACGTCCGCCCCGGTGACGTGGTGACCGTCGAGATCACCTACGCCGCCCCCCACCACCTGCTCGCCGAGGGCCCGACCACGGCCGTCCGCCGCACCCGCGCGGGCGACGCCTGGGAGAAGCGCACCGCCGCGGCCGCCGCCAAGCCGGCCGGCGTCCTGCTCGGCCTGCCCAGGATCGGCGTCCCCGAGCCGCTCCCCGCGGCCGAGGCCCCGGCCTGCGGCGCCGGCCACTGAGCGACGGCTTCCGCGGCGGTCGCCGGACGGCCGTCGCGGAAGCCGCCGACCGGCCGCTGACCAGGACCGCGGGGCAGTAGGCTGCGGATCATGCTTGTCGCCGCAGCCGTGTGCCCCTGCCCGCCGCTCCTCGTGCCCGAGGTCGCGAGCGGTGCCGCCCCCGAGCTGGAGGACGCGCGGGCGCGCTGCGCGGACGCCCTCGGGGTGCTCGCCGCTGCCCGGCCCGACCGGCTGTACGTCCTCGGGCCGGCGCCCGAGGGCGCCCTGGGCGTCTTCCCCGCCGGTTCCACCGGCTCCTTCGCCGGTTTCGGCGCCGACCTCTCCGTGCGCCTCGGCGAAGGCCCCGGGGGCGGCCGCCCGCTGCCGGCCCCGCTCGCCGTGGGCGCCTGGCTGCTCTCCCGTACCGACCGGTCCGGCGTCCCCGTCGAGGGGCTGGGGGTGGACGAGCGGGCCACGGCCGAGGAGTGCGCCGCGACCGGACGCCGGCTCGCCGCCTCGGCCGAGCGGGTCGCCCTGCTCGTCCTGGGCGACGGCAGCGCCTGCCGGACCGTGAAGGCCCCCGGCTACCTCGACGAGCGCGCCGTCGGCTTCGACGCCGAGGCCGCCCGGGCCCTGGGCTCCGCCGACACGGCCGGCGTCCTCGCGCTCGACGCCGGCCTCGCGCGCGAGCTGAAGGCGGCCGGACGCGCCCCCTGGCAGGTCCTCGCGGGCGCCGCCGAGGGCGCGGACCTGGCCGGCCGCCTCCTCCACGAGGACGCGCCGTACGGCGTCGAGTATCTGGTCGCCGTCTGGTCCTGAGCGACGGCCCTCCGCGGGCCGCGGCGCGAAGCGGCGACCACGAAAGCGCGAAGGACGGCGGACGGCCGCGGAGCACGCACTCCGCGGCCGTCCGCCGTCCTTCGTCCCGCGGGCCGGTCCCTAGGCGGCGGGCGGCGGCGGGGGCGTGCCGCCGGGGCCCGGCGTGCCACCGGTACCGGGCGTGCCGTCGGGGCCCGGCGTGCCCGGCGTGCCGTCGTCCTTGTGCCCGATCCGGTCGATGGCCTCCTTGGCCTTGCCGGTGCCGGACTGGATCTTGTCGCTGTACTTTCCCTTGGTCTTCTCGTCGACCATCCGCGCGGCCTTGTCCAGACCCTGGTCGATCTTGTCCCCGTGCTGCTGCGCGAGGTCCGAGACCTTGTCCTTGGCCGGGCCCAGCTTGGCCTTCAGTGAATCCAGGAGACCCATGGGGCACCTCTCCGTGTCCGTGTCCTGCCTACCTGCGGGCGGGCTCGCCCGTTTCGCTGTCCGTGTCGGCCGCGGTGCCGGCCGACTGCTGCCGCGGGATCTCCACGACCTCGGCGACCGCCTCCTCGGGCTCCGCCTCCGGAACGCCTTCCCCGGAAGGAGCCTCCGAAGCGGATCCCGCCGGGACCGGTCCTTCCGGGGCCGGTGCCGGCGGGGCGGTCAGTCCCGCGACCGCCACCCGGGTCGCGCCGCCGCCCTCCGTGACGTCGGTCCCGCTCCCGTCCCCGGTCGCTTCGGTCACCCCGGTCGTCCCGGCCGCGGGCGCCGTACCCTCCGCCTCGCCCCTCCTCTTCCGGCGAAACATTGCGAAAAAGCCCATATCCACTCCAAGCCTACTCGTCGGGGGGTGCCGCGCCGGAGAACGACGGCCGGCGGCGCGGCCGGAACACCGCGCGGCACGGCCGGAACCACGCAACGGGCAACGAGCCCCCCACCCCCCTGTCACGTCGCTCGTTCGGGGACGCCCTCCCGGGTTTGCGAGACTGGGGCGGTGAGAAGTGCAGCTCCCGCACCGCGGGTCATCGCCGTCGTCGGCCCCACGGCGGCCGGAAAGTCCGATCTGGGTGTCTTCCTGGCCCAGCAGCTCGGCGGCGAGGTCGTCAACGCCGACTCGATGCAGCTCTACCGGGGGATGGACATCGGGACCGCCAAACTGACGCCCGAGGAACGCGGCGGCGTCCCGCACCACCTCCTCGACGTCTGGGACGTCACCGAGGCCGCCAGCGTCGCCGAGTACCAGCGCCTCGCCCGCGCCGAGATCGACCGGCTGCTCGCCGAGGGCCGCACCCCCGTCCTCGTCGGCGGCTCCGGCCTGTACGTGCGCGGCGCCGTGGACGCCCTGGAGTTCCCCGGCACGGACCCCGAGGTCCGGGCCCGTCTGGAGGCGGAACTGGAGGAGCGCGGCTCCGGCGTCCTGCACGCCAGGCTCGCCGTCGCCGACCCCGAGGCGGCCCGGGCGATCCTCCCCGGCAACGGACGCCGGATCGTCCGCGCCCTGGAGGTCATCGAGATCACCGGCAAGCCCTTCACCGCCAACCTCCCCGGCCACGAGTCCGTCTACGACACGGTCCAGATCGGCGTCGACGTCGCCCGCCCCGAGCTGGACGAGCGGATCGCCACCCGCGTGGACCGCATGTGGGAGGCGGGCCTCGTCGACGAGGTCCGCGCCCTGGAGGCGATCGGACTGCGCGAGGGGCGCACGGCCTCCCGCGCCCTCGGCTACCAGCAGGTGCTCGCGGCGCTCGCGGGGGAGTGCACCGAGGACGAGGCCCGCGCCGAGACCGTCCGCGCCACCAAGCGCTTCGCCCGCCGCCAGGACTCGTGGTTCCGCCGCGACCCGCGCGTCCACTGGCTCAGCGGGGCCGCCGATCACCGCGGGGAACTCCCGCGGGAGGCGCTGTCGTTGGTCGAACGAGCGGTTACAGCCTGATCACGTGATGGCATCGGGACGCCCTGCCCGTCATTTCGGCGGCCGGGAGCGTGCCATCATCGAGCATCGATCGACCAAGTGGAGTCCGAGTGGGGAGGGCGCGTGGCGATGGAGGCCGGCCCTCGCGACAGAGAACAGCACGAGTCGGTTTCCGGGGACGCCCCGGGGCTGACCCCCGACGGTCCCGACGACGCCGAGGGCACCGCGGTCGAGATCGCCGACGAGGTCGAGGTCGAGCTGCGCCCGCGGCGCCTGCTGAGGATCTGGCAGCTCGCCCCGATCGTGGGGCTCGCCGCCGTCGGCTCCCTGATGTTCGCCTTCCCCCTGGCCTTCGGCTCGGGGGACGGCGGCGCGGTCGTCGCCATGCTCGGACTGCTCATCAGCTTCTGCGCCGCCGGCTGGGGCGTGATGGCCGCCCGCAAGGTCGGCTACACCTGGCCGGGGCTGCCGCAGCGCGGCTCCGGCGAGCGGCCGGACTGGCGGGTCCTCGCCCTCTACGCGACCACCATCGCGGCCCTCGTCGCCCTCGCGGTCTGGCGCGTCGCCCGCCTCCGCTGACCCGGCGGGGCCCTCGCGGACCCGGGCCCGCGGACAGCGGGCGGGCCCGCCCCGTGGACGACCGGAACGGGTGTCCGGGCGGCACCGTACAGTTGATCGCGTGACCAGCACGCAGACCACCCCGCTCCGTTACCTCAAGGGCCACGGCACCGAGAACGACTTCGTGATCGTCCCCGACGCGGAGAACGAGATCGACCTGCCCCCCGCGCTCGTCGCCCGGCTCTGCGACCGCCGGGCCGGACTCGGCGGCGACGGCGTGCTGCACGTCGTGCGCAGCGCCGCCCACCCCGAGGCCCGCGCCATGGCCGACGAGGCCGAATGGTTCATGGACTACCGCAACGCCGACGGCACGGTCGCCGAGATGTGCGGGAACGGGGTCCGGGTCTTCGCCCGCTACCTGGAGCACGCCGGCCACGTCACCGCCGGCGAGGTCGCCGTCGCCACCCGCGGCGGCGTCAAGCGCGTCCACCTCGACAAGGACGGCTCCGTCACCGTCTCCATGGGCCGCGCCGTCCTCCCCGAGGACGGCGTCACGGTCGCCGTCGACGGGCGCAGCTGGCCCGCGCGCAACGTGAACATGGGCAATCCGCACGCGGTCGCCTTCGTCGAGGACCTCGCCCACGCGGGCACCCTGTACGACGAGCCGCCCTACGAGCCCGCCTCGGTCTACCCGGACGGGGTCAACATCGAGTTCGTCGTGGACCGGGGCCCCCGCCACGTCGCCATGCGCGTCCACGAGCGGGGCGCCTCCGAGACCCGCTCCTGCGGCACCGGCGCCTGCGCCGTGGCCGTCGCCACCGCCCGCCGCGACGGCACGGACCCGGCCGCGACCGGCGCCCCCGTCACGTACACGGTGGACGTCCTCGGCGGCACCCTGGTCATCACCGAGCACCCCGACGGGGAGATCGAGATGACCGGCCCGGCCGTGATCGTCGCGGAAGGCGCCCTGGAGCCCTCCTGGCTCGCCGCCGGCTGAGCCCCGGGCGGCGTACCGGCTGAGCCCCGGGCGGCGTACCGGCTGAGCGCCGGGCGGCGTAATCGAAACAGTCAACGACTCCCGCATCGCTCGAATGGGTGATCCGATTCACGCTGGGCGAGAGCGGGACTGCGCCACGTGGTGGGGTCGGTAGCATCAAGCACCGGCCCCCCGGGCTCCCCCCGCCCGTCCACCGCCGGTCGACGTCGCCGGAGGTGCCCCATGAGCGCAGAGGCCACGAACCCCGTGAGCGCGGCCGAGGCCGCGGTCACCGACACGGGCGTCCGCAGACGCGGACGCGCCCGGCTGGAGCTGCGGAGGATCGGCCGCGCCGCCCTGCTCGGCGCCACCGCGGGCCCCGCCCCGCGCGACCGGCTGCCCGACGCCATCAGCCACGTCGCCGAGGCGCACCGGGCCCACCATCCCGAGGCCGACCTGTCGGTGCTGCGCCGGGCCTACGTCCTGGCCGAGTCCTCGCACCGGGGACAGTTCCGCAAGAGCGGCGAGCCGTACATCACCCATCCCCTCGCCGTCACGCTCATCCTCGCCGAGCTGGGCGCCGAGACCGTCACCCTCACCGCGGCCCTCCTCCACGACACGGTCGAGGACACCGAGGTGACGCTCGATCAGGTGCGCCGGGAGTTCGGCGACGAGGTGGCGTACCTCGTCGACGGCGTCACCAAGGTGGAGAAGATCGACTACGGTGCCGCCGCCGAGCCCGAGACCTTCCGCAAGATGCTCGTCGCCACCGGCGACGACGTCCGGGTCATGTCGATCAAACTCGCCGACCGGCTCCACAACATGCGCACGCTCGGCGTGATGCGGCCCGAGAAGCAGGCCCGCATCGCCAAGGTCACCCGGGACGTCCTCATCCCCCTCGCCGAACGGCTCGGCGTCCAGGCGCTCAAGACCGAACTGGAGGACCTGGTCTTCGCCATCCTCCACCCCGAGGAGTACGAGGCCACCCGCGCGCTCATCGCGGAGGCCACCGGCTCCGGCTCCCCGGACGCGCTCGCCGCCGTCGCCGAACACGTCGGCACCGTGCTGCGCGAGGCGGACATCGCCGCCGAAGTCCTCGTCCGCCCCCGCCACTTCGTCTCCGTCCACCGCGTCCGCCTCAAGCGCGGCGAGCTGCGCGGCTGCGACTTCGGACGGCTCCTCGTCCTCGTCGCCGAGGACGCCGACTGCTACGCGGTCCTCGGCGAGCTGCACACCTGCTTCACCCCGCTGATCTCGGAGTTCAAGGACTTCATCGCCGCCCCCAAGTTCAACCTGTACCAGTCGCTGCACACCGCGATCGCCGCCCCCGACGGGGCCGTCGCCGAAGTCCTCATCCGCACCCACCGCATGCACAAGGTCGCCGAGGCGGGCGTCGTCGCCCTCGGCAGCCCGTACGGCACCGCCCCCGACCAGGCCGACCTCCCCGACGGCCCCGAGGCCGCCGAGGACGGCGAGCGCACCGACCCGACCCGGCCCGGCTGGCTCGCCCGCCTCCTCGACTGGCAGCAGTCTGCCCCCGACCCCGACACCTTCTGGAGCTCGCTCCGCGCCGACCTCGCCGAGGACCACGAGATCACCGTCTTCCGCGCCGACGCGGGCACCCTCGGGCTGCCCGCCGGATCCACCTGCGTCGATGCCGCCTACGCCCAGCACGGCGAGGCCGCCCACACCTGCCTCGGCGCGCGCGTCAACGGCCGGCTCGCCCCGCTGAGCACCGTCCTCTCCGACGGCGACACCGTGCAGCTGCTCCTCGCCCAGGACAGCCACTCGGGGCCCTCCCCGGAATGGCTGGACCACGCCCGCACCCCCGCCGCCCGGATCGCCATCACCCGCTGGCTCCAGGCGCACCCCGAGGCCGCCCACCAGCCGGCCGCCGCCCCCCGCCCGCCGCTCAGCGTCGCCGCCGACCGCAGCTCCGGCGCCGAACTCCACGCCGACCTCGACGGCGCCCCGCCCGCCCCGGTCCGGCCGGCCGGCTGCTGCACCCCCGTGCCCCCCGACACCATCACCGGCTTCCGGGTCCGGGGGGGCGCCGTCACGGCCCACCGCACCGGCTGTCCGGCCGTCGACGTCATGCTCCGGCTCGGCCGGGACGTCGTCCCCGTGCGGTGGGGCGACGCCGCCCACTGCCGGGTCACCCTGGTCGCCGAATCGTTCGGCCGGCCAGGTCTGCTCGCCGACCTCACCGAGGCCATCGCGGCCGCGGGCGTCGAGGTCGTCTCCGCCACCGTCGAGCCGCCGAACGAGCAACGGGTCCGCCACACGTACACCCTCCAGCTCACCGACGCCGCCGAACTCCCGAACCTCATGCGCGCCATGCGCGAGGTCCCCGGCGTCTACGACGTCGGCCGCACCCACCGCCTCTGACCCCCGCCGCCCGCTCCGGGGCGGAGCCCACGCGAGGACGGCGCCCCGCGCGCGTGACCCCTTCGGGTGGCGGGCGCGCGCGTCGGCGCGGGGCGGGGGCAGGGCCCTGGTAGCCCTGGCCCATGCCGCTCACTTCCCGGTCGCCCGCGCCGTCCTCCCCCGCCGGCGCGGTGCCGCCGCCCCGCCCCCCGGCCCCCGCCTCCGCCGCCCCGCCCGAGGACGGCCCCGCGCGGCGGGCCCGCGGCACCCGGCTCCGGTCCGCCGCCCTCGTCGCCGCCACCGCGGGACTGATCGCCGCCGCGCTGCCCGCCCCGGCCCCGCTCGGCATCGGCGACCCGCTCTTCCCGCACCTCGGCAACCCCGGCTACGACGTCCTCGCCTACGACATCGACCTCACCTACTCCGGCGTGAACACCGAACCGCTCGCCGCCGTCACCCGCCTCCACGTCCTCGCCACCGCCGACCTCGACCGGCTCCACCTCGACTTCACCCACGGCACGGTCTCCGGCGTCACCGTCGACGGCGTGCCCGCCGCCCACGAGACCAGCGGCGAGGACCTCGTCGTCACGCCCGCCGCACCGATCGACGCGGGCGAACCCGTCACCGTCACCGTCCGCCACACCAGCGACCCGCGCGGCCCCGCCTCCAACGGCGGCTGGGTCCGCACCTCCGACGGCCTCGCCATGGCCAACCAGGCCGACGCCGCCCACCGGGTCTTCCCCTCCAACGACCACCCCTCCGACAAGGCCGCCTTCACCTTCCGGATCACCGCCCCGAGCGACCTGACCGCCGTCGCCAACGGGCTGCCCGCGGGCCGTGCCGACCACGGCGCCACCACCACCTGGACCTACCGCACCCGCCACCCCATGGCCACCGAACTCGCCCAGGTCTCCATCGGCCGCTCCACCGTCCTGCACCGCACCGGCCCGCGCGGCCTCCCCGTCCGGGACGTGGTCCGCACCCGGGACCGGGAGGCGATGGAGCCCTGGCTGCGCAGGACCCCCGGCCACCTGGAGTGGATGGAGGGCAAGGTCGGCCCGTACCCCTTCGAGACGTACGGCGTGCTGATCTCCGACGCCACCACCGGCTTCGAGCTGGAGACCCAGACCCTGTCCCTCTTCGAGCGGCGGCTCTTCACCGACACCCGCTTCCCCGAGTGGTACGTCGACTCGGTCATGGTCCACGAGCTGGCCCACCAGTGGTTCGGGGACAGCGTCTCCCCCCGCACCTGGTCCGACCTGTGGCTCAACGAGGGGCACGCCAGCTGGTACGAGGCGCTGTACGCCGACGAGACGGCCGGCAAGTCCCTGGAGAGGCGGATGAAGGCCGCGTACGCCTCCTCCGACGGCTGGCGCGCGGACGGCGGACCGCCCGCGGCGCCCCGCCCGCCCGCGCCCGGGCAGAAGATCAGCCTCTTCCGGCCCGTCGTCTACGACGGCAGCGCCCTCGTCCTCTACGCCCTCCGGGAGACCATCGGCACCGCCGCCTTCGACCGGCTGGAACGCCGCTGGGTCGCCGCGCACCGGGACGGCACCGCCTCGACCGCCGACTTCACCGCCCTGGCGGAACAGGTCTCCGGCCGCGACCTCGGCGCCTTCTTCGCCGGCTGGCTCCACGGCGAGAAGACCCCGCCGATGCCCGGCCACCCGGACTGGCGCAGCCTCCCGCCCGGGGCCGCGGACCGCTGAGGAAACCCGCGTGACGGGCGCGGGGCGGACGTGTCACCATTTTCGGGTCGGCGGCGCGGCCGGCCGGGAGCCCCGCGGGGAATCTTCCGGAGCGCCCGCACGTTGTACCCGACACCATCGTTTCAATCGACGTAAGGATCCAATGACCTCCTCTTCTTCCCCTTCCCAGGACGAGCAGAGCTTCGCGCAGTCGCGCCGCACCGAGAGCCTTCGGGCCGATGCCCTGATGGAAGAGGACGTCGCCTGGAGCCACGAGATCGACGGAGAGCGGGACGGCGAGCAGTTCGACCGCTCCGAGCGCGCGGCCCTGCGCCGCGTCGCGGGCCTCTCCACCGAGCTCGAGGACGTCACCGAGGTCGAGTACCGACAGCTGCGCCTGGAGCGCGTCGTGCTCGTCGGCGTCTGGACCTCGGGGACCGTACAGGACGCCGAGAACTCCCTCGCGGAGCTCGCGGCCCTGGCCGAGACGGCGGGCGCCCTCGTCCTCGACGGCGTGATCCAGCGCCGCGACAAGCCCGACCCGGCCACCTTCATCGGTTCCGGCAAGGCCCAGGAGCTGCGGGACATCGTCGTCGAGACCGGCGCCGACACCGTCGTCTGCGACGGCGAGCTCAGCCCCGGCCAGCTCATCGCCCTCGAAGACGTCGTCAAGGTCAAGGTGGTCGACCGGACCGCCCTGATCCTCGACATCTTCGCCCAGCACGCCAAGTCCCGTGAGGGCAAGGCCCAGGTCGCCCTCGCGCAGATGCAGTACATGCTGCCGCGGCTGCGCGGCTGGGGCCAGTCGCTCTCCCGCCAGATGGGCGGCGGCGGTGGTGGCGGCATGGCCACCCGCGGTCCCGGTGAGACCAAGATCGAGACCGACCGGCGCCGCATCCGCGAGAAGATGGCGAAGATGCGCCGGGAGATCGCGGAGATGAAGACCGGCCGCGACATCAAGCGGCAGGAACGGCGCCGCAACAAGGTGCCCTCGGTCGCCATCGCCGGGTACACCAACGCCGGCAAGTCCTCGCTGCTCAACCGCCTCACGGGCGCCGGCGTCCTGGTGGAGAACGCGCTGTTCGCCACCCTCGACCCGACCGTCCGCCGGGCCGAGACCCCGTCCGGCCGGGTCTACACCCTGGCCGACACCGTCGGCTTCGTCCGGCACCTGCCGCACCACCTGGTCGAGGCGTTCCGCTCCACCATGGAGGAGGTCGCCGACGCCGACCTCATCCTGCACGTGGTGGACGGCTCGCACCCCGTCCCGGAGGAGCAGCTGGCCGCCGTGCGCGAGGTCTTCCGCGACGTCGGCGCGGTGAACGTGCCGGAGATCGTGATCATCAACAAGGCCGACGCGGCCGACCCGCTGGTCCTCCAGCGCCTGCTCCGCGTCGAGAAGCACTCCATGGCCGTCTCCGCCCGCTCGGGCGAGGGCATCGAGGAGCTGCTCGCCCTGATCGACCGCGAGCTGCCGCGCCCGGAGGTGGAGATCGAGGTCCTGCTGCCGTACACGCAGGGCGGCCTCGTCTCCCGCGTCCACGCCGAGGGCGAGATGCTCTCCGAGGAGCACACCCCGGAGGGCACCCTGGTCAAGGCCCGGGTGCACGAGGAACTGGCGGCGGCGCTCGCGCCGTACGTCCCCGCCGCGCACTGAGCACGGACCGGCCCGCACGAAGGCTCCGGCCCCCTCCCGACCGGGAGGGGGCCGGAGCCGTTCTGCGCGGAGCGGCCGGCGGGCGGCCCCCCCCAACCAGCCGTGCCGTACGGAACACCCGGGGTGGTCTCCCTCCCCGGAAGGCGTCCCGAGCGGCGCGGAGGGAGGCGGGACCGTTGGGTCCCGCCTCCCCCGGACGCGCACCGCCGCCGGGCTACCGGCCGGCGTACTTCTTGCTGACCTCGTCGAAGATGGCCTTGGCCTCGGGGCCGAAGCGCGGACCCGCCAGCCAGCCGGCCGTCGACGGGCCGATCGAGGTGTTCGACACCAGCGCCGGCCGACCGTCCCGGCCCTGGGCGACCCAGCCGCCGCCGGAGGAACCGGCCGTCATCGTGCAGCCGATGCGGTACATCGTCGGCTGCTCCGCCTTGAGCGACAGACGGCCCGGCTTGTCCGCGCACCGGAACATCTTCTGGCCGTCGAACGGCGGCGCCGCCGGGTAGCCCGTCGCCGTCATGCTCGCGATCTTCGGCACCGCCGGGGCGTTGAACTCGACCGGCAGGGCCGTGCCGACCGTCTCCTCCAGCGACTTGCCGGACGAGCCCTTCTCCGGGGTCACCTGGATGACCGCGAAGTCGTACGGGGCGCCCGCGCCGCCGGTGGACGCGCCCTGCGCGATCCACTGGTCGGAGGTCTTCACCCAGTCCGCCCACCACACGCCGTACGGCGCGATCTGCTCGCGCGTCGCCTTCTCCAGCTCGGAGGTGGGCAGCGCGGCGTCGTTGTACGAGGGGACGAAGGCGATGTTCCGGTACCAGCCGCCCTCCTTGCCCTTGTGGACGCAGTGGCCGGCGGTCCACACCAGGTTGGACTTGCCGGGGTGGGCCGGGTCCTTCACCGCGGTGGCCGAGCAGACCATCGAGCCGTCGGGACCGTCGAAGAAGACCTTGCCGGAGGCGGGCGAGTTCGCGTGGTACTTCGCCGGCACCGCCTTCGCCTTCACCGGGTCCGGCGTCGGGTCGGTGACGCCCTCGTCACCCGAGATGTCCTCCTCCTCGACCGGCCGCTCGGGCCGCTCGGCGTCCCGCATCCGGTCCGGGTCCCAGAGGTCCTCGATGATCGGGTTGACGAAGTCCTTCGCCTCACGAAGCCACTTGTCCTTGTCCCAGTTCCGCCACTCGCCGTCGCGCCACTTGTCGAGATCGATCCCGTGGTCCTGCAGCCGCTTCTTCAGGTCCTCCGGAATCTTGATCTTGTCGACCGGGTTCTCGCTCACCGGCGCACTGGGCTTGTCTCCTGCGTTCTCCTCGGTCGGGCCACAGGCCGTCGCGGTGAGCGTCAGCGCCGCGACGGCGGACGCCGCCATCAGCAGCGGACGAATCGATCGCATCTCGTGATCCCCCTGGGACTACATCAACTGGTGCATGTCTGAGCTTCGGTCGCACCCGTGTCCGGACGGACACGGGAACGACGGCCCCACTATGCCGGTGCCGGAGGGGACGGTACGCGCCCCGCCGCCGGTTCCGAAGGCGGTACGGCCGTTGTCATGCCGTGATCCGGGACACGCCAAGGATCTTGCCTCCGGCCCGTGTTCCCCGGCAGCTCCCGTCGTTGGTACGTACGGGGGACACAACGGTGGCGCTCGGAGCGGTCCTTGGGCAGGGCCGGGCGGCCCGTCGATGTGCAACGCAACCGTTATCGCGGGAGGACACCGAGTCGTGGCCGTGACCGAATCAGCCCCAGCCGCCGCCACCCGGCCCCCGGCCCCCGGCGCTGCCCCGGCCGCCGGTGAAGGTCCCCCGGCCGGCCCGGCGGCCGGGCCCGCCGCGTCCACCCGACGGGGATACGGGACGGCGGCCGGCGGCGGGTACGAGGCCATCCTGCGGCGCCAGACCCAGCGGGAGTCCGCCGCCCGCACCTACGCCCGCTCGCTGCCGATCGTCCCGGTCCGGGCCCGCGGCCTGACCATCGAGGGCGCCGACGGCCGCCGCTACCTCGACTGCCTCTCCGGAGCCGGCACCCTCGCGCTCGGCCACAACCACCCGGTCGTCCTCGAAGCCATCCGCAAGGTCCTCGACTCCGGAGCCCCCCTCCACGTCCTCGACCTCGCCACCCCCGTCAAGGACGCCTTCACCTCCGAACTGTTCGCCACCCTCCCCCCGGAGCTCGCCGCCGACGCCCGGATCCGGTTCTGCGGCCCCGCCGGCACCGACGCCGTCGAGGCCGCCCTGAAACTGGTCCGCACCGCCACCGGCCGGCGCGGCCTGTTCGCCTTCACGGGCGCCTGCCACGGCATGACCGCCGGGGCCCTCGCCGTCTCCGGCGGCGCCGAGGACGTCCGCGTCACCCGGCTCCCGTACCCCCAGTCGTACCGCTGCCCCTACGGCGTCGGCGGCGAGCGCGGGGCCGAACTCTCCGCCCGCTGGACCGAGAGCCTGCTCGACGACCCCGAGAGCGGCGTCACCACCCCCGCCGGGATGATCGTCGAGGCCGTCCAGGGCGAGGGCGGCGTCCTGCCCGCCCCCGACGCCTGGATGCGCCGCATGCGGAGCATCACCGCCCGGCACTCCGTCCCCCTCGTCGTCGACGAGGTCCAGACCGGCGTCGGCCGCACCGGCGCCTTCTGGGCCGTCGAGCACAGCGGCGTCGTCCCCGACGTGATGGTCCTCTCCAAGGCCATCGGAGGCTCCCTCCCGCTCGCCGTCGTCGTCTACCGCTCCGGGCTCGACGCCTGGGAACCCGGCGCCCACGCCGGCACCTTCCGCGGCAACCAGCTCGCCATGGCCGCCGGCGCCGCCACCCTCGCGTACGTCCGCGAGAACCGGCTCGCCGACCGGGCCGCCGGCCTCGGCGCCCGGATGCTCGGCCGGCTCCAGGGCCTCCGGGCCGCCCACCCCTGCGTCGGCGACGTCCGGGGCCGCGGCCTCATGATCGGCGTCGAACTCGTCGACCCCGAGGCCGCGGGACCCGACGACGCCGCCCCGCCCGCCGCCCCGGCCCTCGCCCGGGCCGTCCGGCAGGAGTGCCTCGCCCGCGGCCTCATCGTCGAACTCGGCGGCCGTCACTCCGCCGTCGTGCGCCTCCTCCCCCCGCTCACCCTCACCGACGAGCAGGCCACCGCCGTCCTGGACCGCTTCGCCGACGCCCTCGCCGCCGCCGAACGGGCCCACGTCCCCCGGCCGCCCGCCCCCCACCGGCCCGCCCCCGGACCGTCCCACTGAACCGGACCGCCCACGGCCCCCTCTCCAAGGAAACCCGCGTGAACGCCACCCCCACCTCCCAGCTGCCCGAGACCGACCCCCACCCCGACGCGGAGGAGCCCACGGTCCCGCGCCAGCACACCGGCCCCGGCCTCCCCAGGACGTCCCGCCCCGGATCCGCCCCGGCCACCGACCCGCACCGGCCCGGCACCCCCGCCACCGACCCGCTCGACGACCCCGACCCCCAGCGGGCCGCCGACACCGCCGCCGTCGAGAACCTCCTCCGCTGCTGGGTCCGGGAGAAGAACCTCCCCGCCCCCGACACCGCCACCCTCCGCATCCCCCTCGACGCCAGCGGCACCGCCCTCCTCGTCCCCGTGCCCTACTGGTCGCCCACCGGCTGGCACCGCTTCGGCACCCCCGTCCTGGAAGGCCTCCCCTCCTCGGCCCCCGCCGTCGACGCCGTCACCCTCGCCGCCCTCCTCAGCCGCGAGACCGGCCGCACCGAGGCCACCGAACTCGTCGGCCGGGTCGCCGACTCGGCCCGCCGCACCGCCGACTTCCTCGCCGCCCGCCGCCGCGACCCCCGGCCCCACCCCGGCGCCGACCCCTTCCTCGCCGCCGAGCAGTCCCTCCTCCTCGGCCACCCGCTCCACCCCACCCCCAAGAGCCGCGAAGGACTCTCCGAGGCCGAGTCCCGCCTCTACTCGCCCGAACTCCACGGCTCCTTCCCCCTCCACTGGTTCGCCGTCGACCCCTCGCTCCTCGTCTCCGACTCCGCCTGGACCGAGCAGGGCCGCCCCGTCACCGCCGAACAGCTCGCGACCGGCCTCGCCGAAGGACTCGCGCACCCCGCCGGCACCACCCCCCTGCCCCTGCACCCCTGGCAGGCCCGCGAACTCCTCCACCGCCCCGACGTCCGGGCCCTCCTCGACCGGGGCCTCCTCCACGACCTGGGCCCCCACGGCAGCCACTGGCACCCCACCTCCTCCGTCCGCACCGTCCACCGCCCCGGCGCCCGCGCCATGCTCAAGCTCTCCCTCGGCCTGCGCATCACCAACTCCCGCCGCGAGAACCTCCGCAAGGAACTCCACCGCGGCGTCGAGGTCCACCGCCTCCTGCGCACCGGCCTCGTCGACGAGTGGCAGGCCGCCCACCCGGGCTTCGACATCGTCCGCGACCCCGCCTGGCTCGCCGTCGACGCCCCCGACGGCACCCCCGTCCCCGGACTCGACCTGATGATCCGGCACAACCCCTTCGGCCCCGGCGACGACGCCGTCTGCCTCGCGGCCCTCACCTCCCCCCGCCCCCGGCCCGGGGCCCCCGGCATGAGCTCCCGGCTCGCCGACCTCGTCCACCGTCTCTCCGCCCGCACCGGCCGCCCCGTCGCCGCCGTCTCCGCCGAGTGGTTCCTCCGCTACCTCGACCAGGTCGTCCGCCCCGTCCTCTGGCTCGACGGCCACGCCGGCATCGCCCTGGAAGCCCACCAGCAGAACACCCTGGTCCTCCTGGACGCCGAAGGCTGGCCCGCCGGCGGCCGCTACCGCGACAACCAGGGCTACTACTTCCGCGAGTCCCACCGGGCCGAGCTGGAGAGCCGCCTCCCCGGCATCGGCGCCGACAGCGACACCTTCGTCTCCGACCAGGTCACCGACGAGCGCTTCGCCTACTACCTCGGCATCAACAACGTCCTCGGCCTGATCGGCGCCTTCGGCGCCCAGCACCTCGCCGACGAGCGGATCCTGCTCGCCGCCTTCCGCTCCTTCCTCACCTCGGCCACCGGCCTCGGCTCGCCCCTCCCGCACCGCCTCCTCGAAGCCGCCACCCTCCGCAGCAAGGCCAACCTCCTCACCCGCCTCCACGGCCTCGACGAACTCGTCGGCCCCGTCGACACCCAGTCCGTCTACGTCACCATCACCAACCCGCTCCGCGCCTGAGCCGCCGGGCGGCCCGCCCACCGCCGCCCCCGGCCCGCGTCCATCGGCCCGCGTCCACCGGCGCGTTCCCGCCCACCCGTCGCGGGGACGCCCCCGTCCCCCGTCCCGCGCCCAAGCCCCACGACTCACGACCCACGACCCACGGAAGACCCGCCGCATGTCCATACATCCGGACCACAGATCCGACGCCGACGCAGGCACCGCAGCCGCAGCCGCAGCCGACCGGCCGCAGGCCGACCCGACGGGCGACGACACCCTCGACCTCCGGGTCGACGACCTCGTCGCCCTCCTCGCCGGCGAGCGGCCGACACCACCGGCCGCGCACGACCCGGCGAGCGGCCTCCCGAGCGGTTTCCCGACCGGCTTCCCGAGCGACCTCCCCAGCGGCCTCCCGACCGACTCCGCCGACGGCCGACTCGACGGCGACCTGCTCGACTCCGTCGCCTCCTGGGCGCCGGCGGACACCCGCTTCGGCGCCTTCCGCCTCGTCCCCGTCCGCCTGGCACGCGACCTGCTCCTGCTCGCCCGGTGGATGAACGACCCCGCCGTCGCCGCCTTCTGGGAACTCGCCGGGCCCGACGCCGTCACCGCCGACCACGTCCGCGCCCAGCTCGAAGGCGACGGCCGCAGCGTCCCCTGCCTCGGCGTGCTCGACTCCACCCCGATGAGCTACTTCGAGCTCTACCGCGCCGACCTCGACCCGCTCTCCCGCGCCTACCCGGCCCGCCCGCACGACACGGGCGTCCACCTCCTCCTCGGAGGCGTCGCGGACCGCGGCCGGGGCGTCGGCACCGCACTCCTGCGCGCCGTGGCCGACCTCGTCCTCGACCACCGGCCCCGCTGCACCCGCGTCGTCGCCGAACCGGACATCCGCAACACCCCCTCCGTCTCGGCCTTCCTCAGCGCCGGCTTCCGCTACGCGGCGGAAATCGACCTCCCCGACAAACGGGCCGCGCTCATGATCCGCGACCGGGCCCTCCGCCACGTCCTGTGAACACCCCCTGCCCTTGAGCCACCGCTCGACCCACAGCGGTTCCCCCTTCGAGGAGTCCATGTGACGACGTCCCCAGCACCCCACGACTCCGCACGACCCGCGGCGGCCGCCGCCCCCGCCCCCGAACTGCTCGCGCCCCCCGAGCTCAACCCCACCGCCTGGGCCCGCGCCTCCGCCCGCACCCTCGCCAAGGCCCTCGGCGAGTTCGCCTACGAGGAGATCCTCGAACCCCTCCCCGCCGGCGCCCCCGGCCGCTACTCCCTCGCCCTCGACGACGGCGCCACCCTCGCCTTCACCGCCCGCCGCGGCGCCTACGGCGGCTGGCGCGTCGACCCCGCCACGATCACCTGCGACGACCGCCCGCTGACCGACCCCCTCGATCTGCTCGTCCGCGCCCGCCGTCTCCTCGGCCTCGACGGCGCCACCCTCGGCCACCTCATCCGCGAGCTCTCCACCACCCTCGCCGCCGAGGCCCGCCTCGACCACACCGCCCTCACCGCCGACCGTCTCGCCGACCTGTCCTACGCCGAACTCGAAGGCCACCAGACCGGACACCCCTGGCTGGTCCTCAACAAGGGCCGCATCGGCTTCTCCGCCGGCGACGCCGCCCGCTGGGCCCCCGAGGCCCGCCGCGCCACCCGCCTCCCGTGGATCGCGGTCAGCGACCGCATCGCCGCCTACCGCGGCGTCGAAGGACTCGACACCCCCGACAGGCTCTACGCGCGCGAACTCGACCCGTCCGTCCTCGCCGCGTTCCGCGCCGAGCTCACCGCCCGCGGCCTCGACCCCGACACCTACCTCCTGCTGCCCGTCCACCCCTGGCAGTGGGACGAGGTCCTGCTCCCGCTCTACGCCCCCGCCATCGCCTCCGGCGCCGTCGTACCGCTCCCCGCCGACGGCGACCTCCGCCTGCCGCAGCAGTCCATCCGCACCTTCCTCAACACCGCACGGCCCGACCGGCACACCGTCAAACTGCCGCTCTCGGTGCTCAACACCCTCGTCTGGCGCGGCCTCCCCACCGAGCGCACCCTCGCCGCCCCCGCCGTCACCGCCTGGGTCCACGGCCTGCGCGACGCCGACCCCTTCCTCCGCGACGAGTGCGGCGTGATCCTCCTCGGCGAGGTCGCCTCGGTCACCGTCGAGCACCCCCTGTACGACCGGCTGCCCGAAGTGCCGTACCAGTACAAGGAACTGCTCGGCGCGATCTGGCGCGAACCGCTCCGCCTCCCGCCCGGCGAACGCGCCCGCACCCTCGCCTCCCTGCTCCACACCGACCCCGGGGGCCGCGCCTTCGTCGCCGAACTCGTCGAGCGCTCCGGGCTGGCCCCCGCCGTCTGGCTGCGGCGCCTCTTCGCCGCCCTGCTGCCGCCCCTGCTCCACTTCCTCTACCGCTACGGCACCGTCTTCTCCCCGCACGGCGAGAACGCGATCGTGGTCTACGACGAACAGGACGTACCCGTCCGCCTGGCGATCAAGGACTTCGTGGACGACGTCAACATCAGCGCCCACCCGCTCCCCGAGCACGCCACCATGCCCGACGACGTCCGGGCCGTCCTCCTCACCGAGGAACCCGGCTTCCTCACCCAGTTCATCCATTCAGGGCTCTTCGTCGGCGTCTTCCGCTACCTCGCCCCGCTGTGCGAGGAGCAACTCGACGTCCCCGAGGCGGACTTCTGGTCCCTCGTCCGGGCCGAGATCCTCCGCCACCAGGAACGCTTCCCCGAGCTCAAGGACCGGTTCGAGCTCTTCGACCTGCTCACCCCCCGGATCGAACGGCTCTGCCTCAACCGCAACCGGCTGCACATGGACGGCTACCGGGACCGCTCCGACCGCCCGCACGCCGCCGTCCACGGCACCGTCCCCAACCCCCTCGCGTGATCCGGAGGCGTGCCTCCGCTGTCGGTGCGGCCCCTTAGGCTGGGAACGCTATGACGAAGCCATCCCTCCCCGAGCTCCTCCACGCCGCCGTCGCCGCCGTCGGCGGCACGGAGCGGCCCGGCCAGGTCACCATGGCCGAGGCCGTGGCCGAGGCCATCGACGACAACTCCCACCTGCTCGTCCAGGCGGGCACCGGCACCGGAAAGTCGCTCGGCTACCTCGTGCCGGCGCTCGCGCACGGGGAGCGGGTGGTGGTGGCCACGGCGACCCTGGCGCTCCAGCGCCAGCTCGTCGAGCGCGACCTGCCGCGGACGGTCGAGGCGCTCCATCCGCAGCTGCGCCGCCGCCCCCAGTTCGCCATGCTCAAGGGCCGGTCGAACTACCTGTGCCTGCACCGGCTCCACGAGGGGGTCCCGCAGGACGAGGAGGACGGCCTGTTCGACCCCTTCGAGGCGGCAGCCCCCACCAGCAAGCTCGGCCAGGACCTGCTCCGGCTGCGCGACTGGTCGGACGAGACGGAGACGGGCGACCGGGACGACCTGACGCCCGGCGTCTCGGACCGGGCCTGGGCCCAGGTCTCGGTCTCCTCCCGGGAGTGCCTCGGCGCGAGCAAGTGCGCCTACGGCGCGGAGTGCTTCGCGGAGGCGGCCCGCGAGCGCGCCAAGCTCGCCGACGTCGTCGTCACCAACCACGCCCTGCTCGCCATCGACGCGATCGAGGGCGCCCCCGTGCTGCCGCAGCACGAGGTCCTGATCGTCGACGAGGCCCACGAGCTGGTCTCCCGGGTCACCGGCGTGGCCACCGGCGAGCTCACCCCGGGCCAGGTGAACCGGGCGGTCCGCCGGTCCGCCAAGCTCGTGGACGAGAAGGTCGCCGACCAGCTCCAGACCGCCGCCGAGGGCTTCGAGCGGGTCATGGAGCTGGCCCTGCCGGGCCGCCTGGAGGAGATCCCGGAGGACCTGGCGTACGCGCTGATGGCGCTGCGCGACGCGGCCCGCGCGGTGATCACCGCGCTGGGGAACACCCGCGACCGCTCGGTGCAGGACGAGGACGCGGTCCGCAAGCAGGCGATGGCCTCGGTCGAGACCGTGCACGGCGTCGCCGAGCGGATCACCCAGGGCTCCGAGTACGACGTCGTCTGGTACGAGCGCCACGACCGCTTCGGCGCCTCGCTGCGGGTCGCGCCGCTCTCGGTCTCCGGGCTGCTGCGGGAGAAGCTCTTCACCGAGCGTTCCGTCGTCCTCGCCTCGGCCACGCTCAAGCTGGGCGGCGACTTCAACGGGGTGGGAGCCTCCCTGGGCCTGGCCCCCGAGGGCACCGCCGGGGACGACCTGCCCGTGTGGAAGGGCCTCGACGTCGGCTCCCCGTTCGACTATCCCAAGCAGGGCATCATGTACGTCGCCAAGCACCTGGCGCCCCCGAAGCGGGACAGCGACCGGGGCGACATGCTGGACGAGCTCACCGAGCTGATCCAGGCGGCCGGCGGACGGACCCTGGGGCTGTTCTCCTCGATGCGGGCGGCGCAGCTGGCGGCGGAGGAGCTGCGGAGCCGCATCCCGGAGTTCCCGATCCTGCTCCAGGGCGAGGACACCCTGGGCGAGCTGATCAAGAACTTCTCCGCGGACCCGCAGACCTGCCTGTTCGGCACGCTGTCGCTGTGGCAGGGCGTGGACGTGCCGGGGGCCAGTTGCCAGCTGGTCGTCATGGACAAGATCCCGTTCCCCCGTCCCGACGACCCGCTGATGAGCGCGCGCCAGAAGGCGGTCGAGGAGGCCGGCGGGAACGGCTTCATGGCCGTGGCGGCGACGCACGCGGCCCTGCTGATGGCCCAGGGCGCGGGCCGCCTGGTCCGGGCGACCGGCGATCGGGGCGTGGTGGCCGTCCTGGACCAGCGGCTCGCCACCGCGCGGTACGGCAGCTATCTGAAGGCTTCGATGCCCGACTTCTGGTACACGACCGACCGCAACCAGGTCCGCAGGTCGCTGGCGGCGATCGACGCGAAGGCGAAGGCGGACGGCGTCTGAGCGGGAAGTCCGGACACGCGTCCGGCCCCGGCGGGAAGCCGGGGCCGGACGCGAGCCAGGAGAGCGGGACGTACAGCGGGCCCCGGGCCCGGCGCAGTGGGTCCCGGGGCCCGGTCCGAGCCGGCGGGTGTGGTCAGACCCGTCGCAGTACGGCGACCACCTTGCCGAGGATCGTGGCCTCGTCGCCGGGGATGGGCTGGTACGCGGCGTTGTGCGGCAGCAGCCAGACGTGGCCGTCCTCGCGCTTGAAGCGCTTCACGGTGGCCTCGCCGTCCAGCATGGCGGCGACGATGTCGCCGTTCTCCGCGACGGGCTGGCGGCGGACCGTGACCCAGTCGCCGTCGCAGATGGCGGCCTCGATCATGGAGTCGCCGACGACCTTGAGGACGAACAGCTCTCCGTCACCGACCAGCTGCCGGGGGAGCGGGAACACGTCCTCGACGGACTCCTCGGCCAGGATGGGGCCGCCGGCCGCGATCCGGCCGACCAGGGGCACGTACGACGCGGCGGGCTTGCCGGTGGTGTCGGTGGGCTGGGTGCTGGGCTGGTCCGAGCCGCGCACCTCGTACGCCCGGGGGCGGTGCGGGTCGCGGCGGAGGAAGCCCTTGCGCTCCAGGGCCATCAGCTGGTGGGCCACCGACGACGTGCTGGAGAGCCCCACCGCCTGACCGATCTCGCGCATCGACGGCGGGTAGCCCCGTCGCTGGACCGAGTCGCGGATGACTTCGATGACCCGGCGCTGGCGGTCGGTGAGGCCGGAGCTGTCGGCCCTGATGCCTGGAGGCCTTCCGGGGAGGGCTCGGGCGGGGCGCCCGGGCTCCTCGCCGTTCATGGCTGTGTCGCTCATGGCGTGCACCGCCTCGAGTCGGCCCTGGGAGCGGTCCTGGGCGGTGATGGTGGCGCTGTCTGCGGTGGTGGTCACGTCGTCGGCCCCTCTCGGTTGGTCTCCCTGGCTGGCACAACGGTAGTAGCTTTCGAAAGGTTGCGCCAAACACACGTTCGAGTGAAAATCCGCAGATTGCCTTACGCGTGTACGAGTGGGGGTGTATGGGAGTGCGGCCTCGGGGGTCCTCGGGGGGCGGTCCCGTCCTTACGGTAGCCTTCGCGGCTGGGTTCTCCGGCTCCGGCGCGCCCTCCCAGTCTCCCACTCGCGGCACCTGCGCGCGGCTTTGGGGGCCCCGCGACACGCGGGGGGTGTCGCACCGCCCCCAACCCTAGATCTAGTGGTTGGATGTCACCGGCCACCCAGGGATAGTGGTCCCCGGTCCGCCGGGGCAGCCTCCATCGCCTATGCTGGTGGTCGCTTCGAGGGGCTCGCCAAGCCCGGCGAGGCTGTTCAGTCGTGCCGTGAGGAAGAGGGTCGTAACCGATGCACTGCCCCTTCTGCAGGCACCCCGACAGCCGGGTCGTCGACAGTCGGACCACCGATGACGGCACGTCGATCCGACGCCGCCGCCAGTGCACCGACTGCGCCCGCCGCTTCACCACGGTGGAGACCTGTTCGCTCATGGTGGTCAAGCGCTCCGGCGTCACCGAACCCTTCAGCCGCACCAAGGTCATCTCCGGCGTCCGCAAGGCGTGTCAGGGGCGGCCGGTCACCGAGGACGCCCTCGCCAAGCTCGGCCAGCGGGTCGAGGAGGCGGTGCGCGCCACCGGCAGCGCCGAGCTGACCACGCACGACGTGGGCATGGCCATCCTCGGACCGCTGCAGGAGCTCGACCTCGTCGCGTACCTGCGCTTCGCGTCCGTGTACCGGGCTTTCGAAGGCCTCGAAGACTTCGAGGCCGCCATCGCGGAACTCCGCGCGCGGCCTTCCACCGAGCAGGGCGGGACCGGCACCTCCGAGGTGCCCGTTCCCGCCGGCGCCGCCGACTGACGGCGGGCCGGGCCCCCGCGGCCCGGCGACCGGCCGTGACCCGGCCGTGAAGACCTGCCCCGGGCGGCCTGCGTGGCGCCCGCGGGTCAAGCAGTACAGAACGTAGTACAGAAGACGGTGCTCTGGGATTATCTGGGCGCCAAAGGGTGTTTTGCCCATATATGGGAGGCGGCATGACAGAGACGGCGAGCGGCCCGGCACGTGGTTCCCGCACCAAGGGAGCCAAGGCGGCGAGCAAGGGCCTGCGGATCGAGCGCATCCACACCACCCCCGGCGTGCATCCGTACGACGAGGTGAACTGGGAGCGCCGTGACGTCGTCATGACCAACTGGCGCGACGGCTCGATCAACTTCGAGCAGCGTGGCGTCGAGTTCCCCGACTTCTGGTCGGTGAACGCGGTCAACATCGTCACCAGCAAGTACTTCCGCGGGGCCGTCGGCACCCCGCAGCGCGAGACCGGTCTCAAGCAGCTCATCGACCGCATCGTGAAGACCTACACGAAGGCCGGCGAGGACTACGGCTACTTCGCCTCGCCCGCCGACGCCGAGATCTTCGAGCACGAGCTCACCTACGCCCTCCTCCACCAGATCTTCAGCTTCAACTCCCCGGTCTGGTTCAACGTCGGCACGCCCCAGCCCCAGCAGGTCTCCGCCTGCTTCATCCTGTCCGTCGACGACTCCATGGAGTCGATCCTCGACTGGTACAAGGAAGAGGGCATGATCTTCAAGGGCGGCTCCGGCGCCGGCCTGAACCTCTCCCGCATCCGCTCCTCCAAGGAGCTGCTCTCCTCCGGCGGCAACGCCTCCGGCCCGGTCTCCTTCATGCGCGGCGCCGACGCCTCCGCCGGAACGATCAAGTCCGGTGGCGCCACCCGCCGCGCCGCCAAGATGGTCATCCTCGACGTCGACCACCCCGACATCGAGAACTTCATCGAGACCAAGGTGAAGGAGGAGGAGAAGATCCGCGCGCTGCGCGACGCGGGCTTCGACATGGACCTGGGCGGCGACGACATCACGTCCGTCCAGTACCAGAACGCCAACAACTCCGTGCGCGTGAACGACGAGTTCATGAAGGCCGTGGAGTCCGGCGGCACCTTCGGTCTGCGCGCCCGCATGACCGGCGAGGTCATCGAGAAGGTCGACGCCAAGGCGCTCTTCCGCAAGATGGCCGAGGCCGCGTGGGCCTGTGCCGACCCGGGCATCCAGTACGACGACACGATCAACCACTGGCACACCTGCCCCGAGTCCGGCCGCATCAACGGCTCGAACCCGTGCAGCGAGTACATGCACCTGGACAACACGTCCTGCAACCTCGCCTCGCTGAACCTCATGAAGTTCCTCAAGGACGACGGCAAGGGCAACCAGTCCTTCGAGGTCGAGCGCTTCGCCAAGGTCGTCGAGCTCGTCATCACCGCGATGGACATCTCCATCTGCTTCGCCGACTTCCCGACCCAGAAGATCGGCGAGAACACCCGCGCCTACCGCCAGCTCGGCATCGGCTACGCCAACCTCGGCGCCCTGCTGATGGCGACCGGCCACGCGTACGACTCCGACGGCGGCCGCGCCCTCGCCGGTGCCATCTCCTCCCTGATGACCGGCACGTCGTACAAGCGCTCCGCCGAACTCGCCGCGGTCGTCGGCGCCTACGACGGCTACGCCCGCAACGCCGAGCCGCACCAGCGCGTCATGAAGCAGCACGCCGACGCCAACGACGAGGCCGTCCGCATGGACGACCTGGACTCGCCGATCTGGGCCGCCGCCACGGAGGCCTGGCAGGACGTGCTCCGCCTCGGCGCCAAGAACGGCTTCCGCAACGCCCAGGCGTCCGTCATCGCCCCGACCGGCACCATCGGTCTTGCGATGTCCTGCGACACCACCGGCCTGGAGCCCGACCTCGCCCTGGTGAAGTTCAAGAAGCTCGTCGGCGGCGGCTCGATGCAGATCGTCAACGGCACCGTCCCGCAGGCCCTGCGCCGCCTGGGCTACCAGGAGGAGCAGATCGAGGCGATCGTCGCCCACATCGCCGAGCACGGCAACGTGATCGACGCCCCGGGCCTCAAGACCGAGCACTACGAGGTCTTCGACTGCGCCATGGGCGAGCGCTCCATCTCCGCGATGGGCCACGTCCGCATGATGGCCGCCATCCAGCCCTGGATCTCCGGCGCCCTCTCCAAGACCGTGAACCTGCCGGAGACGGCCACGGTCGAGGACGTCGAGGAGGTCTACTTCGAGGCGTGGAAGATGGGCGTCAAGGCGCTCGCGATCTACCGCGACAACTGCAAGGTCGGCCAGCCGCTCTCCGCCAAGAAGAAGGAGGACGAGAAGGCCGAGGTCACCGCGAAGTCCGAGGCGACGATCCGCGAGGCCGTCGAGAAGGTCGTCGAGTACCGTCCGGTCCGCAAGCGCCTCCCGAAGGGCCGCCCGGGGATCACCACCTCCTTCACCGTCGGTGGCGCCGAGGGCTACATGACCGCCAACTCCTACCCGGACGACGGTCTCGGCGAGGTCTTCCTGAAGATGTCGAAGCAGGGTTCGACCCTCGCGGGCATGATGGACGCCTTCTCCATCGCCGTCTCCGTGGGTCTGCAGTACGGCGTCCCGCTGGAGACCTACGTCTCGAAGTTCACCAACATGCGCTTCGAGCCGGCCGGCATGACCGACGACCCGGACGTGCGGATGGCGCAGTCGATCGTCGACTACATCTTCCGCCGCCTGGCGCTGGACTTCCTGCCCTTCGAGACCCGCTCCGCGCTCGGCATCCACTCCGCCGAGGAGCGTCAGCGCCACCTGGAGACCGGCTCCTACGAGCAGTCCGAGGAGGACATCGACGTCGAGGGCCTGGCGCAGTCCGCGCCGGTCGCCACGGAGCTGAAGGCCGTCGCCGCCCCGGCCCCGGTGGCCAAGGCCGCGGTCCCGGCCCCGAAGCAGGCGCACACCTCGGCGGAGCTCGTCGAGATGCAGCTCGGCATCAGCGCCGACGCCCCGCTCTGCTTCTCCTGCGGCACCAAGATGCAGCGCGCCGGCTCCTGCTACATCTGCGAGGGCTGCGGCTCCACCAGCGGCTGCAGCTGATCCGAGGCGATGACCCGCCGGGAGTGATCCCGGCGGGCGGGCGGTGGAACCGGATGCCGGTTCCACCGCCCTTCGTCGTGTCCGGGCCGCTCCGGGGGCGGGGCGAAGGGGTCAGGCGCGCGCGGAGCCCATGAGCGAGCCGAAGGTCTGCGGGTCGGTGTCGAACCCCTCGGCCAGGCGCCGGAAGGTCCAGCCCGCCGTGCCGTCCCGGGTGAACTCGACGACGGTCGCCGCGGTCGCGCCGGCGGCCGCCGAGAAGTCGTCGTCGAGCAGCTCGGTGTAGCCCTCGCTGACCCGCACGGCGGTCCCGGGTATGGAGCCGAAGGCGATCCGGCCCCCGGTCTGCTGTATCGCGACGCCCACCACGACGCGGACGTAACGCGGCGCGAGCCGGTCGAGCTCCAGGGTCATCGCCTCGTCGTAGCCGAAGCCCTGTCCCGTACGGCTGTCGCGGTGGAGGGTGATCGTCCCGTCGGGGGAGCGGCTGCCGAAGTGGACCAGCTGGGCGGGCGTCCCGTGGGGGTCGTCGGCGGTGAAGACGGCGGCGACGAGGTCGAGGTCGTGTGCGGGCGCGCCCGCCGGCGCCGGGTCCCACTTGAGCGCCACCTCGACCTTGCCGACGCCCTTGTTGAGTCCGCTCACGATGCTTCCCCTTTCCCCGTTCCCTTGCGGGGGCCCGTCACTCAGGGCCCTTCTTCATGGTGGCACGCGCGTACGACAGTTGGGTCGGCCGAGGCGTCCGAGTGCCGTTCTCCGACGGGTCGTGCCGGAAGTCGACGCCCGACTGGCCTGAAACGGAGGGGTGCTGACGTCGCCTCACACGGCGGCGCCCATCTGTGGTGACGGTCTGCCGGGGTGCTCCTCCGCCCCGTACGATGGCGCGGTGCTGGTCAAGTGGATTCGCTGCGCCGTCGTGGACCGTCGAGGGTTCGAGCGGGGGCAGCGGAAGTGGGCGGGGCTGCTCGGGGAGCCGGGCTTCCGGGGGCAGGGCGGCGGGTGGAGCCGGGCCCGCCCCGAGATCGCGCACATCTTCTCCTTCTGGGAGAGCCGGGCCTTCTACGACTCCTTCATGGCCCGCTCGCACGACCGGCTGGCCGCCGCGCAGTCCGGCACGTACAAGGACGCGCAGATCAAGCTCTTTGACCACCGCTTCGACGTGAAGACCGGCTTCGAGCCGAAGTTCGCCGACGCGGACGTGGCGCGGGTGGCGCACTGCCGTGTCCACGAGGAGCGGGTGGAGCACTTCGCCCTCATGCAGGAGAAGGTGTGGAACCCGGCGATGGCCGGCTCCCCGGGCATGCTGCGGGGGCTCTTCGGCGAGTCGCCGGGCCACGAGTTCCTGGTGCTCTCGCTCTGGAACTCCGCCGCCGAGCACGGCAAGTACCGCGAGGAGCGGGTGGAGCGCCTCGGTCTGCGGGCGCAGACCGAGGCCGACGTGGCCGCGCTCACCGGCGACGTGGTGCGGCTCGAACCGGCCTGGACCGTCTGACGGTTCAGCCTCCGGCCCCGGGCGCGGCGGGAGGCGCGGCCGGGGCCGGGGCCAGGGCCCCGGCCCGTCCGGCGAAGACGCCCGCCGTCGTGGCGGTCAGCGCCGCGTCCGCGGCCTGGTCCGCCAGCTCCTCGTCGACGGGTTCGCGGGTGACGAAGAGGCGGAGGAAGAGGGGGGCGGAGACGGCCCGGACCACGGCCCCGGCGTCCGTGGCGGCGGGCGCCTCGCCCCGGCCCACCGCCCTGGTCACCACCTCCTCGCAGCGCCGGAAGCGCTCGGCGTAGAAGGAGCGCAGGGCCTCGGCGGCGCGCGGCGACTGGAAGGCGGCGCCGACGAAGGCGGTGGGGGCCGCGGCGCCCGCCGGCTCCCGGAAGCCCTCGACGACCTCCCGGGCGAGGGCGCGCAGGTCGCCGGCGAGGCTGCCGGTGTCGGGCGGGGTCCAGTCGTCCTCCCCGGCGAGGTCGAGGGCGTCGGCCACCATGCCCTCCACCCCGCCCCAGCGGCGGTAGAGCGTCGTCTTGTGCACGCCTGAGTGCTCCGCCACGTACTCCACTGTCAGGGCGGGGTAGCCGTGCTCGGCCAGCCCGGTCAGGACGGCGTCGCGGACGGCGGCCCGGGTGCGGGCGGTGCGTCCGCCGGGGCGCCGGCTGCCGGGCGCGGGGGCGCCGGAGGCGCTGGAGGCCTCACTCGTCTCGTTCAATTGCGACTCCTGTTGCGTTAGTGCTTCCGAGTGTGCCATACTCGCTCTTAACGCAACAAGGGTTGTGTTTGCCGTTCGCTCCCGGAGGTGCCGTGCCCGCACAGCTCTCGCTCCATGACGTGACCGTCTCCCGCGGGGAGCGGACGCTCCTCGACCACGTCTCGCTCTCGGTCCGCCCCGGCGAGCGGGTCGGGATCGTGGGGGAGAACGGCGCGGGCAAGTCCACGCTCCTCCACCTGCTCGCCGGCACGGCCACGCCGGACGAGGGGCGGGTCACCGTCCTGGCCGACGGGGGGCTGCGGCTCGTCCGCCAGACCCCCGAGCTGCCGCCGGAGAGCACGGTGGCCGACGCCGTCGACTCGGCGCTCGCCGACTTCCGCGCCATGGAGACGCGACTGCGCGCCCTGGAGGCCCGCCTGGACCGCGGGTCCGCCGACGACCTCGCCGCGTACGGGGATCTGCTCACCGCCTACGAACTCCGCGGTGGGTACGAGGCCGACGCCCGCGTCGACAAGGCGCTGCACGCCCTCGGGATCGCCCACATCGCCCGGGACCGCCGGCTCGGCAGCCTCTCCGGAGGGGAGCAGGCCCGGCTCGGCATCGCCTGCGCCGTCGCCGCCGCACCCGAGGTCCTCCTGCTCGACGAGCCCACCAACCACCTCGACGCCGCGGCGCTCGACTGGCTGGAGGACTCCCTCCGCGGTCACCGGGGGACCGTCGTCGCGGTCTCCCACGACCGCGTCTTCCTGGAGGGGGTCGCCACCGCCCTCGTCGAGGTGGACACCGACCGGAAGGCCCTCGTCCGGCACGGCGAGGGGTACGCGGGATTCCGCGCCGCGCAGGAGGCCGCCCGCCGCCGGCGACAGCAGGAGTACGAGGAATGGCGCGCCGAGACCGAGCGCCTGGCGGCGTACGCGGAGGGCGCGGCCCACGCCGTCGCCGCCGGCCGCGTCATGAAGGACAACAACAAGATGGCCTACGACCGGGCCGGCGGCCGTGTCCAGGCCTCCGTCTCCGGCCGCGTGCGCAACGCCCGGGAGCGGCTGCGCAGGCTCGAGGCGGAACCGGTCTCCGAACCGGCACCGCCCCTCGCCTTCGCCGCCCGCCCCCGGGCAGGAGCGGCCCAGGGCGAACTGCTCGCCCTGCGCGGGGTCCGGGTCGGCGAGCGGCTCTCCGTCGACGCGCTCACCCTCGGGGCCGGCGAGCGGCTCCTCGTCCACGGGGGGAACGGGGCCGGCAAGTCCACCCTGCTGCGCGTGATGGCGGGCCGGCTCACGCCCGACCGCGGAGAGGTCCGGCGCCGGGGCGCGACAGGCCTCCTGTCCCAGGAGGTGACCGTCCGGCGGCCCGCCGAGCCCCTGCTCACCGCCTTCGGACGCGGACTGGGGCTCGGGCTCGACGAGGACGGCCTGGCCGAACGGCTCCTGTCGTACGGGCTGTTCCGTACGGGCGACCTCACCGTCCCGGTGGGAAGCCTCTCCGCGGGACAGCTGCGCCGGCTCGCGCTCGCACGGCTGCTCGCCCGCCCCGCCGACCTGCTGCTCCTCGACGAGCCCGCCAACCACCTCGCCCTCGGCCTGGTCGAGGAGCTGGAGCGGGCCCTGGAGGAGTGGCCGGGCGCCCTCGTGGTGGTCTCGCACGACCGCGGACTGCGCCGCGCGTTCACCGGACGGATACGCCGGATGGACTCCGGCCGCCTCCTCGACTGAGCCGAACGGGGCGTCTCCCTCTAGGGTCGGAGCATGGCACGACCGCGGCGCATCGTTCTCGTACGGCACGGAGAGTCCGAAGGCAATGTCGACGACACCGTCTACGAACGGGAGCCCGACCACGCCCTCCGGCTCACCGCGACCGGACGGCGGCAGGCGGAGGAGACGGGGGAGCGGCTGAGGGAGCTCTTCGGCGACGAGGCGGTCAGCGTGTACGTCTCGCCCTACCGGCGGACCCACGAGACCCTCCACGCCTTCGGGCTGCCACCCGGGCGGCTCCGGATCCGTGAGGAGCCGCGGCTGCGGGAGCAGGACTGGGGCAACTGGCAGGACCGGGAGGACGTACGCCTCCAGAAGGTCTACCGGGACGCGTACGGGCACTTCTTCTACCGCTTCGCGCAAGGGGAGTCGGGGGCCGACGTCTACGACCGCGTGGGAGCGTTCCTGGAGAGCCTCTACCGCAGCTTCGAGGCCCCCGACCACCCGCCGAACGTCCTGATCGTCACCCACGGGCTGACCATGCGGCTCTTCTGCATGCGGTGGTTCCACTGGAGCGTGGCCGAATTCGAATCGCTGTCGAATCCGGGCAACGCGGAAACCCGCGTCCTGCTGCTCGGGGAGGACGGGCGCTACCGGCTGGACCGCCCCTTCGAACGCTGGTGTACCCCGGAACCGTACGGCCCCACCGGATAGAGTGGCGCACCGATGACCGCTGACTCCTCATTCGACCGGCGCTTCGACCGCGCCCTCGCCAGTCTGCGCGGACTGGCCGTGGGGGACGCACTGGGCTCCCAGTTCTTCGTCCCCGCGCACTACCCCCTGCTGAAGCGGCGCGAGCTGCCGCCCGGCCCCTGGCAGTGGACCGACGACACGGAGATGGCCTGCTCCGTCCTGGCCGTCCTCGCCCGACACGAGCGCATCGACCAGGACGCCCTGGCCGCCTCCTTCGCCGACCACCACGACTTCGACCGGGGCTACGGCCCCGCCGTCAACCGGATGCTCCGGCTGATCCGGGAGGGCGGCGACTGGCGCGAGCTGTCCGCCGCCCTCTTCAACGGACAGGGATCCTGGGGCAACGGCGCCGCGATGCGCATCGCCCCGCTCGGCGCCTGGTACGCCGACGACCCCGAGCAGGCCACCCACCAGGCCGAGATCTCCGCCTACCCCACCCACCAGCACCGGGAGGCCGTGGTCGGTTCGATGGCCGTCGCCGCCGCGGCCGCCCTCGCGGCCGACCCCGCCGGTCCGCCCACGCCCGAGGCGCTGCTCGACGGCGTCATCGCCCTGGTCCCGCGCAGCGCGGTCGGCGCGGGGCTGCGCCGGGCCCGCGACATGCTGGACTACGGCGACGCCGGGACCGTCGCGGCCGTGCTCGGCAGCGGCCGGCGCACCACCGCACACGACACGGTGCCCTTCGCCCTCTGGTCGGCCGCCCGCGGCCTCGGCGACTTCGAGTCGACGTTCTGGACGACGGCGCAGGTGGGCGGGGACGTCGACACGACCTGCGCCATCGCCGGCGGCGTGGTGGCCTCCGCGGCCGAGGGCGCGCCCCCCGCCGCATGGCTGGACCGCACCGAGGCGCTCCCCGGCTGGGTGCCGCAGACCCCCGCCCGGAGCTGAACGCCGTGGGTTGCCCGCCCCCCCGGGGGCCCGGGCGCCCCGGCGGGCGGCGGGCCCCCGGGGCCCCGGCCCCCGCCCCGCCGCGGGGGGGCGCCCGGGGGGGCCCGCGGGCCCCGCTCACCAGGG
>NZ_JBHYPS010000051.1:0-43933 GCF_042746075.1 Streptomyces sp. NPDC058758 | reverse complement strand
AAATCCCCCGCCCCCCACCTATAACAACCCCCACCTTACCTCGGCCCCCTTATTTTTTTAATACCACCCGGGGGCCGGAGTCGTGTCGACACGACTCCGGCCCTCGGCCGTTCCCGGGCGCGGGGCCTGCCCCGCGCGGGTCACTTCTTCTTGCCGCGCTTCTCGCGGACGCGGACCGAGATGTGGATCGGAGTCCCCTCGAAGCCGAACTCCTCGCGCAGCCGGCGCTCGATGAAGCGGCGGTAGCCGGCCTCCAGGAAGCCGGAGGCGAAGAGCACGAAGCGCGGGGGCTTGGTGCCGGCCTGGGTGCCGAAGAGGATGCGGGGCTGCTTGCCGCCGCGCACCGGGTGCGGGTGGGCCGCGACCAGCTCGCCGAGGAAGGCGTTGAGCCGGCCGGTGGGGACGCGGGTCTCCCAGCCGGCGAGGGCGGTCTCGATCGCCGGGACCAGCTTCTCCATGTGGCGGCCGGTCTTGGCGGAGACGTTGACCCGGGGCGCCCAGGAGACCTGCTGCATCTCGGTCTCGATCTCGCGCTCCAGGTAGTAGCGGCGCTCCTCGTCGAGCTCGTCCCACTTGTTGTACGCGATGACGATGGCGCGGCCGGACTCGACGGCCATCGTGATGATCCGCTGGTCCTGCACCGAGATCTGGTCGGTGGTGTCGATGAGGATGACCGCGACCTCGGCCTTCTCGACGGCGGCGGCCGTGCGGAGGGAGGCGTAGTAGTCGGCGCCGGCCTGGAGGTGGACCTTCTTGCGGATGCCGGCGGTGTCGACGAACTTCCAGGTGCGGCCGCCGAGCTGGATCAGCTCGTCGACCGGGTCGCGGGTGGTGCCGGCCAGCTCGTTGACGACCACGCGGTCCTCGCCGGCCACCTTGTTGAGCAGGGAGGACTTGCCGACGTTCGGGCGGCCGATGAGGGCGATGCGGCGGGGACCGCCGACGGCCTGGCCGAAGGTCTGCTCGGGGGCCTCGGGCAGCGCCTTCAGGACCTCGTCGAGGAGGTCGCCGGTGCCGCGGCCGTGCAGGGCGGAGACCGGGAACGGCTCGCCGAGGCCGAGGGACCACAGCATGGCCGCGTCGGCCTCGCCGGACTGGCCGTCGACCTTGTTGGCGGCGAGGACGACGGGCTTGCCGGCGCGGCGGAGCAGCCGGACGACGGCCTCGTCGGTGTCGGTGGCTCCGACGACCGCGTCCACGACGAAGACGACCGCGTCGGCGGCCTCGATCGCGTACTCCGCCTGGGTGGCGACGGAGGCGTCGATGCCGAGGACGTCCTGCTCCCAGCCGCCGGTGTCGACGACCTTGAAGCGGCGGCCCGCCCACTCGGCCTCGTAGGTGACGCGGTCGCGGGTGACGCCCGGCTTGTCCTCGACGACCGCCTCGCGGCGGCCGATGATGCGGTTCACCAGGGTCGACTTGCCGACGTTCGGGCGGCCGACGACGGCGAGGACGGGGAGCGGGCCGTGGCCGGCCTCCTCGATCGCCTCCTCGACGTCCTCGATGTCGAAGCCCTCTTCCGCGGCGAGCTCCATGAACTCCGCGTACTCGGCGTCGCCAAGTGCCCCGTGGTCGTGCTGGTCGTTCATGAAGTCCGTTCCTTGATCATTCGTGGTCGGTGGTCCCGGTGGCCGGAGCCGTGGGCCCACTACTGAGAGTGTCGCTCAGCGCCCGGTGAGGCGCCTGGCGTTTTTCAGGTGGTCGGTGAGGTGCTCCTGGATGCGGAGCGTGGCCTCGTCCAGCGCCTTGCGGGTACGCCGCCCGCTGCCGTCCCCGGCCTCGAAGGCGTCCCCGAAGACGACGTCCACCCGGCTGCGGAGGGCGGGCAGCCCCTTCACCAGCCGGCCGGGCCGCTCGGTGCTGCCCAGCACCGCGACCGGCACGATCGGGGCGCCGGAGCGGACGGCGAAGTAGGCGAGGCCGGCGCGGAGCGAGGCGAAGTCGCCCTCGCCCCGGGTGCCCTCGGGGAAGATCCCGAGGACCCCGCCCCGCTCCAGCACGCCGAGCGCGTTGCCGATCGCCCCGCGGTCGGTGGAGTCCCGGTCGACCTTGAGCTGGCCGATGCCCTCCAGGAAGTTCCCCAGCGGCCCGACGAACGCCTCCTTCTTGATGAGGAAGTGCACGGGGCGCGGGGCGGTGCCCATGAGCATGGGGCCGTCGATGTTGTGCGCGTGGTTGACGGCGAGGATGACGGGACCGGAGGCCGGTACCCGCCAGGCGCCGAGGACGCGCGGCTTCCAGAAGCCGTACATCAGCCCTATGCCGATGCGGCGGCCGACGGCGGCGCCCTTCGCGGAGGGCTGGGTCACTTCGCGGCCGCCCGCTTCTCCTCGACGAGGGTGACGACGCACTCGACGACCTGGTCGAGGGTGAGCTCGGTCGTGTCGACCTCGACCGCGTCCCCGGCCTTGGCGAGCGGGGAGGTCTTGCGGCTGGAGTCCGCCGCGTCCCGCTTGACCAGGGCCTCCTGGGTGGCCCGCACGTCGGCGCCCTTCAGCTCGCCGGAGCGGCGGGCGGCGCGGGCCTCGGGCGAGGCGGTGAGGAAGATCTTGAGGTCGGCGTCGGGGAGGACGGTCGTGCCGATGTCCCGGCCCTCGACGACGATGCCGCGCTCGGCCTCGCGGGCGATGCGGCGCTGGAGGTCGGTGATCAGCGCGCGGACCTCGGGGACGGCGCTGACCGCGCTGACCCGGGAGGTGACCTCCTCGGTCCGGATCGGACCGGAGGCGTCGACGCCGTCGACGGTGATCGTCGGGCGGGACGGGTCGGTGCCCGAGACGATGACGGGCTTGCCGGCGGCGTTCGCCACCGCGTCGGCGTCGGTCACGTCGACCCCGTTGCCGATCATCCACCAGGTGATCGCGCGGTACTGGGCCCCGGTGTCCAGGTAGTTCAGCCCCAGCTTGGCGGCGACCGCCTTCGAGGTGCTCGACTTGCCCGTGCCGGAGGGGCCGTCGATGGCGACGATCACGGATTCCACGGTGGAGGGGCCTTCCTGGGGTGGGTGGCGGCTCCGGCGGCAGCCCGGAACCCCTACAAGGTTACCGAGTCCCCCGCCCGGCCCTCGCCCTCCGCCCCCGCACCCGGGCCCCGCCCCGCCCGCGGGGGGTCAGGGGGTGCGGAGGGACCAGCCCTGGGACTGGAGGGCGTGGGAGAGGGCGGGCGCGGCCTTGGGGTCGACCATGAGCTGGACGAGTCCCGCCTGCTGTCCCGTCGCGTGCTCGATGCGCACGTCCTCGATGTTCACCCCGGCCCGCCCGGCGTCCGCGAAGATCCGCGCCAGCTCGCCGGGCTTGTCGCTGATGAGGACGGCGACGGTCTCGTAGGCGGCGGGTGCCGCCCCGTGCTTGCCGGGCACCCGCGCCCGCCCCGCGTTCCCGCGCCGCAGCACGTCCTCGACCCCGGCCGCACCGTCCCGCCGCCGCTCCTCGTCCGGCGACTGCAGCGACCGCAGCGCCCGGACCGTCTCGTCGAGGTCCTCGGCGACGCCGGCGAGGACGTCGGCGACGGGCCCGGGGTTGGCGGAGAGGATCTCGATCCACATGCGCGGGTCGGACGCGGCGATCCGCGTGACGTCCCGTATCCCCTGCCCGCAGAGCCGCACGGCCGACTCCTCCGCCTCCTCCAGGCGTGCCGCGACCAGCGAGGAGACGAGCTGCGGGGTGTGCGAGACGAGGGCGACCGCGCGGTCGTGGGCGTCGGCGTCCATGACGACGGGCACGGCCCGGCAGAAGGCGACGAGCTCCAGCGCGAGGTTGAGGACCTCGGTGTCGGTGTCCCGGGTCGGGGTGAGCACCCAGGGCCGGCCCTCGAAGAGGTCGGCGGTGGCCGCGAGCGGGCCCGAGCGCTCCTTGCCGGACATGGGGTGGGTGCCGATGTACGGGGTGAGGTCGAGGCCCCGCGCCTCCAGCTCCCGCCGCGGACCGCCCTTGACGCTGGCGACGTCGAGGTAGGCGCGGGCGGCTCCCGCGCGCATCGCGTCGGCGAGGGTGGCGGCGACGTGCGCCGGCGGCACGGCGACGATCGCGAGGTCCACCGGGCCCTCGGGCTCCGTGTCGGTGCCCGCGCCGAGCGACGCGGCGGTCCGGGCGCTCGCCGGATCGTGGTCGCGCAGGTGGACCGTGACGCCCCGGCCGGCGAGGGCGAGTGCGGCGGAGGTGCCGATCAGTCCGGTTCCGATGACGAGCGCTGTTCTCACGGGGGGACGTCCTTGGGGGCGCGGGGCGGTAAGGCCCCAGCCTAGTCAGCCGCCGGGGGCGCACGCGCGTGCGCCCGTCCTGCGAGACGCGGGGCGGGCGCACGGCGGCGGGCGGACGCTCAGAGCTTCTGCGCGCGGATGATGTCCTCCAGCGATCCGCCCTGCGGCAGCGTTCCGTCCGGGGTCAGCCTGTCGACGGCCCGCGGCAGCGACTGCGCGATCTCGTCGGCGGCCTGCTGCGGGGTGACGCCGGCGTCCTGGGCGACCTTCCGGAGGGTCTCGTCGGGGAGGGCCTCGGCGATCTGGGCGCCGTCGACGGGCTTGTTGTCGCCGGTGCCGATCCAGGACTGGGCCTGGTCGGCGAGGCCGGACCTGGTCAGCATGTCGAGGAGCCCGCCGAGCGGGTTCTGCCCGCCGGCTCCGCCTCCCGCGCCGCCGTCCCGGCCTCCGCCCGCGAGCGCGCCGAGCAGGGAGCCGAGGATGCCGCCGGCGCCTCCGCCGCCCTGGGCTCCTCCCCCGCCGAGGAGGGAGCCGAGGAGGGAGCCGAGATCGTTGCCCGCCATGGGTTCTGCCTTTCGTCCGGTGAACAGCCCCCGATCGCCTCAATCTCACCCATGGCGGGGCATTCCGCCACCCGGTGTGGGCGCCGTCCGCGCCGGCGGGTAGAAAGGGCGGATGCTCCTCCATGTCGTACCGCTGGACGCGTGGTCCGCGGACCCCGGCCGTCCCTACGCCCCGCCGTCGCTCGCCGCGGAGGGCTTCGTGCACTGCTCGCAGGACGAGCGGTCCGCGCTGGCGGTCGCCGACGCCCACTACCGGGACGTGCCGGGCCCGCTGCTCGTGCTGGTCCTCGACGAGTCGCTGCTCTCCGGGGAGGTCCGCTGGGAGGGTTCGGGGGACCGGCTCTTCCCGCACGTGTACGGGCCGGTCGAGCGGGCCGCGGTGAGCGCCGTCCTGGAGGTGCGGCGGGACGCGGACGGCCGTGCGAGGGAGTTGGCGCCCCGGGTGTAGGCCGGGCCCGGCGTGTTGCGGGGGCGGCGGCGCGGACGACGGGAAGCTGGGCCGCATGACTTCACGGACGACACCCCGCAGGACGGTCCTGCTCGCCGCGGCGGCCCTGACCACGGCGACCGCCGCGACGACCACCGCCTGCGGTTCGGACGACGGCGGGGGCGGCGACGGCGGCACGGAGTCGAGCGCCCCGGCCTCCGCCGAACCGACCGGCACGGCGACCTCGGCGCCGGCCTCCGCGCCGGGAACGGCCGGCGGCACCCCGCTCGCGAGCACCTCGGAGATCCCGGTGGGCGGCGGCACCGTCTTCGCGGACCGCAAGGTGGTCGTCACCCAGCCGGTGAAGGGCGAGTTCAAGGCGTTCTCGGCGATCTGCACCCACCAGGGGTGCACGGTGAACAAGGTCGCGGACGGCACGATCGACTGCCCCTGCCACGGCTCGAAGTTCAGCGTCACCGACGGGGCGGTGAAGGCCGGGCCCGCGCCGCGGCCGCTGCCCGCCGAGGAGATCACCGTCTCCGGGGAGACGATCACCCTCGCGTAGCCTGGCCGTCATGGACACGTCCCCCGAGGCGCTGGTGCGCGAGCACACCGTCTACGCCTGTGTGATGGGCTCGCGCGCCTTCGGCCTGGCCACCGAGGACAGCGACACCGACGTGCGGGGCGTCTACCTCGCCCCGACACCGCTCTTCTGGCGCTTCGACAAGCCCCCGGCGCACGTGGAGGGCCCGGCCCCGGAACAGTTCAGCTGGGAGCTGGAACGCTTCTGCGAGCTGGCCCTCCGCAACAACCCGAACGTCCTGGAGTGCCTCCACTCCCCCCTGGTCACCCGCACCACCGTGTGGGGCGACGAACTCCTCGCCCTGCGCGGCGCCTTCCTCTCCCGGCAGGCCCACGGCACCTTCGTGCGGTACGCCGCCGGCCAGCGCCGCAAGCTGGAGGCGGACGTCCGCCAGTACGGGCATCCGCGCTGGAAGCACGCCATGCACCTGCTGCGCCTGCTGGGCAGCTGCCGGGACCTGCTGCGCACCGGCGAGCTGCGGATCGACGTGGGCGGGGACCGGGAGCGGCTGCTCGCCGTCAAGCGCGGCGAGGTCCCGTGGCCCGAGGTCGAGAGCCGGATGAACCGCCTCCAGGACGAGGCCGACACCGCCCTCGACACCAGCCCGCTGCCCGCCGCCCCCGACCACGCGCGCGTGCAGGACCTCCTGGTCCGCGCGCGCCGCGCCTCAGCCCTCCAGGCGCTCTAGCCGGGCCCGTACGACCAGGTCGTGGAGGGCGTCCCCGGCACGGACCGCGTCCGGGAGGTGCGAGGCCTGCCGGGCCGCGTCGAGGAGGCCGTGCAGGGCCTCCACCTCGGCCCGTACGTCCTCCGGCACGAGCCCGGCGGCGCCATGCTCGGCCTCCGTCTTCGCGGCGACCAGGCCGGGGATCCGGGCCGGGGCCTCCGGCACCTCCGCCACGAGGGTCGGCAGATGGGCCTGGACCTCGCCGGAGCGCATCAGGTGGATGCCGGTGAGCAGCGCCCGGTAGGTGTAGAGCAGCGGCTTGAGTTCGCCGCCCTTCTCGAAGAGCCGCCACTGGGTGGCGGCGAAGCCCCGGTAGTGGTGGGCGTGGTGGGGGGTGAGCACCCCGGGCACGAGGGCCAGCAGCTCGGCGTGGACCGGGGTGGTGCGCACGACCAGCGGCGAGGTGAGCTGCTCCAGGACGTAGCCGTTGCGGCGCAGCATCAGCCGGGCGAACTTCCGCAGGTCGTGCGTGACGAGGTCCATCTCGACGCCGTCCCGCTCCCACGTCCGGTCCCGGGTCTCCTCGGGCTCCCGGAGCCCGACCAGGGCCTCGGCGGGGAGCAGGTGGACTCCCCGCAGGTCCACGTCGGAGTCGCGGGACGGAAAGCCGTACAGGTGGGCGCCGGAGACCGTGGCGAAGAGGAGGGGGTCCGGTTCCTCGGCGACGACGGCGGTCAGGTCGGCCTCGTGGGCCTCGATGGTGAGCGTCATGGGACCGGAGCCTCCCAGAATCCGCTCACGCGTCCCAGAGGGCCCCCAGCTCCCGCAGCTCGTCGCGGTGCTCGATCCGCTCGGTCCACTCGGCCGGCCAGGCGTCCGCGCCCAGGTGGGCGCCGGCGAAGGCGCCGGCGAGGGCGGCGATCGAGTCGGAGTCGCCGCGGGTGCAGGCGGCCCGTCGCAGGGCGGTCAGCGGCTCGCCGGGGAAGAGCAGGAAGCAGAGCAGCCCGGTGGCGAGCGCCTCCTCCGCGATCCAGCCGTCGCCCGTGTACGTGCAGGGGTCGAGCTCCGGGTCGGCGGTGCGCTGCACGGAGTCGAGCCGTTCGAGGACGGCCAGGCACTCGTCCCAGCCGCGCCGCACGAAGTGGAGGGCGTCCGGGTCCTGCGAGCGGGTCCACAGGTCGCCGAGCCACCGCTCGTGGTACCGGTCGCGGTTCTCGTACGCGTACGAGCGCAGCTGCCCGACGAGCCCGGCCGGGTCGACCCCCCGGGCGAGCAGCCACACGGCCCGCGCGGTCAGGTCGGAGGCGGCGAGCCCGGTGGGGTGCCCGTGGGTGAGCGCGGCCTGGAGCTGGGCGGCGCCGGCCCGCTGCTCCTCGCTCAGCCCGGGGACGAGTCCGATGGGGGCGACGCGCATGTTGGCGCCGCAGCCCTTGGAGCCGATCTGGCTGGCGTCCTGCCAGCGGCGGTCGCTGTCGAGGAGCCGGCAGGCGAGCAGGCAGGTGTTGCCGGGGGCGCGGTTGTTCTCCGGGGAGTGGTACCAGTCGACGTACTCGTCGCGGACGGGCCGGGTGAGCCGGTGCGGGGTGAGCGGGCCGCTATCCACGGCGGTCCGGAGGCCCCGGGCGAGGGCGAGGGTCATCTGGGTGTCGTCGGTGACGTACGCGGTGCCCCGCGTCACCGGCAGCTCCATCTCCCGCCAGGGCCCGCACTTCGCGAGGATCGCGGGCACGTCGTTGAACTCGGTCGGGAAGCCCAGCGCGTCCCCCAGCGCCAGCCCCATCAGCGTTCCCGTGGCGGCCTGCTTGTTCATGCGGATCGTCCTTCCGGTCGGAGCAGCGGCGGGTGGAGGGCGGTGGCCGTCCCCGCCCGGTAGAGGGCGGCCGGTTTCCCCCGTCCGCCGGTGAGGCGCGGCGGTCCTTCGACCGGCTCGACGAAGCCGGGGGTGGTGAGGACCTTGCGCCGGAAGTTGGGGCGGTCCAGCGGGACGCCCCAGACCGTCTCGTAGACCTCCCGCAGCTCGCCGAGGGTGAACTCGGGCGGGCAGAAGGCGGTGGCGAGGCAGGTGTACTCCAGCTTGGCGCCGACGCGCCCGCGGGCGTCGGCGAGGATCAGGTCGTGGTCGAAGGCGAGCGGCGGGACCTCGTCGTAGGGCAGCCAGCGGGCCTCCGCCGCGTCGCCGCCGCCGCGCGGTTCGGGCAGGTCGGGGACGAGGGCGGTGTACGCGACGGAGACGACCCGCATCCTCGGGTCGCGGTCCGGTTCGGTGTAGGTGCGGAGCTGTTCGAGGTGGAGCCCCGCGACGGTGGCCTCGGGCAGTCCGGTCTCCTCGGCGAGTTCGCGGCGGGCGGCGGTGCCGGCGGACTCGCGGGGCAGCACGAAGCCGCCGGGGAGCGCCCAGGCGCCCGCGTACGGCTCCTGGCCCCGCTGGACGAGGAGGGCGTGGAGCCGGCCGGCGCGGACGGTGAGGACGGCGAGGTCGACGGTGACGGCGAAGGGCTCGAAGGCCCGGGGGTCGTACCCCTCGGGGCGGGGCGGGGTGCTGTTCATCGGCGTTCCGGGAGGGGGTCGGCGAGGTGCGGGCCCTCGGCGAGGAGCGCGTCGACGGCGGCGACGGCGGTGGCGAGGCGCTCCTCGTGGGGGCCGGTGAGGACGACGGTGCGGCGGCCGGTGTGGGCGAGCTGGGCGAGGAAGCGGGCGGTCATCCAGGGTCGGAGGTGCTCGCCGTCGCGCAGCCCGTCGTCCTCGAAGCCGACGCCCCGGTGGTCGGTGAGGAGCCACAGGTGCTGCCGGCCGCGGGCGGCGATCTCGCCGGTGGCGGCGCTGGTGGTGCCCAGGTACCGCTCGTGCCAGATGGTGGTGGCGAAGGCGTCGGTGTCGCAGAAGAGGACGGGCGAGCCGTCGCGGGCGGCCTCCTCCTCCAGCTCGGCCTGGCGCTGGGCGATGACGGGGAAGTCGGCCGTGTGGAAGGCGACCTCGGACCAGTCGGCGCCGGGGCGCACGGCCCGGAGTTCGGCGAGCTTGAGCTCGCTGTACTCGCGGCCGTACTCGGGGACGTACCGGGTGCGCGCCCAGACCCCGCCGCGCCGCCGGTAGTGGTCGGCGAGGGCGAGCGCCATGGTGGTGGTGCCGGTGGACTCGGCGCCGAGGACGACGACCCTGCGGGTGAGGGCGGCCCGGACGGGCGCGGCGAGGAAGTCCCAGCAGCCGGCGGGGTCGGCGCGGACGGCGGTGCCGGAGACGGGGAAGGCGGTGCGTCCGGGGTCGACGAGGACGGACGCGGCGCCGAAGCGGCGGGCGAGCTCGTCGCCGTACGGTTCCGAGGTGAAGACGGCGTCGACGGGTTCGGGGACGGCGGCCCGGAAGACCGCCATGTGGGCGTCCCAGACGGCGGGGTCGGTGAGGTCGACGGGGATGTCGTCGACGGCCCCGACGACGAGGGCGTCGGGGTGGACCTCCCGCATCCAGGCGACCCGGTCCTCCAGTGGCACGGACTCGACGGAGGAGGCGCAGACGAGGACGGTGACGCGCTCGCAGGCGGCGAGGGCGGTGCGGACGAGGTGGTGGTGGCCGGCGTGCGGCGGATAGAACTTGCCGAGGACGAGGCCGTGGCCGTGGCGGGTGTTCACGCGGTCGCCTCCAGCGGGCGGCGGGCGGCGGCGAGGTCGCGGCTCCAGCCGCGCAGGCCGGCCACGCAGAGGGCCATGAAGCCGACGTACAGCAGCGAGGTCAGGTAGAGGCCCTTGTGCGCGTACAGGGGGACGTAGACCACGTCGGCGGCGATCCACAGCCACCAGGACTCCAGGCGCTTGCGGCACTGGCCGTAGGTGGCCATGAGGGAGAGGCCGGTGGTGAGGGCGTCCCAGAAGGGGACGGTGGAGTCGGTGGCCCGGTCGAGGAGGAGGGTGAGGGCGAGGGTCCCCACCGCCCCCGCCGCGAGCAGCCAGGTCCACTCGGTGCGGGTGGTGCGCCGCACCGGGAGGGCCCCGGCGGAGCCTGGTCCACCCCCGTGGGTCCAGGTCCACCAGCCGTAGGCGGCGAGGGCGATGAAGAGGATCTGGAGGCCGGCGTCGGCGTAGAGGCCGGCCTGGGTGAAGAGGAGCACGAAGAAGAGGTTGTTGGCGATGCCGACCGGCCAGTTGGCGAGGTGCTGCCGGGCGACGAGCCAGACGCAGAGGGCGCCGCTGCCGAAGCCGAGGACCTCGGTCCAGCTGATCGGGGTGTCCAGCAGCGTGAAGAGGGGCCGCTGGAGGGGTTCGAGTACGTCCGCGAGGCTCACGCCCGCCTCCTTAAGAGTCATCCTGACTATAAAAGGTGGCGGGGGTCGCGCACAAGGCGGAGAACGCGAAGGGCCCCGTGTCCGCGGCGCGGATACGGGGCCCTTCGGGTCAGGAGGCGGGTCCTACAGGCCGACTTCCTTCATCAGCATGCCGACCTCGGTGTTGGACAGGCGGCGCAGCCAGCCCGACTTCTGGTCGCCCAGGCCGATCGGGCCGAAGGCGGTGCGGACCAGCTTCTCCACCGGGAAGCCCGCCTCGGCGAGCATCCGGCGGACGATGTGCTTGCGGCCCTCGTGGAGCACGACCTCGACCAGGTAGTTCTTGCCGAGCTGCTCGACCACGCGGAAGTGGTCGGCGCGGGCGTAGCCGTCCTCCAGCTCGATGCCCTCCTTGAGCCGCTTGCCGACCTCGCGGGGCAGCGGACCGGTGACGGCGGCCAGGTAGGTCTTCTTCACGCCGTACTTGGGGTGGGTGAGACGGTGGGCCAGCTCGCCGTGGTTGGTGAGCAGGATGATGCCCTCGGTCTCGGTGTCGAGCCGGCCGACGTGGAAGAGCCGGGTCTCGCGGTTGGTGACGTAGTCGCCCAGGCACTGGCGGCCGTCGGGGTCCTCCATGGTGGAGACGACGCCGGCCGGCTTGTTCAGCGCGAAGAACTGGTACGACTGGGTGGCGACGGACAGGCCGTCGACCCGGATCTCGTCGCTGTCCTTCACCCGGAGGCCCTGCTCCAGGACGATCTCGCCGTTGACCTCGACGCGGGCCTGCTCGATCAGCTCCTCGCAGGCGCGGCGCGAGCCGTAGCCCGCGCGGGCCAGCACCTTCTGCAGCCGCTCGCCCTCCTGCTCGGCGCCCGGGAAGGTCTTGGGGGTCTTGACCTGGGGCTTGTTCGCGTACCGCTCGCGGTTGCGCTCCTCGGCCCTGGCGTCGTACTCGCGCGAGCGCGCCGGGGCCGTACGGCCGCCGGGGCCCCGCCGCTGCCCGCCGGCGGGCTGCTTCGGGGACTGCTTCGGGCCGCCCTTGGCGCCGCCCCTGGCCGCGTCGCCGCGTCCCTTGCGGGGGGTGTCGGAGGGCATGCTCACGTCGTAGCTGCGCTCCTCGGGGCGGGTCTTGCGGGGGCGGCCGGCGCTCTGGCCGCGCTCGTCGCGGTTGTTGCCCGCGCCCCGGTAGTTGTTGCCGCGGCCGCCGCTCTTGGCACCACGGCTCCCGCCGTTGCTTCCGCTGTTCCTGCCGCTGCTGCTTCGCATCAAACTTCCGTCGTCTCTTCGTCCACTGGTTCGTCCCTGTCGGGATCGAACGACGGAACGCCCTCCAGGGAGTCCGGCTCGACCGCGTCCGCCTCGGGGAGGAAGGGCGCGAGCTCCGGAAGCTCGTCCAGGCCGCGCAGGCCCATCCGCTCCAGGAAGTAGTTCGTCGTCCTGTACAGGATCGCACCTGTTTCGGGTTCCGCGCCCGCCTCCTCCACGAGACCCCGCTGGAGGAGGGTCCGCATCACGCCGTCGCAGTTGACCCCGCGGACGGCGGAGACCCGGGAACGGCTGACCGGCTGGCGGTACGCGACCACCGCCAGGGTCTCCAGGGCGGCCTGGGTCAGCCGGGCCTGCTGGCCGTCCAGGACGAAGGCCTCGACGGCGGCGGCGTGGGCGGGGCGGGTGTAGTAGCGCCAGCCGCCGGCGACCCGGCGCAGCTCGAAGCCGCGCCCGTCGGCCGTGTACTCGTCGGCCAGCTCGTGCAGGGCGTCGGCGACCTCGCGCGGGGTGCGGCCGAGGACCTTGGCGAGGTGGGCCTCGGCGGCGGGCTCGTCGACGACCATGAGGACGGCTTCGAGGGCGGGCTTGAGGTCGCTCATGCGGACGGGTCCTCCTGGTCGAATTCCTGGGTCACTCGGGTCTCGCCGTCGCCGCCGGTCCAGGAGACCGTGAGCCGGCCCAGCGCGTCCTCCTGGTCGAGGGCGACGGCCTTCTCCCGGTACAGCTCCAGGAGGGCGAGGAAGCGGGCGACGACGGTCAGGGTGTCCCCGGCGGCGTCCTCGACCAGCTCCCGGAAGTCCAGGGTGCCGCGCTCGCGCAGCAGGGCGGCGACGATCCCCGCCTGCTCCTGGACGCTGACCAGCGGGGCGTGGATGTGGTCCACGTAGACCTGCGGCGCGGCCTTGGGCCGCATCGCCTTCACGGCGAGCTTCGCGAAGCCCTCGGCACCGATCGAGAGGACGACCTCGGGCAGCAGCTCGGCGTGGTGCGGCTCCAGGCCGACGGTCCGGGGGTGGCGCCGGCCCTCCGCCTCCCAGCGCTCGGCGAAGATCTCGGCGATCCGCTTGTACGCCCGGTACTGCAGGAGCCGGGCGAAGAGCAGGTCGCGGGCCTCCAGGAGCGCGAGGTCGGCCTCGTCCTCCACCTCGGCGGCGGGCAGCAGCCGGGCGGTCTTGAGGTCGAGCAGGGTGGCGGCGACGACCAGGAACTCGGTGGTCTGGTCGAGGTCCCCGTCCGGCCCGAGCGCGCGCAGGTGGGCCATGAACTCGTCGGTGACCTGCGAGAGCGCGACCTCGGTCACGTCGAGCTTGTGCTTGGTGATCAGCTGGAGCAGCAGGTCGAAGGGCCCCTCGAAGTTGGCCAGCCGCACGGTGAACCGCCCACCGCCCGCACCCCCGCCGCCGGCCCCGTCGGACGCGGGCCCGGCACCGGGGCCGCCGCCCGGCCCCCCGGACGCCGGTACGCCTCCGGGGCCGTCGCCCGGCTCCCCCTGCGCCGGTACGCCCGCGGGGCCGCCGCCCGGCTCCCGTACCCCTCCGGGGGCGCCCCCCGGCTCCCCGGGAGCGGGCTCGGGCGCGGTCGGGGGCTCGGGCGCGTCCGAGGGCTCCGGGCCGGGGGCCGACGGCACGGGCACGGGCGCGGGAGCGGACGGCGGGGCTTCCCGTGCGGGCTCGGGGCGCGTCCGCGCGGCTTCGGCCGCCGGCGCGGGGCCGGGGCGCCCGTCGGCCCCCGGGGGCTCCTGCGCGGGCCCGGAGACGCCGCCGCCCCGTCCCAGCGCGCGGCGGCGCGGTGGGCGGGACGTTTCGTCAGCGGGGCGGTGCATCGGGGGCGGTTCCAGGGGTGCGGGGGCGGGGCCGCCCGCAGGCTACCGTCAGCGGCCGCGCAGACGGCGGACGAGGATGCTCGCGTCGCCGCGGGACTCCAGATCCGCCAGGACCACGGCGACCGCCTCGCGGACGATCCGGCCGCGGTCGACGGCGAGGCCGTGCTCGCCGCGCAGCACCAGCCGCGCGTGCTCCAGGTCCATCAGCTCCTCGGCGGAGACGTAGACCGTGATCTTCTCGTCGTGCCGCTCCCGGCCGCTGGGGCGCCGGTTGGCGGCCCGTCCCCGGCGCCGCGCGGGCGCGCCCGCCTGGGGGGCGGCCGCCTTCACGGGGGCGGGCTGCTGCGCGGGAACCGACTCGGTCTCCCGGGCGCGCGGCTCGGCCGCCTCCGAGGAGGCCGCGGCGTGCTCGGCGGAGCCGGCGGCACCGCCGTCCGCGCCGGCCGCCGTGTCGCTCTCACCCGCCGGAGCGGGAACGGTTCGGCGGGGCGAGGACGACTGCAGCGCCATCCCCCCGGTCGTACGGAAGAGTTCGTCGGCTCCGGGCAGACTCACTCGGCGTGACACCGGGCGAGCACCTCCCTGGCGAGCTGGCGGTAGGCGGCGGCGCCCACGGAGTTGGAGGCGTACGTGGTGATGGGCTCGCCGGCGACCGTGGTCTCCGGGAAGCGCACCGTCCGGCCGATCACCGTGTGGTAGACGTGGTCGTCGAAGGCCTCGACGACCCGCGCGAGCACCTCGCGGGAGTGGACGGTCCGGGAGTCGTACATCGTGGCGAGGATGCCGTCGAGCTCCAGCTCGGGGTTGAGCCGCTCCTGCACCTTCTCGATGGTCTCGGTCAGCAGGGCGACGCCGCGCAGCGCGAAGAACTCGCACTCCAGCGGCACGATGACCTTGTGGGCCGCCGTCAGGGCGTTCACGGTCAGCAGGCCGAGCGAGGGCTGACAGTCGATCACGATGTAGTCGTAGTCGTTCATCAGCGGCTTGAGGGCGCGCTGGAGCGTCGACTCGCGCGCGACCTCGGAGACCAGCTGGACCTCGGCGGCGGAGAGGTCGATGTTGCTCGGCAGCAGGTCCATGTTGGGAACCGCCGTCTTGAGCAGCACCTCGTCCGCCGACATGCCCCGCTCCATGAGCAGGTTGTAGACGGTGAGGTCGAGCTCCATCGGGTTCACGCCGAGGCCGACCGACAGGGCTCCCTGCGGGTCGAAGTCGACGAGCAGCACCCGTCGTCCGTACTCGGCGAGCGCGGCACCCAGGTTGATGGTCGACGTGGTCTTGCCGACGCCGCCCTTCTGGTTGCACATCGCGATGATCTTGGCGGGACCGTGGTCGGTCAGCGGGCCCGGGATCGGGAAGTACGGCAGCGGCCGTCCGGTGGGGCCGATCCGCTCGCGGCGCTGGCGGGCAGCGTCGGGCGCGAGGGTGGCCGCGTACTCCGGGTCGGGCTCGTACTCGGCGTCGGGGTCGTAGAAGTGCCCCTCGGGCAGCTCGTCGTAGGCGGCGAAGTGGGTGGACTCTCGGCCCATCTCGTTGCCGGCCGTGGCGTTCACGTGTAGGCCGTCCATCGTCTTCAGCGTGTGGGTTGTCGTCATGGGGCGGCGCGTCGCGAAGGTCCGCACCGCGACGGAGCCGACCGGGCCACCTGGCGCAGCGCTCCCGGGAGTAAATGTCGACTCATTCACAAGTCGTCTTACCTCCTTGGACGTGACCAGGAACATTTATCGATAGGTCAGCGTGGCACCATGCCGACGGTTGGCGACTCTATGGCGTGTCACCGGTCCGCAGCAACACAATCGCCCGGACCCGGCCCGATGTGTCGGCAACCGAACACGGCTCTGTCAAGGGCGCGCAGCCATGCATCCACACGTTTCAGGGGTGTGCGAAACGGTTAAAGGGTTACGTTCGAGGCGAGTTGACCGAACGTTTTGGCGTGGCCGGAGACACAGCCGGCCGGACCTTGTCGAACAAGGTCCGGCCGGGTGCGTGACATTGACGGCGGGCGTTGACGGGCCCGTCCGCGGAGCCGTCGTCGGGGCGGCTCGGGTCAGCCGACGAGGGTGCTCAGCTCGACGTGCTCGTAGCCGTGCGCCTCGGCGACCTCCTTGTAAACCACCTTGCTGTCATGGGTGTTGAGGCCCAGGGCGAGGGCGGCGTCGCGGCGGAGCGCCTCGACCCAGCCGTTGTTCGCCAGCGACACGATGTAGGGCAGCGTGGCGTTGGTGAGCGCGTAGGTGGAGGTGTTCGGGACCGCGCCGGGCATGTTGGCGACGCAGTAGAAGACCGAGTTGTGGACCTGGAAGGTCGGCTCGGCGTGGGTGGTCGGGTGCGAGTCCTCGAAGCAGCCGCCCTGGTCGATCGCAATGTCGACAAGGACACTTCCGGGCTTCATCTTGGCGACGAGCTCGTTGGTGACCAGCTTCGGGGCCTTGGCGCCCGGAATGAGGACGGCGCCGATGACGAGGTCGGCCTCGACGACGGCCTTCTCCAGCTCGAAGGCGTTGGAGACGACGGTCTGCACCTTGGTGCCGAAGATCTTGTCGGCCTCGCGGAGCTTGTTGATGTCCTTGTCGAGCAGGGTCACGTGGAAGCCCATGCCGACGGCGATCTGCACGGCGTTCCAGCCGGAGACGCCGCCGCCGATGACGACGGCCTTGCCGGCGTGGGTGCCGGGGACGCCGCCGGGGAGCACGCCACGGCCGCCGGCCGAGCGCATCAGGTGGTAGGCGCCGACCTGCGGGGCCAGGCGGCCCGCGACCTCGGACATCGGGGCGAGCAGCGGGAGGGCGCGGTTCGCGGTCTCGACCGTCTCGTAGGCGATGGCGGTGGTGCCGGACTCCAGGAGGGCGTCCGTGCACTCCTTGGAGGCGGCGAGGTGCAGGTAGGTGAAGAGCGTCTGGTCCTTGCGGAGGCGGTGGTACTCCTCCGCGATCGGCTCCTTGACCTTGAGGAGCAGGTCGGCGGTGGCCCAGACCTCGTCGGCGGTGGCGAGAATCTCGGCACCGGCGGCCACGTACTCCTCGTCCGTGATCGAGGAGCCGACGCCGGCGTTCTGCTCGATGAAGACCTGGTGGCCGTTGCGGACGAGCTCGTGGACACCGGCGGGGGTGATGGCCACGCGGAACTCGTTGTTCTTGACCTCGCGGGGGATGCCGACCTTCATCGTCGATCACGGTCCTTGAATCAGGGGGGATAACTGGTGCACTGCGATACATACCCGGATGCACTGCGGCGCACCGGGGCAGACCACGTTCGAACGCGGCAGAACCAGTCTAATGAAGGAGTTCCCGCTGTCTAGCCTTTCAAAGTACTAATCTTCTGCGGAGCCACTGCGGATTTCGTAGGCGTGGCGGTCGGTTTCCAGAAGACGGTCCGCCGCGGCCCGGTGCAGCCGCGCCGCGGCCGGGTCCCCGAGCCGGTCCAGGGTGTCGGCGAGCCGCAGCCGGAGGGCCGCCTGGAGCCGGGTGTCCTGGGCGCGACGGGCCCACTCGACGGCCTCCTCGCAGGTCCGCAGCGACTCCTCGGGGCGGCCCGCGTACTCCTGCACCCGGGCCGCCTCGCTCAACGCCCGTGCGTGGCCCGGGAGATCGCCGAGCCTGCGGTAGCCGGCCGCCGCCGCCCGCCAGTGCCGCAGCGCCTCGCCGTACCGCCCCGCGTAGGTCTGCACGGCGCCGAGGCGGGCGTACAGGCGCGCCTGGTCGGCCCGCTCGTCGTGGGCGAGGCGCTGGGCGAGGGCCCGGCCGTACCAGTCGCCGGCCCGCTGCCAGTCGCCGAGTTCCTGATAGCTGCCGCCTACGGATTCCATTGCGCGACCGGTCGCGTACGGATCATTTGCTTGCCTTCCGGCCTCCCATGCCAACCGATATCGCAGCAGAGCGTCCTTCGTGCGGCCGGTCCGGGCGTCGAGGTCGCCGAGGTTGAGCAGGGCCGCCGCCCGCTCGCGGTGCAGTCCGCGCCGCTCGGCCACGTCCAGGACCAGCCGGTGCAGCCCGTACAGGTCGGGCGCCGCGGCCTCGGCGCCGTGGTGCGCCGTGAGCGCCCGCACCAGGGAGGCGATGAGCCGGCGGGCGAGGGTGTCCAGCTCCCCGTCGGCGACGGCCATCCGGGCACAGGCCAGCAGCGCGGGCCGGCGGGAGACCAGCCAGCGCGCGGCCTCCTCGCGGGTGGGGAAGCGCAGGGCGCGCGGCAGGCCGGCGAGCTTGCGCCGGGCCGGGGAGCCCTCGGGTTCGGTGACCGCACGGCAGGACTGGAGGAGCCGCACGGTCCGCTCCAGCATCCGGGCCCGGGCGAGCTGCACCTCGGCGGGCCGGTCGCGCTCCTCCAGCTGGGCGCGGAGGAGGGGGACGAGGTGGCCGGGGGCCTCGTACTCCCCGTCCCCGGCCTCGGTGACCAGGCCCAGGCGGGCGAAGTCCGCGAGCGTGGTCGCCGCGGCCTGGACCGAGCAGCCGGCCAGGGCGGAGGCGGTGTGGGCGTCGGCCCGGCCGAGCGGGGCGAGCACCAGGTAGCGCAGTATCCGGGCGGCCGGCTGGGGCAGCGCCTGGTGGGCGAGGAGGAAGGTGCGGGTGAGGGGGTCGCCGTTCAGGCCGCGCAGCCGCTTGGCCAGGTCGGCGACGGAGGTCTCGGGCCGGCCCGCCAGCCAGCCGCCGGCGAGGACCACCGCGCCGGGCAGCCCGCCGCACTCCTCGACCAGGGCCTCGGCGGCCTGCGGGTCGACGGTGATGCGGACCGAGCCGGTGGCGGAGGTCAGCAGCTCGATGGCGGACTTCGGGTCGAGCCCGCCCAGGGTGCAGGGCCGGACGTCCGGGATGCCGGTGAGCGGCCCCTCGGCCACCGCGACGACGAGGGCGTCGGGGTTGTCCGGGAGCAGCGGGTCGGCCTGCTCGGCGTCGACGGCGTCGTCGAGCAGCAGCACCGCCCGGCGCCCGCCGAGCGCCTCGCGGACCAGCTCGGTCAGCTCGTCCTCGGCGGCGCCGGGCGGCTCCGCGACGCCGAGGTCGCGCAGCAGCTCGCGGGCGGCACGGGCGGTGGGCACGGGCTCCCCGCCGGGCTCGGTGAGCCGGGCGCGGTAGACGCCGTCGGGGTAGCGGTCGGCGACGGAGGCGATCAGCTCCTCGGCGAGCGCGGTCCGGCCGGAGCCGGGCCGCCCCGCGACGAGCAGGACGCGGGCGCGGGGCTCCTTGCGTCCGGTGAGGGTGTCCAGGCCGGTCCGCTCGATGTCGGCGCGGAGGGCCTTCAACTCCCGCTGCCGGCCGTAGAACTGCCGGCTGCCGGCCGCCGCCACCGCCTGATCCGTCACGGGCCACACTCCCGTCCACCTGCGCACGAGCCATCCCGCGGGGGACTCCGCACGGGCGTGTACGAGCGTAGTTCAGCCCCCGGGGCGCCCCCGGCGGAGCGCGGCGGGCACGTCCCCCGATCGGATCAGCAGACAGTCACACCGGCCCTCGACGGGGGCGGGGAACGCTACGCCTCGAACGGCCGGGCAGGCCAGGGGGCCTCCGCCGGGCGCAGGGCGTCGACCCCGTCGCCCGCCCGGGCGGCGACCAGCGACAGCACGCCCACCACCAGACAGGCGTTGTGCAGCTCGCCGGCGAGCACGCCCCGGACCAGCTCGTCCAGCGGGACCCGCGCCACCTCCATGTCGGCCTCCTCCTCGGCGACCGCGTACCGCTCCCCCTCCGCCTCGGCGAGGTCGCGCGCCAGGAAGATCCGTACGGCCTCGTCGCAGCCGCCCGGGGAGGTGTACGTGTCCACGAGCACCCGCCAGTCGGCCGCCTTGGCGTGCGCCTCCTCGTACAGCTCGCGCTGCGCGGCGTGCAGCGGGTTCTCGCCGGGCACGTCGAGCAGGCCCGCCGGGATCTCCCACAGCTTCTGGCGCACCGGGTGCCGGTACTGCCGCAGCACGAGCACCCGGTCCCGGTCGTCCAGGGCGAGCACGGCGACGGAGCCGGGGTGGACCTGGTAGTCGCGGCGGGCGACCGAGCCGTCCGGCATGACCACGTCGTCCGTGCGGACACTCGTCTTGTTTCCCTTGAAGGGGGTGGCGGTGGCGGTGACCCGCCACTCCTCCGGGGTGTCCTGCACCTTCATCTCTGTCCTCCCGTGCCCGAGACCACATGCGAAAACCGGGGCACCGGTCCGTCAGGACCGGTACCCCGGCAACGTTAACGCCTTGCTACTTCTTGCCCGTCCTGCGCTCGACGGCCGCCTTGACCAGGCCCGCGAAGAGCGGGTGGGGGCGGGTCGGGCGGGACTTCAGCTCCGGGTGCGCCTGGGTGGCGACCAGGTAGGGGTGGATCTCCTTCGGGTACTCGACGAACTCGACGAGCTTGTTGTCCGGGGAGGTGCCGGAGAAGACCAGGCCGGCCTTCTTCTCCAGCTCGGCGCGGTACGCGTTGTTCACCTCGTAGCGGTGGCGGTGGCGCTCCTCGACGTACGGCTCGCCGTCGTAGGCCTCGCGGACCACGGAGCCCTCGGCGAGCTTCGCCGGGTAGAGGCCCAGGCGCATCGTTCCGCCCAGGTCGCCGGCGCCCTCCACGTAGGCGAGCTGCTCCTCCATGGTGGAGACCACGGGGTGCGCGGTGGCCGGGTCGAACTCGGTGGAGTTGGCGTCCGGGATGTCGGCCAGGTTCCGCGCCGCCTCGATGACGATGCACTGGAGGCCCAGGCAGATGCCGAGCAGCGGCACCTTGTTCTCGCGGGCGTACTGGATCGCGCCGATCTTGCCGTTCACGCCGCGGTCGCCGAAGCCGCCGGGGATGAGGATCGCGTCGACGTCGCCGAGCTGCTTCTGCGCGCCCGCCGGGGTCTTGCAGTCGTCGGAGGTGACCCACTTGACCTTGACGCGGGCCTTGTTGGCGAAGCCGCCGGCGCGCATGGCCTCGGTGATGGAGAGGTAGGCGTCGGGCAGGTCGATGTACTTGCCGACGAGCGCGACGGTGACCTCGTGCTCCGGGTTGTGGACGCGGTCCAGGAGGTCCTCCCAGACGGTCCAGTCCACGTCGCGGAAGGGCAGGTCGAGCTTGCGGACGACGTAGGCGTCCAGGCCCTCGGTGTGCAGCACCTTCGGGATGTCGTAGATCGACTTGGCGTCGATGGCGGCGACCACGGCGGCCTCGTCGACGTCGCACATCAGCGAGATCTTGCGCTTGATGGCGGTCGGGACCTCGCGGTCGGCGCGCAGCACGATCGCGTCGGGCTGGATGCCGATGTTGCGCAGGGCGGCGACGGAGTGCTGGGTCGGCTTGGTCTTCAGCTCGCCGGAGGGGCCGATGTAGGGCAGCAGCGAGATGTGCACGACGAAGACGTTGTCGCGACCGACCTCGTGGCGGACCTGGCGGACGGTCTCCAGGAAGGGCAGCGACTCGATGTCGCCGACCGTGCCGCCGACCTCGGTGATGACGACGTCGACGTCGTCGGTGGCCATGCGGCGGATCCGCGACTTGATCTCGTTGGTGATGTGCGGGATGACCTGCACGGTGTCGCCGAGGTACTCGCCGCGCCGCTCCTTGGCGATGACCTGCGAGTAGACCTGGCCGGTGGTGACGTTGGCCGAGCCGTCGAGGTCGACGTCGAGGAAGCGCTCGTAGTGGCCGATGTCCAGGTCGGTCTCGGCGCCGTCGTTGGTGACGAACACCTCACCGTGCTGGAAGGGGTTCATCGTGCCCGGGTCGACGTTGAGGTACGGGTCGAGCTTCTGCATCGTGACCCGCAGGCCCCGGGCCTTGAGGAGCGCACCCAGGCTGGAGGCGGTGAGGCCCTTGCCGAGCGAGGAGGCGACACCCCCGGTGACGAAGATGTGCTTGGTCGTCGTGGATTTGGGCGGCATCGCCAAGAGGGGGCTCCCGTGGTCGCGTTCTGGAGGTGCGAAGCGGCAGGTCCTCCGGAAGAATCGGGGGTGCCGTCGCTGCGGTTTCGGGGGTTTCGGCTGGTGCCGTTTCCCACCGGTCCACGGGGTACCAGGGTATCAGTGACATCCGGAGACCGCTTCCGGCCACACGCTCGGCACACCGGCCGACCGGGTGGGGCGGGCTCCGGAGGGGCCGTTTTCCGGGGCGGGAGCGGGAGACCACCCAGGGGAAACGTTCGGGCAAACGTCCAGGGAACATCCCGTTCACCCGTATGGAGCAGCGCGTGACGCGGATGATCACCACGGTCACTACTCTGCGGATCATCCCGCCCGGCCCCGTCGCCGGGCGGCCGGCCGACGGCACCACCCCCGCCCGTGGAACCGGACCGGGAGCCCGTGTCGCTTCCCCCTCGACCCGCTGCCGGAGCCGGCCATACCGCACACTGGCACCGCGGGCACCTCTCGCAACTCGCACCATCCCGCTGCACGCGCCCCGAGGGGCGGACAGGCCGTTCGACTGGAGTGAAGCACGTGGCCGGGCGTATCGAGGATTACGCACTCATCGGAGACATGCAGACCGCGGCACTGGTCTGCCGGGACGGCAGTGTCGACTGGCTCTGCCTCCCCCGCTTCGACTCGCACGCGGTCTTCGCGGGGCTGCTCGGCACCGAGGAGCACGGCTTCTGGAGAGTGGGCCCGGCCGGCCCGGACGACGCCGAGCCGGCCCCCGCCGACCGCCGCCGCTACCGGGGCGACTCGCTGATCCTGGAGTCCGAGTGGGACACCCCGCGCGGCACGGTCCGGGTGACCGACTTCATGCCGCCGCGCGACGGCGCCCCCCAGCTGATCCGGATCGTGGAGGGGGTCAGCGGCCGGGTGCGGATGCGCTCCGCGCTGCGGATGCGGTTCAGCTACGGCCGGATCGTGCCCTGGGTCCACAAGGTCGGCGAGCGGACGGTCGCGGTGGCCGGCCCCGACTCCGTCTGGTTCGACACCGACGCCGAGACCCACGGCGAGCACCTCACCACCTACTCCGAGTTCACCGTCACCCCCGGCGACCGGATCGCCTTCACCCTCTCCTGGCAGCCCTCGCACAAGGAGCCGCCGCCGCTCCCGGACCCCGAGGGCTCCCTGGAGGCCACCGCCGGCTTCTGGCGCGAGTGGGTGGACCACTGCACCTACCACGGCCCCTACCGGGAGGCCGTGGTCCGCTCCCTGATCACCCTGAAGGCCCTGACGTACGCCCCGACCGGCGGCATCGTCGCCGCGCCGACCACCTCGCTGCCGGAGGAGATCGGCGGCGTGCGGAACTGGGACTACCGCTACACCTGGCTGCGGGACGCGGCCATCACCCTCTCCTCGATGCTGCGCACCGGCTACCGCGAGGAGGCCCGCGCGTGGCGGGACTGGCTGCTCCGGGCGGTCGCGGGCGACCCGGAGAACCTCCAGATCATGTACGGCATCGCGGGCGAGCGGGAGCTCGGCGAGGCGGAGCTGGACTGGCTGCCGGGGTACGAGAACTCGGGCCCGGTCCGGGTCGGCAACGGCGCCGCGAACCAGCTCCAGCTCGACGTGTACGGCGAGGTCACCGAGGCCCTGCACCTGGCCCACATGACGGGCCTGTCCCGCAACGACTACGCCTCCCTGCTCCAGCTCAAGCTGATCGACTACCTGGAGAAGAACTGGGACCAGCCCGACGAGGGCATCTGGGAGGTCCGCGGCCCGCGCCGGCACTTCACCCACTCCAAGGTGATGGCCTGGGTGGCGGTCGACCGCACGATCAAGCTGATCGAGTCCGGTGACGCCGACGGCCCGCTGGAGCGCTGGCGCGATCTGCGCGACGAGATCCACCGGGACGTCTGCGAGAAGGGCTACGACAAGGAGCGGAACACCTTCACCCAGTCGTACGGCTCCAAGGAGCTGGACGCCTCGCTGCTGCTCATCCCGCAGATGGGCTTCCTGCCGCCGGACGACAAGCGGGTGATCGGCACGATCGAGGCGATCCAGCGGGAGCTGTCCACCGAGGACGGCTTCGTGCTGCGCTATCCGACGGCCGGCGAGGAGGCGGGCGTCGACGGTCTGGAGGGCGACGAGGGCGCCTTCCTCGCCTGCTCCTTCTGGCTCGCGGACGACCTGGCGATGATCGGCCGGGTCGACGAGGCCCGCGTCCTCTTCGAGAAGCTGCTGGCGCTCCGCAACGACCTGGGGCTGCTCGCCGAGGAGTGGGACCCGCGGCTCCAGCGGCAGGTGGGCAACTTCCCGCAGGCCTTCAGCCACGTCCCGCTGATCGACACCGCCCTGCGGCTGACGGCGAGCGGGGCGTACGGCGGCTGAGCGGGGCGTGCGGCGGCCGGGCGGGGGCCCGGCGGCCGAGCGGCGTGCCCGGGGGGCCGGACCTACCATGAGAGTGTCCTGGCCCCCGCACGAAAGGGGGGCACCCGATGGCTCCCCAGTTCACCGTCCCGGACTCCGCCCTGGCCGGCCTCCGCGAGGATCTGGCCGGTGAGGTCCTCGTACCCGGCGATCCGGGCTACGACGAGGCCCGGCGCGTCCACAACGGCATGATCGACCGCCGGCCGGCGGTCATCGCCCAGTGCGCGACGCAGGCCGACGTGGCCAACGCGGTCCTCTTCGGGCGGGAGACGGGGCTGCCGATCGCGGTGCGCGGCGGCGGCCACAGCGTCGCCGGCGCCTCCTGCGTCGACGGCGGCCTGGTGATCGACCTGCGGCGGATGCACGCCGTGGTCGCGGACCCCGAGCACCTGACGGTACGGGTCGAGGGCGGCGCCACCATGGGCCACCTGGACCGGGCCGCCCAGCCCTTCCACCTGGCCACCACCGGCGGCCGGGTCTCCACCACCGGCGTCGCCGGCTTCACCCTGGGCGGCGGCTCCGGCTGGCTGGAGCGGAAGTTCGGGCTCGCCTGCGACAACCTGCTCTCCGTCGACCTGGTCACGGCCGAGGGCAAGCACGTGGTGGCGAGCGCCGAGGAGAACCCGGAGCTGTTCTGGGCGCTGCACGGCGGCGGCGGCAACTTCGGGGTGGCGACCTCGCTGACCCTGCGGCTGCACGAGCTGCCCGCGATGAGCTTCGCGCTGCTGCTCTTCCCGCCGTCCGCCGGACCGGCGGTGGTGACGGCGTACCGGGCGATGGCGGAGACCATGCCGGACGAGGCGGGCGGCGGCGTGCTCTACTTCCCCGCCCCGCCCGAGCCCTTCGTCCCCGCGCACCTGGTCGGCGAGCTGGTGGTGGCCGCCCTGGTGACCCTCGCCGGGCGGCGGGCGGACGTCCGGCACCTGGCGGGTCCGCTGACCGCGCTGCGGCCGGTGGTGGAGCTGGTCGAGGAGATCCCCTACGCGGACCTCCAGTGCATGCTGGACGACCCGCCGGGGCTGCGGAACTACTGGTCGGCGGAGTACCTGGGCTCGTTCCCGGACGAGGCCGTGGAGGTCTTCTGCGCCCGCGGCGAGCGGATCCCGGCGGGCACGGCCACCCAGCACGTGCTGTTCCCGCTCGGCGGCGCGGTGGCCCGCGGCCCCGCCGACTGGCCGCTGCCGTGGCGCACCGCCCCCTGGGCCGTCCACCCCTTCGCCACCTGGGAGGACCCGGCGGCGGACGGGCGCGCGATCCAGTGGGTGCACGACGTGCGGACCGACATGCGGCCGTGGACGACGGAGGCGGTGTACCTCAACTTCATCGGGACGGAGGGCGAGCAGCGGGTCGTCGCCGGCTTCGGGGCCGGCAACTACCCGCGGCTCGCCGCCGTGAAGGCCGCGTACGACCCCGACAACGTCTTCCGCCTCAATCACAACATCGCGCCGGCCGCCGCGGCCTGAGGCGCTAGCGGAGGGCGTCGATCACCTCCTTCGCGGCGCGCTCGCCCTCGGTGGCGCCGCCCTCCATGAAGCCCTGGAAGTCGTAGGAGCAGTGCTCGCCGCCGATGTGGACGTTGCCCTGGGCGGTGCCCTCGTACCCGGCGTACCGGTGGAGGTAGCCGACCGGCCAGCAGGAGTAGGCGCCGAGCGCGTTCGGGTTCTTGTGCCAGGCGGAGAGCTGGGCGCGGCCGTTCCAGGCCCGTGAGGTGCCGGGGAAGAAGGCGTCGATCCCGGTGAGGTAGCGGCTCACCAGGTTGCGCACGTACGGGTCGGCCTCGGTGGAGAAGGGCCCGGCGGGGTTGAGGTTCCGGGCGAGGCTGCCGCCGTTGTACTGGATGAGGATGCCGCCGGTGCCGCCCTGGACCTTGGTGGTGTCCCAGGTCTGCTGCACGTCGAGGTCGGTGAAGCAGTCGCCGGCGGAGACCCCGGGCCAGGCGCCGGTGCCGCGCCAGGGGCGGGTGCCGAACTGCATGTTGAGCTTGGTGCAGTAGCCCATGCGGGCGTCGCGCAGCAGGCTGGTCATGCGCGGGTCGAAGCCGGCGCGGGTGAGGTCCAGCCGCTGGAGGATCGGCAGCGGGACGCACAGGACGGTGTGGTCGGCGGTGACGGTCCGGGTGGAGCCGCCCTCGGCGAAGGTGAGGGTCTGGGTGCCGTCGGCGTTGGCCCGTACGGCCTGGAGGGAGAAGCCCATGCGGAGGGTGCCGGGGTTGAGGGCCCCGGCGATGGCGTTCGGGAGCCGGTCGTTGCCGCCGGTGATGTGGTAGCGCTCGTTGGACAGGCCCCAGATGTTGAAGTTGCCGGGATTGGTCTGGTAGCCCATGAGCAGGACGAGGGCGAGCGAGGACTGCTCGGTGGTGTCGGCGCCGTACTCGACGTTGTAGGCGACGTCGATGAACTTCCCGAGCGGCGAGGCGTGCCCGCCGGGGACGCGGCTCTCGATCCACTCGTACACGGACATGTCGTCGAGGGCGGTGCCGGCCGGGGTCGATTGGTTCCAGAGGACCTCCCCCGCCTCGGACAGGTCGCGGCGCAGCGCCTGGTAGACGCCGTTGAAGTCCGCGTCGGCCTGCTCGCGCGGGTAGTAGCCGCCGCCGAACCAGAGGACCTCCTCGGCCCCGTTGGGGCCGCCGCCGAGGAAGTCCTCGGTGGGCAGGCCGAAGCGGCGACAGAGTTCCAGCATCTTCTTGTGGCTGGTGTCGATCAGCTCGCCGCCGATCTCGGAGGTCTGCCCGTAGGCCCAGTGGTTCCGCTGGGTCCACATGCGGCCGCCGACGCGGGCCGGGTCGGCCTCGTAGAGGACGGGGGCGAGGCCGGCGTCCTGGAGGGTGAGGGCGGCGGTGAGTCCGGCGATGCCGGCGCCGACGACGGCGATCCGGGCGTCGGACCGCACCGGCGGGTCGGGGACGGCGGCCGCGGCGGGCACGGCTCCGGCGGCGAGGGCGGTGCCGGCGATCCCGGCCGCGGCGGCGGCCTTGAGGAGGGTACGGCGGCCGAGGGGGTCGTTCCTCAGGCCGCGCAGCTCGTCGACGGGGAGGCCGAGCCGGCGGGCGTCGGCGTGGTCGGCGGCGAGGCGGTTCAGGAGGTGCATCGGGTTGGTGCGTGCCATGGGGCGCTCCTGGAGGGAAGAAGGGGAGGGTCAGCTCTGTGCGGCCGGTACGGGCTCCGCCTGCTCGTCGTCGCGTTCGGCGGCGTCCTCCAGGACGATCCGGCCGATGATCTCGTACCGCGCGGGCTGCCTGGCCTTGAGGTGGAGGCCGAGGCCGAGGCCGCCGAAGAAGACGGCGCCGACGATCCACGGGATCGCCTTGAAGAAGAGGGAGTCGGCGGCGAGTCCGGCCGCGGTCTCCATGTTGACGACGAGGAGGACGACGACGGCGGTCATCGCGACGCCGCCGAGGAGGGGCGCGGTGAAGGTCCGGAACCAGTGCCGGTCCTCGGGGTGGTTCTTGCGGAAGTAGCCGATGACCGCGAAGGAGCAGAGCGTCTGCACGATGAGGATGGCCATCGTGCCGAGGATCGCGAGCAGGGTGTAGAGGTGGATGTAGGGGTCCTGGCCGGTGAGCCAGAAGGCGCCGACGAGGAGGACGGCGATGGCGCTCTGCACGTAGGAGGCGATGTACGGGGAGCCGTGCTTCGGGTGGGTGCGGCCGAGCGCCGGGTGGAGGAAGCCCTCGCGGCCGATGGCGTAGAGGTAGCGGGAGGCGCACTGGTGGAAGGCCATGCCGCAGGCGAAGGAGCCGGTGAGCAGCAGCCACTGGAAGGCGTCGACGGCCCAGGCGCCGATGAAGGTCCGGGTGGGGGCGAAGAAGAGGTCGAGCGGACTGGCGGAGGAGGACAGCTCCACCGAGCCGGTCAGGCCGTTGCCGGCGATCGTCATCCAGGAGACGTAGATGTAGAAGAGGCCGACGCCGATGACGGAGATGAGGGTGGCGCGGGGGATGACGCGCTTGGGGTCGCGGGACTCCTCGCCGTACATGGCGGTCGACTCGAAGCCGACCCAGGACCAGAAGGCGAAGAAGAGGCCGAGACCGGCGGAGGCGCCGGTGAAGGCGTTCTTCGGGTTGACCGGCTCGACGGGGATGCCGTCGGGGCCGCCGCCGTGGATCAGGACCGCGGTGGCGACCGCGAAGAGGACGGCGATCTCCGCGATGAGCATGACGCCGAGCGCCTTGGCGGTCAGGTTGATGTCGAAGTACGACAGGACGGCGGTGACGGCCAGCATGGCGGCCGCGTACAGGATCCACGGCAGGTCGACGCCGAGCTGGTCGGCGACGGTGGTCTTCGCGAAGTAGGCGAAGACGCCGACGATGGACGCCTCGAAGACGATGTAGGCGAGGACGGCGAGCATGCCGGAGGCCATGCCGGCGATCCGGCCGAGGCCGTGCGAGATGTAGCCGTAGAAGGCGCCGGCGGCGGTGATCCGCTTGGCCATGGCCACGTACCCGACGGAGAAGACGGTCAGGACGAGGGTGGCGAAGAGGTACCCGGCGGGGGCGCCGACGCCGTTGCCGAAGCCGACGGCGATGGGGAGGTTGCCGGTCATGGCGGTGATCGGCGCGGCGGTGGCCACGGCCATGAAGACGACGCCGACGAGCCCGACGGAGTTCGCCTTGAGCCGGTCGACGCGCGGGGCCGGCTGCGGGGTGGAGGTGTCTGCCATGGCGGGAGAGCATCCACCCGCGTGACGTAGGCCACAAGCGACAATCGGTCATACAAATCCCGCCGCGCCACGACGAGTTGTCGCCCCTGTGTGCGATCGGCGGCGGCCCGTGACCGTGGTGAGATGTCCAGGAAACACCATCGGCGGTAGCGTCCGCCCATGGACACGCAGGGCGGCATCACCGTACAGAGGGCACTCGAACTCCCGGGGCTCCGCAGCGGCCTGCCGGAGGTCGTCGCCGGCGCCGACCGGCTCCAGCGGACCGTGCGCTGGGTGCACGCGGGCGAGGTGCCGAACATCGCCTCCCTGCTGAAGGGCGGCGAGCTGCTGCTGACCACCGGCCTCGGCCTGGGCACCCGCCCGGCCGAGCAGCGGGCCTTCGTGCGCCGCCTCGCCGACCGGGGCATCGCGGCCCTCGTCGTGGAGCTCGGCCCCCGCTTCGCCCGCCTCCCGGCGACGATAGTGGAGACCGCCCGCGCCGCCGGGCTGCCGCTGGTCCAGCTCCACCGCGAGGTGCCGTTCGTCGCGGTCACCGAGGAGATCCACACCGAGATCGTCAACGGCCACTACGCCCTCCAGCGGCAGGCCGAGGAGGTCCACCGGCAGTGCACCGAGGCGCTGCTCGGCGGCGGCGGGGTGCCCCAGGTGCTCCGCATCCTCTCCGACTTCGCCGCGAACCCGGTCTTCCTGGAGACCGCCGACGGACAGCTGCTGTACGCGGCGGGCACCGAGTCCGGGCCGGCCGACCCGCTCCAGGTCTGGGACGGGCTGCGCGGCCAGCGCGCGGCCCGCGAGTCCGGCCCGCCGACCGGCACGGTCCTGGTCGACGTCCCCGGCGGGGGCCCCGGCAGCGGCTCGGTCCGGGCCCGGCTGGTCCTCCTCGCCGTCTCCGGCGCCCTCTCCCCCCTCCACCGGATGGCCGCCGAGCGGGCCGCGGGCCTCCTCGCGGTCGTCCTCATGCAGGCCCGGCAGGAGGAGGAGCTGGCGGCCCGCGGCCGCGGCGACTTCCTCACCGATCTCGCGGAGGGCCGGATCTCGGCGGAGGACGCCCCGGCGCAGGCCCGCGTCCTCGGCTTCAGGCCGGGCGAGGGCCCCCTGCTCCCGGTCGTCATGCGCCTCGCCCCCGAACTCTCCCCGTCCGGCAGCTGGGCGCTGCTCGCCCGCGCCGTCCACGAGGAGCTGTCCTCCGTCGGCGTCCCCGCCCTCCTGGGCGTCCGCCCGGTCGAGGGCCGGGTCCCGCTCCTGCTCGGCCTGCGCTCGGAGTCGGAGCGGACGGCGGTCGCCGACCGGGTCGCGGCGGCGCTGCGGGCCGGCGTGGAGCGGGCCGGCCTGGAGGGCGCCGGAGCGCACCCGCCGGTCGTCGTGGTCGGCATGGCCGGCGGCTGGGCGGCGGCCTCGGCGGGCCTGCGGCACGCGGCCGAGACGGCGACGGCGGCCCAGGGCCTGACGGACCGCCCCTGGTACGACGCCCGGCGCCTCGACATCGACCTGCTGCTGTGGCGGCTGCGCGACCACCCGGACCTGGCGGCCTTCGTCGACCGGGCGATCGGCCCCCTGCGCGACCACGACCGGACCTCCCGCCCCCCGCTGCTCCCCACCCTGGAGACGTACCTGGCGCACGCGGGCCGCAAGGCGGAGACGGCCCGCGAGCTCCACCTCAACCGCCAGACCCTCTACAACCGGCTCGCCCGCATCTCCGAGCTGCTCGGCACGGACCTGGACGACCCCCAGACGGTCCTGGCGCTCTCGCTGGCGCTGCGGGCCCGCCGCCACACGCCGTAGCCCCCCGTCGAACGGCTAGCGCGCCGCCAGTTCGTCGTACACGCTCAGGACGTGGGCGATCGTGTCGTCCTCCGACGGCCAGGTCCGCGCCTGTACGCGCCCCGCCGCCGCGAGGTCCATCCGCCGCTCGGCGTCCTCCAGGAGCCCCCGGACGGCCTCCGCGAGGGCGCCCGCGTCCCCGTACGGCACGAGTTCCGCCGCGTCGCCGACGAGTTCGGGCACGCCTCCGACGGCCGTGGCGACCAGGGGCACGCCGATCCGCAGGGCCTCCTGGGCCAGCAGGGACCGCGCCTCCCAGCGGGAGGGCAGCACCGCGACGTCCGCCGCGGCGAGGAGTTCGGCGACGTCGTCGCGCCGGCCGACGATCCGGACGGCGAGTCCCTCGGCGACGATCCGCCGCTGGAGCGCCGCCCGTTCGCGCCCCTCGCCGGCGATGACGAGCAGCGGCTGCGGGTCGAGCTCCCGCCACTCGCGCGCCGCGTCGAGCAGCGTCCCGTACCCCCGGCCGGGTTCGAGCGCGCCGACGGCCATGAGCAGCGGCCGGTCGACGGCGCCGAGTTCGGCCCGGGCCTTGCCGTCGTGGAGGCAGACGGGCCCGCGGGCGGCGGGCAGGGTGACGGGGGCGAGCCGCGCGTCGCGGGCCCCGCGCCGCCGGGCCCGGTCGACGAGTTCGGAGGAGGTGCCGAGGACGACGGCCGCCGCCCGCGCCGTCCGGCGCTCCAGGAGCCGTACGAGGCCGGCCCGGGCGCCCTCGGCCTGCGGCCGGCCGTGCCAGGTGGTGACGAGCGGGGTGCGGGCGAGGCCGACGCCGCCGGAGACGGCGAGCGCGGCCCGCACGGAGGCGTGCAGTCCGTGCGCGTGGACGACGTCGGCGCCGATGCAGGCGTTGCGGAGCACGCCGACGGTCGCCGGGTCGTTGCGGCGGGGCAGCGGCACGACGTGGGCGCCGGCCCCCGAGTAGTCGTAGAGGCGGTCGAGTTCGGCCGGAGCGCACACGGTCACCCGGACGCCCCTCGCCACCAGCCCCGAGGCAAGTGATCGGACGTGAGCGCTGCTGCCCGCGCTGCCGCCGCCCAGCACTTGGACCGTACGGAGCTGTGTCACGCGCCCAAGGATGCCAGCCCGGACGGCCGACCGTACGCACGTTCCGGCACCGACACCGCATCGTTCCCCGCGCCGGCGGGCGGCCGACGCCCCGGCCCCGGCCCCGAGTTCACCCACCCGGGCGAGCGCGCGAGGAATTCGGCGCGCGCCCCCCTTCGAGGGCGCACGCCTCCGATCCGCCCCCTTCCGAGGGCGCGCGCCCTCGGAGGCGTGCGCCGGGGCCCGGCCGGGCCCCGCCTCAGGCGTCGGCCCTGGCCGTGGCCAGCAGCTCCTCCGCGTGGGCCCGGGCGGTCTCCGAGTCCTCCTGCCCGGCGAGCATCCGGGAGAGCTCGCGGACCCGCTCCTCGCCCTCCAGGACGGTGACGCCGGAGCGGGTGACGGAGCCGTCGTTGGTCTTCTCCACCAGCAGCTGCCGGTCGGCGAAGGCCGCCACCTGCGGCAGGTGGGTGACCACGACGACCTGCGCGGTCCTGGCCAGCTTCGCCAGCCGACGGCCGATCTCCACCGCCGCCTTGCCGCCGACGCCCGCGTCGACCTCGTCGAAGAGGTACGTCGGCACCGGGTCGACCCCGGCGAAGACCACCTCGACGGCGAGCATCACCCGGGACAGCTCGCCGCCGGACGCGCCCTTGGCGATGGGCCGCGGCGGGGCGCCGGGGTGCGGGGCGAGCAGCAGCTCGACCTCGTCGGCGCCGGCCGGCCCGTAGGCCACCCACCGCCCGCCGACCCGGACGCCGGAGGCCTCGTCGGAGACCTCGGTCTGCCGGATGTCGAAGGACACCCGCGCGTGCGGCATGGCGAGCGAGGCCAGCTCGGCGGTGACCGCCCCGGCGAACCGGTCCGCGGCCTCGGTGCGGGCGTCGGTGAGCCGCTGCGCGAGCACCGACAGCTCGTCGCGCAGCCGGTCCCGCTCGGCGGTCAGCTCACCGGTCCGCTCGTCGTCGCCGTCCAGCTCCCCGAGCCGCCGCGCGCCCTCCTCCGCCCAGGCCAGGACGGCCGTGACGGACTCGCCGTACTTCCGCGTCAGCTGGGTGAGGGCGGCCCGCCGCTCCTCCACCGCGGCGAGCCGCAGCGGATCGGCGTCCAGGTTGTCCGCGTACCCGGCCAGCTCCTGCGCCACGTCGGCCAGCAGGATGGAGATCTCCCCCGTCCGGTCCGCGAGCGCGGCGAGCGCCGGATCGTGCGCCCGTACGGCCTCCAGGGCCCGGCCCGCCCCGCCGACCAGGGTGGTCGCGTCGACGGACTCGGGGTCCTCCGGATTGCCGGCGAGCGCGGCGTGCGCGAGCGCGGCGGCGGAGGCGAGCGCCTCGGCGTGCCCGAGCCGCTCGGCCTCGGCGGCCAGCTCCTCGTCCTCCCCGGCCCGCGGGGCGACGGCCTCGACCTCGGCCAGCCCGAAGCGCAGCAGATCGGCCTCCTGGGCTCGCTCACGTGCCCGGGTGGTGATCTCCTCCAGCTCGGCGGTGACGGCCCGCAGCCTGCGGTACACCTCCGTGTAGGCGGCGAGCGGACCGGACACCGCCTCGCCCGCGTACCGGTCGAGCGCGCCGCGCTGCCGGGCGGGCTTCAGCAGGCCCTGCTGATCGGTCTGGCCGTGCACGGCGACGAGTTCGTCGGCAAGCTCCGCCAGCAGCCCCACCGGCACCGAACGCCCGCCCAGGTGCGCCCGCGAGCGCCCCTCGGCGGAGACCGTACGGGTCACCAGCAGGGCGCCCTCGTCGAGTTCCGCCCCCGCCTCCGCGGCCCGCGCCGCCGCGGGCGCGCCGGGCGGCAGGCTGATCCGCCCCTCGACGACCGCCGAGGCGGCCCCGATCCGCACCAGGGCCGGGTCGGCCCGCCCGCCGAGCAGCAGCCCCAGGCTCGTGACGACCATGGTCTTGCCCGCGCCGGTCTCACCGGTCACCGCGGTGAAGCCGGGCGACAGCTCGACCACCGCGTCGTCGATGACCCCGAGCGACCGTATCCGCATCTCCTCCAGCACGCCCCAGACCATACGAGGTTTCCGTGCCGCGACGCGACATCGCCCCCCGTGAGGGGGCCGGTCAGTGCGGCGCGCCCCGCCAGCCCGAGACGGGCAGCGCGAACTTGGCGACGAGCCGGTCGGTGAAGGAGGCGTGGTGGAGCCGGGCGAGCCGGACCGGCACCGCGCCGCGCCGGACCTCGACCCGGGCGCCCGCGGGCAGTTCGACGGTCCGCCGCCCGTCGCACCACAGCACCCCGTGCGGGGTGTGCGGCTCGACCTCGACGGCGAGCACGGACTCGGGCGTGGTGACGAGCGGCTTGGCGAACAGCGCGTGCGCCCCGATCGGCACCATCAGCAGCGCCTCCACCTCGGGCCAGATCACCGGACCGCCCGCCGAGAAGGCGTACGCGGTCGAGCCGGTCGGCGTCGCGCAGATCACCCCGTCACAGCCGAAGCCGGTGACCGGCCGCCCGTCGATGGCGAGGACCACCTCCAGCATCCGCTCCGGGGACACCTTCTGCACGGCGGCCTCGTTGAGCGCCCAGTCGCTGTGCAGCACGTCGCCGTTCTGGTAGACGGCCACGTCGAGGGTCATCCGCTCCTCGACCTCGTACGCCCGGGTGACGACCCGGTCGACGACCTTGTCGAGGTCGTCCCGCTCGGCCTCGGCGAGGAAGCCGACGCGGCCCAGGTTGACGCCGAGCATCGGCACCCCGGAGGCGCGGGAGAACTCCGCGCCGCGCAGCAGCGTCCCGTCACCGCCGAGGACGATGATCAGCTCGCAGCCGTCGAGCGCCTCGGGACAGTGGTCCGGGATCTTCTCCACGGAGGGCGGCAGCGGCAGGTCCGCCGCCTCGGCCTCCAGGACGCGGACGCCGATGCCGCTGCGCAGCAGTCCCAGGACGACGAGCTCGGCACTGCGCACCGCGGCCGGCCGGCCGGTGTGCGCGAGCAGGAAGACGGTACGTGGTGCCTGTGGTGCCGCTGATGCTGTCAACGAGGTCCCTCCGCCACGGCGCGGTCGACGTCAGCCGGATCGAGTGCGGGCGCGCCGGCCCGCAGCCACAGAAAGTACTCGACGTTCCCCGACGGCCCGGGCAGCGGGCTGGCGGTGACGCCGAGCACCCCGAGCCCGAGCTCCGCCGCCTGCCGGGCGACGTTCTTCACGGCGTCGGCGCGCAGCTCGGCGCTGCGGACGACGCCTCCGGAGCCGAGCCGCTCCTTGCCCACCTCGAACTGCGGCTTGACCATCAGGACGAGGTCGGCGCCGGGCGCGGTGCAGGCGACCAGCGCGGGCAGCACGAGCCCGAGCGGGATGAAGGAGAGGTCGCCGACGACGAGGTCGACGGGGACGCCGTCGATCGCGTCCAGGGTCAGCTCGCGCACGTTGGTGCGGTCCTTCACGGTGACCCGCTCGTCGCTCTGGAGCGACCAGGCGAGCTGTCCGTAGCCGACGTCGACGGCGACGACGTGCCCGGCGCCGGAGCGCAGCAGCACGTCGGTGAAGCCGCCGGTGGAGGCGCCCGCGTCGAGCGCCCGCCGGCCGGCGACCTCCAGGCCGAGGGGGACGAAGGCCTCGAAGGCGCCGGCGAGCTTGTGCCCGCCGCGCGAGACGTAGTCGGGGTCGGAGTCGTCCTGGGAGACGACGATCGCCGCGGCGGTCTCGACCTGGGTGGCGGACTTGGTGGCGACGGTCTTGCCGACGGTCACCCGGCCCGCGGCGATCAGCTGGCCGGCGTGCTCGCGCGAGCGGGCGAGCTTGCGCCGGACCAGCTCGGCGTCGAGTCGGCGGCGTGCCACTCCTGCCACGTTGGGTTCAGCTCCTGGGGTCGTGCGGACGGGGTGCGGAGGCCGGGTGCGCGTCGAGCGTGGTCAGCTCGGCGCCCAGTCCTCGGTGTACATCCTCGTACACCGCGAGGTGTCCCTCCGCCGGGAGGTGGTCGGCCTCGGCCAGCCGCTCCAGGAGCGCGTCGACGGCCGGCAGCCCGGTGGCCTCCCGGTCCACCCCCAGCGGCGCGGCCGCGGCCGGCGCGTCCACCGCTCCCCCGGCGCCGTCCCCGGAGCCCGTACCGGCGTCCTCCGCCGTCTCCGGCCCGGCCTCCGCCGACGTCATCGCTTCGCTCATGCCCCGACGCTACCGCGAAGCCCTGGGGTACGGTCGACGGCGATGGCGACGATCACGGAGTGCCGCGACGCACTCGACAAGCTGGCGGACGGCCTCGCGCGCGCGGACGGCGACGTCCGGGGCGCGGCGGCGCTCGACCGCACCCTGAGCTGCCACCTCACGGACCTCGACACGACCTTCACCGGCCGGCTCGCGGGCGGCCGGATGACCGTCGGGTCGACGGTGTCCGGACCACCGCGCGAGAAGGCCCAGATCCGCCTCACGATGACCGGCGACGACCTGGTCGCGCTGGTGGACGGCCGGCTGAACTTCGCCAGGGCGTGGGCCTCCGGCCGGGTCGGGCTGGAGGCCGGCTTCCGCGACCTGCTGCGGCTGCGCTCACTTCTGTAGCGCGGGCTCCTGGGCGTCGCCCCGCGCGGCCTCCTGGGCGGGCACGGGCCGCCGGGCCCGCGCCTGCCGTCCCGCCGGGACGACGAGCGGGGTGCCCGTCTCCGGGTCGTCGATGACCTGGCAGCGCAGCCCGAAGACCCGCTCGACCAGCTCGGCGGTCACCACCTCGGACGGCGGGCCCTCGGCGACGACCTCGCCGCCGCGCACCGCGATGAGGTGGGTGGCGTACCGGGCCGCGTGGTTGAGGTCGTGCAGGACGGCGACGAGCGTCCGGCCCTGCGTCTCGTGCAGCTCGGCACAGAGGTCGAGGACGTCGATCTGGTGCTGGATGTCGAGGTAGGTGGTGGGCTCGTCGAGGAGCAGCAGCGGGGTCTGCTGGGCGAGGGCCATGGCGATCCACACCCGCTGGCGCTGCCCGCCGGACAGCTCGTCGACGAACCGGTCGGCCAGCTCGGCGACCCCGGTGGACTCCATCGACTCCTGGACGATCCGCTCGTCCTCGGGCGACCACTGCCGCAGCAGGCCCTGGTGCGGGTAGCGGCCCCGGGCGACGAGGTCGGCGACGGTGATGCCGTCGGGCGCGACCGACGACTGCGGCAGCAGGCCGAGGGTGCGGGCGACCTTCTTCGCCGGCATCGAGTGGATCGACTGGCCGTCGAGCAGCACCCGGCCCTCCGCCGGCTTGAGCATCCGGGACAGGGCGCGCAGCAGCGTGGACTTGCCGCAGGCGTTGGGGCCGACGATGACCGTGAAGGAGTGGTCCGGGATCTCGACGGACAGGTCGCGGGCGATGACCCGCTGCTCGTACGCGAGGGTGACCGACTCGGCCCCGAGCCGCTGCTGCTGCCGATCGCTCATGGGGGTGCTCCTGGTGTCCGGTACGGATGCGTGCGGGGGTGAGGTGGTCATATCCGGCCCGCCTTGCGCTCGCTGACGAGCAGCCAGAGCAGGTAGCAGCCGCCGAGGATGCCGGTGATGACGCCGACGGGCAGCTGCCGCTCGCCGAAGGCGTTCCCGGCGATCCAGTCGGCGCCCAGCAGCAGGGCGGAGCCCATGACGGCGGACACCGCCAGGTTCGGGCCGGGCGCGCGGGTCAGCCGGCGGGCCAGCTGCGGGGCGCTGAGGGAGACGAAGACGATGGGGCCGGCCGCCGAGGTGGCGACGGCGACGAGCAGGACGGCGGAGGCCATCAGGACGATCCGGGTGCGCTCGACCTTCACGCCGAGCGCGTACGCGGCGTCGTCGCCCATCTCCAGCATCCGCAGCGCCCGCCCGTGGCCGAGGACCAGCGGCACCAGCACGCAGCAGACGGCGAGCAGCGGCCAGAACTGGGCCCAGTCGCGCCCGTCGAGGGAGCCGGTCATCCACACGGTGGCGCGGGTGGCGTCCGTCAGGCTGGCCTTGGTGATGAGGTAGTGGATGACGGAGGTCAGCATGGCGGCGGCGCCGATGCCGACGAGCACCAGCCGGTAGCCGTGCACGCCCCGCTTCCAGGCCAGCAGGTAGATCACGACGCCGGTGGCGACACCGCCGGCGACCGCCCCGAGGGCGGTGGCGACGGCGCTGCCCTGGAAGAGGACGATCACGGTCAGCGCGCCGACGGTGGCGCCCTGGCCGAAGCCGATGACGTCGGGGCTGCCCAGCGGGTTGCGGGAGACCGACTGGAAGACGGCCCCGCCGAGGGCGAGCGCGGCGCCGACGAGGATCGCGACGAGGACCCGCGGGAGCCGCAGCTCCATGACGGCGAACTCCTGGACGGCCGTCCCCCTGCCGAGGAGGGTGTCGACGACCTCGCCCGGCGTCATCGGGAAGTCGCCGGTGCCGACGAGGACGATGCCGAGTCCGAGGGTGAGCAGGATCAGCCCGAGGCCACAGAGCGCGGCCCGCGGCTCGTACCGCAGGGAGAGTCCGCCGCCGGTCCGCAGGGTCTTGGTGGTCACAGCTGGGCCATCCTCTTGCGGCGTACGAGTCGGATGAAGACGGGACCGCCGACGAGGGCCGTCACGATGCCGACCTGGAGTTCGGCGGGCCGGACGAGGACCCGGCCGAGGACGTCGGAGCCGAGCAGCAGCACGGGCGCGAGCACGGCCGCGTACGGCAGGATCCACCGCATGTCGGGGCCGGTGATCGCCCGGACCATGTACGGCACCATCAGGCCGAGGAAGATGATCGGCCCGCAGGCGGCCGTCGCGGCGCCGCACATCAGGGTGACGGCGAGCATGGCGACGAGCCGGGTCCGGTTGATGCTCACGCCGAGCGCGCGGGCCGCGTCGTCGCCCATCTCCATGGCGTTGAGCGGTCGCGCGATGCCGAGCGCCAGCACGGCGCCGACGAGGATGAACGGCGCGACCCGGCCGACGGTGGCCGTGTCGGCGGAGGCCAGCGAGCCGACGGTCCAGAAGCGGAGCCGGTCGAGGGCGGCGGAGTCGAGCAGCTGGACGGCGTTGACGAAGCCGTACAGGGCGGCGGTGGCGGCCGTGCCGGCGAGCGCGAGCCGCACCGGCGTGGCGCTGCGGCTGCCGCCGAGCGCGTACACGACGACGGAGACGACGGCGGCGCCGACGAAGGCGAACCACACGTAGTCGCGGACGTCGGTGACGCCGAGGAAGGCGATGGCCGAGACGACGGCGGCGGCCGCGCCCGCGTTCACCCCGAGCAGTCCGGGCTCCGCCAGCGGGTTGCGGGTGAGCCCCTGCATCACCGCGCCGGCCAGGCCGAGCGCCAGGCCGACGAGCAGCCCGAGCAGGGTGCGCGGCACCCGCACGTCGTGGATGACGACGTCGTTGCCGACGCCGCTGTTGTGGAACAGTCCGTGCCACACGTCGTCGAACGGCACCGGCTTGGCACCGATCATGATGCTCAGGACACAGACAAGCAGCAGGACGCCGGCGGCGGCGAGCAGCCCGAGGGCGCGCACGGAGTTCCGGCGCCTCGGGGTCTGCCCGGCCTTCACCGGCTCCGCGCTCGTACGGGAGGGACTCTCGACCAACACCCGGTTAGGTTAGCCTACCCAACATTGATCTAGCAGGGGCCGGTCGCCCCGAATCCCCCGGGGCCCTCCGACAACCCCGGAACGGGCCGCGCCAGGGCCCTGGCCGCGCCGGAACCCGGCCCGCCCCACGCCCCGTCACGCCCGGGCCCCTACAGCCCGAGCCGCGCCAGCGCCTTCCCCGCGTCGAGCCCGCACGCCCCGGCCCCGGCCCACGTCCACGCCGCCCCGCACAGCGCCCGCAACCCGTCGAGCACCTCGGCCTCCGCGCCCTCCGCACCCTCCAGTACGAGCGCGTCCCCGCTCACCGAGGCCCGCCACCCCCCGCACCGGAAGCCGCCGTCGCCGTCCGCCACGACCTCCGGCTGTCCGGCGAGCAGCCCCCGCAGGTCCGCCGCCACGTACGTCGGCCGGTGCTCCGGCACCGCCGCCAGGAGCGTCGCCGCGTCGGTCACCCCCGTCAGCACCAGCAGCGAGTCGACGCCCCCGTGGAAGGCGCCCTCGATGTCGGTGTCCAGCCGGTCCCCGACGACCAGCGGCCGCTCCGCCCCGGTCCGCAGCACGGTCTCCCGGTGCATCGGCGGCTGCGGCTTCCCCGCCACCCGGGGCTCGACCCGGCCGCCGGTGGCGATGCGCACGACCTCGACGGCGGCGCCGTTCCCGGGCCCGATCCCGCGCGCGCCCGGAATCGTCAGGTCGGTGTTGGAGGCGTACCAGGGCACGCCCCGCCCGATCGCGTACGCCGCCTCCGCGAACCGGCCCCAGGCCATGTCCGGCCCGCCGTAGCCCTGCACCACGGCCACCGGCTCGTCGTCGGCCGACTCGACGGGCACGAGCCCCCGCTCGCGCAGCGCCACCCGCAGCCCCTCGCCGCCCACGAGGAGCACCCTCGCCCCCTCCGGCACGTCCCCGGCGACGAGCCGGGCCACGGCCTGCGCCGAGGTGACGACGTCCCCCGGCTCGGCCGGCACGCCCAGCTCGGTGAGGTGCGCGGCTACCGCGTCCGGTGTCCGCAGCGCGTTGTTCGTCACGTACGCGAGCCGCATCCCGCCGTCCCGCGCCGCCCCGAGCGCCTCCACGGCGTACGGGATCGCCGCCCCGCCCGCGAAGTACACGACCCCGTCGAGGTCGAGCAGCGCCGTGTCGTACGCCGTGCTCAGCGCGACCGCGCTGCCGCCGGGCCGGCTCCGTTCCGTCCGCCGCTCCTGGCCGTCTCGCGCCATGACCACCCGCTCCTCACTCACCGCCGGTAAATCCCCGCTCCCCCGATCATCGCTCATCCCCGCCGCGCGCCTACGATGACGAGATGAACACCTCAGGTCACGCGGCCGACGCCGTCCGCGACGACACGGCGGGGCTGCGCCTGCATCCGTTCCGCGGCATCCGGTACGTCCCCGAGCGGGTCGGCAGTCTCGCGGCCGTCACGTCCCCGCCCTACGACGTCGTCGTACGACCTGACGGGCTGCTCCACCTGGAGTCCGCCGACCCGCACAACATCGTCCGGCTGATCCTCCCCCAGGCGGTCACGGCGGGCACCCGCCACCGCAAGGCGGCGGTCACGCTGGACCGCTGGCTGGCCGAGGGCGTCCTCGCCCCCGACCCGGGCCCCGCGCTGTACGTGTACGAGCAGCGGGGCGACGGGATCCTCCAGCGCGGCATCATCGGCGCCCTCGAACTCAGCACCCCCGACGAGGGGATCGTCCTCCCCCACGAGGACGTCATGCCGCACGTGGTCGAGGACCGCGCCGCCCTGATGCGCACCACCGCGGCCAACCTGGAGCCGCTGCTCCTCACCTACCCGGGCGACGGCGACGGCGCGGACTCGGTGATCGAGGCCGCCGTGCGGCGCGAGCCGCTGCTGGCCACGACCACCGAGGACGGTTTCCACCACCGGCTGTGGGCGGTCACCGACCCGGCCGAGCAGGCTGCGGTCACGGCCGAACTCGCCCGCCACCAGGCGCTCATCGCGGACGGCCACCACCGCTGGGCGACCTATCTGCGGCTCCGCGCCGAGCACCCCTCCCCCGGTCCCTGGAACCAGGGTCTGGTGCTCCTCATCGACACGGTCCGCTATCCCCTGCGGGTCCGCGCGATCCACCGCCTGCTGAGCCGGCTGCCGGTCGCGGACGCCCTCGAAGCGGTCGGCGGCTCCTTCCGGGTCCGCCGCGTCGAACGTCCCCTCCCCGAGGCCCTGGAGGCGCTGGCCGAGGCCGCCGCCGAGGGCAACGCCTTCCTCCTCGCGGGCGACGGCGCCTTCCACCTCCTGGACCGCCCCGACCCGGCCCTGCTGGCCCGCACGGTCCGCACCGACCGTCCGGAGGCCTGGCGCACCCTGGACGCGACGGTCCTGCACGCCACGCTCCTGGAGCACGTCTGGCACGTCCCGGACGCCCCCGAGGACATCGCCTACATCCACGACACCGCGGCGGCCGTCGACCAGGCCGAGCGCCGGGGCGGCACGGCGGTCCTGATGCATCCGGTGCGGGAGGAGGTCGTCCGCGACCTGGCCCGCCAGGGCGTCACGATGCCCCGCAAGTCGACGTCCTTCGGCCCCAAGCCGGCGACGGGGCTGGTGCTGCGCAGCCTGGCCCTCGACTGACGCCCGCAGGACGAGGAGACGGGAAAGGGGCGGCACCCACCGGGTGCCGCCCCTTCCTCATGTCACCGAGCCTCAGCGCCGGTCGTCCTCGTCGACGATGTCCTCGTCGGTGACGTCGTCGGCCACGTCGCGCTCGTCGTCCCGCTCGTCGGCCGCCAGGACTCCGTCCCCGTCCTCGTCCTCGTCCTCGTCGAAGGCGTCGACGAACTCGACCCCGTCGAGCTCGGCGAGGCGGTCGGAGGCGTCCGTCGCCCCGTCCTTGTCGGCCTCCAGGGCCTTGGCGAACCACTCCCTGGCCTCCTGCTCCCGCTCGGCGGCGAGCAGGGCGTCGGCGTAGGCGTACCGCAGTCGCGCGGTCCACGGGTGGGTGGCGTTGGACGCCAGCTCGGGGCTCTGCAGGGTCACGATGGCGGCCTCCAGCTGCCCCATGTCCCGGCGGGCGCCGGCGGCGACGAGCCGCATCTCGACCTGTCCGGCCTTGTCGAGCTTCTGTACCTCGGGCTCGCCGGCCATGGCGAGCGCCCGCTCGGGCCGGCCGAGGCCGCGCTCGCAGTCGGCCATGACGGGCCACAGGTCCACGCCGCCGCTCATCCGGCGCGCGGCACGGAACTCGGCCAGCGCCTCGGAGTACTTCTGGTTGGCGTACGCGGCGAAGCCGGCGGCCTCGCGGACGGCGGCGACGCGCGAGGCGAGCCGCAGCGCGACCCGGGAGTAGCCGTAGGCCTTCTCCGGGTCCTCGTCGATCAGCTGCGCCACCATGACCAGGTTGCGGGCGACGTCGTCGGCCAGCCCCTTGGGCAGGCTCATCAGTTCCTGGCGCACATCGGGGTCGATCTCCTCGCCGGTGACCTCCGGCGGGATCGGCAGACGCTTGAGGGGCGCGCGGTCGCTCCGCTCCCGGTCCCCGCGGTACCCGCCCCGGTCGCCGCGGTCGTCCCGGCCCCGGTACCCACCGCGATCGCCGCCCCGGTCGTCCCGCCCACGGAACCCACCACGGTCGTCGCGGCGGAAGCCGCCACCACGGCTGTCGCCACCACGGTCGTCCCGACGGAACCCACCACCGCGCTGGTCGCCACCGCGGTCGTCACGGCGGAAACCGCCGCCACGGTTGTCGTCCCGGCGGTCGTCACGCGGGTACGAGGGCCGGTCGTCGCGACGGAACGACGAAGGCCGCTCGTCCCGACGGTCATCACGCCGGAAACCGCCACCACGGTTGTCGCCACCCCGGTCGTCACGGCGGAAGCCGCCACCGCGCTGGTCGTCCCGCCGGTCGTCACGCGGGTACGAAGGCCGGTCGTCGCGACGGTAGCCGCCGCCCCGGTTGTCGCCACCGCGGTCGTCGCGGCGGAAGCCGCCGCCACGGTTGTCGTCACGTCGGTCGTCACGCGGGTACGAGGGCCGGTCGTCGCGACGGAACGACGAAGGCCGCTCGTCCCGACGGTCATCACGCCGGAAACCGCCACCGCCACGGTTGTCGCCACCCCGGTCGTCACGGCGGTAGCCACCGCCCCGGTTGTCGCCGCCCCGGTCGTCGCGACGGAAGCCGCCGCCACCGCGCTGGTCGCCGCCGCGGTCGTCACGGCGGAACCCGCCACCGCGCTGGTCGTCCCGACGCTCGTCACGTCGGTCGTCACGCGGGAAGGAAGGCCGGTCGTCGCGACGGAACGACGAAGGCCGCTCGTCCCGACGGTCATCACGCCGGAAACCGCCACCGCCACGGTTGTCGCCACCCCGGTCGTCACGGCGGAAGCCGCCGCCACCACGCTGGTCACTGCCGCGGTAGCCACCGCCGCCGCCACGGTTGTCGTCGCGACGGAAGCCGCCGCCACCGCGCTGGTCACCGCCGCGGTTGTCGTCGCGGCGGAAACCGCCACCGCCACGGTTGTCGCCACCGCGGTCGTCGCGGCGGTAGCCGCCGCCACCGCGGTTGTCGTCGCGACGGAAGCCGCCCCCGCCGCGGTTGTCACCGCGGTTGTCACCGCGGTTGTCGTCACGGCGGGGCCCACGGAAGCCGCCCCGGTCGCCACCGGCACCGTCCCTGCGACGCGGCTCGCGCTCCGGACGGTCGTCGGGAGAGTTGGTGGACATCGGTGTGACTCCTGTCTTCGGGTACTGCAGTCATTCTCGCGCAGCCGGCACTCGGCCGCGCCTCGGAAAAGTCAAGCAAAAACAAAAGGACCCCTGGTCCCAGCGTGAACGCTGGGACCAGGGGTCCTGAAGAATTGTTCGGCGGTGTCCTACTCTCCCACAGGGTCCCCCCTGCAGTACCATCGGCGCTGAAAGGCTTAGCTTCCGGGTTCGGAATGTAACCGGGCG